>JAMCRS010000445.1 GCA_023380675.1 Chloroflexota bacterium
TGACGAACGCCTGAAATCATGCTATAATTTAAGGAGTTTAGTATCTCCAACGTTCGACCTCTTGAGCCAAGCCTCATCTTATCGACCCGATTCTCCTTTCTCTAGAGATGCAACGCATCGAGCGGGAGTGGCATTGAGCAGCTAGCCGGCCGGCGGCGTATGCGCGCCCGATCGGCCAAATGTCCGCATCGACGCATGGAGTCCTCCGTGGTAGAAACCCTCAATTACGCAGAACTTGAAAACAAGAACCTGACTGAACTGCGCGAAATCGCCAAAGAGCAAGCCGTCAGCGGCTACACGCGGCTGAAAAAGACGGACTTGATCTTTCGACTGCTCCGAGCCAAGGCAGAGCGTGATGGACTGATCTTCGGCGGCGGGGTGCTCCAAATCGTCGAAGACGGCATTGGCTTTTTGCGCTCGGACCACCTCCTGCCCGGTCCCGAAGACGTCTACGTTTCCCAGTCCCAGATCCGACGGTTCGGCTTGCGCACGGGAGACATGGTCATCGGACAGGTGCGGCCGCCCAAAGAAACCGAGAAATATTTCGGGCTCTTGCGGGTGGAGGCAGTGAATGGGCTGGACCCCGAAGCCGCCAAAGCGCGGCCTGACTTTGACAAGCTGACGCCGATCTTTCCCAATCAGCAATACATGCTCGAGACCAAACCCAATATTCTGGCGACCCGCCTGCTGGACATGCTCGCTCCAATCGGCCGTGGGCAGCGCGGCCTGATCGTTTCTCCCCCCAAAGCAGGCAAGACGACCATCCTCAAGCAGATAGCCAACGGCATCAGCGAGAACTATCCGGGCGCGCACTTGATGGTCGTGCTGATCGGAGAGCGACCGGAAGAAGTGACCGATATGGACCGTTCGGTCGACGCCGAGGTCTTTGCGTCCACATTTGACGATGTCGTCGAAAATCAGACGCGCGTGGCCGAAATGGCGCTGCAGCGCGCCAAGCGACTCGTCGAGGGCGGAAAGGATGTCGTGGTGATGCTCGATTCGATCACCCGGCTGGCACGCGCATTCAACCTGGTTGTTCCGCCGAGCGGGCGCACGCTGACCGGTGGCTTCGACCCGGCGGCGCTATACCCTCCCAAGCACTTTTTCGGCGCGGCGCGCAATCTCGAGGAGGGAGGCAGCCTGACCATTATTGCGACATGCCTGATCGACACGGGCAGCCGCATGGACGATCTAATCTACGAGGAGTTCAAGGGGACGGGCAACAGCGAGGTGCATCTAAACCGCAAGCTGACCGAGCGGCGCATTTTCCCAGCGATCGACGCCGAGAGGTCGAGCACCCGCCGCGAAGAGCTCCTTTTGGACGAGGAAAACCTCGCACGCGTCTGGACACTGCGGCGCATGATGGACATGATGGGCGGCGGGCCAGAGGCGATCGAGCCGGTCATCCAACGCATGATGAAGACCCGCACCAATAAGGAATTCCTCGCCACGTTGAACAAGGACAATCTCTAGCTCATGCCGCCGGATAAGCCTTTTCAACTTTCCGTGACGGCGCGGTTCCGCGTCTGGGCTGCACCGCTGTTGATGCAATTGCGCGACTTTTGGGACGACGTCGCCACGGACATGCCGCTCCTGACGCGCATCGCTTCGCACGTCGGGCTGCTTGTACTGATCGCATTGACGATCGCGGCCAGCGGCGTTCAACTCAACGTTGGCAACGAGAGGACGGACCCCCAGGTTGCCGCGCTCGGACCCATCGATCCGTCCGAGCTGCAAGACCCCGGCACGGACGACACCGGAAACCCGGTCCATTCGCCCATCCCCCTCACCGATGCTCCCAAACGCGCCCGGCGGGACGTGGTCAAGTACACGGTTCAATCCGGAGACACCGTCAGCGATATCGCGAGCCAATTCAACGTTAGCGCCGACTCGGTGTTGTGGGCAAATCCAAAGCTGGAAGACAATCCGGACATGTTGTCCGTTGGCCAGGCGCTCGACATTCCGCCGGTCACCGGCGTCCTCTACACCGTCCAGAGCGGCGACTCAGTGCAGAAGATCGCGGACAAATTCAAGTCCACGAAGGTGACCCCGAGCACGTTGGTGCAGAACATCGTCGGATTCGAATACAACGCACAGCACCACGAGCTCAAGCCGCCGGATTACCATCTTACGGTCGGCCAGTTCTTGATGGTGCCGGACGGCTACAAGCCGTACATCCCTCGGACGGTCAATGCGTACAGTGGGCCATTGCCGGCCACGGCCGCGCGCGGCACGGGCAACTTTGGCTGGCCGGTGTCGGGAAGGATCACGCAAGGCTTCTGGACGCGTCATCCCGGGATCGACATTGGCGCGCCCAAAGGGACGCCGATTTACGCCGCGGATTCGGGATACGTCATCGTCGCCGGGTGGGACCAGGAAACGGTCAGCTACGGATTCATGATCCTGATCAATCACGGCAACGGCTACTTGACGAGGTACGGACATTTGAGTGCTTTTGCCGTGGGGGTAGGCGACTCGGTGAAGAAGGGACAACTCATCGGGCGCGTCGGATCCACCGGCAACTCGACCGGGCCTCACCTTCACTTTGAGATCATCAAGAACGGCGTGCGCCGGAATCCGTTCAACTACTTGCCAGGCGGCTAAACGACCGGCCGTTTGGGCCATCGGACGCGGGGGCTATACCCCGCGTCTTTTTGTGAGCCCAGGGACACCTCGCGGGTTCGGCAAGACCTGCCCCGCTCGTCCCCAAATCCGGTCAAGGGTCGGCGCCGGTGCGTTCCAGCCGTGAGTCCGTGTTCGTCCCCAGAGGAGTGCACGCATGAATAACTCGTGGCGCATAGGACGTCTGATGGGAATCGACGTCGCGATCGACGCGAGTTGGTTCCTCATCGCGTTCTTGCTCGTCTATACGTTGGGGTTCGTCCAGTTTCCACACGAGCTGCACCCGCGGTCGTTCCTGGCCCGCGCGGACGGGATGTCCATCACGCTCGGCGTCGTGACCTGCCTCTTGTTGTTCGCGTCTGTGCTCGCGCACGAGTTTTCGCACTCGTGGATGGCGATCCACCGCGGAATTCCGGTGCAGCGCATTACGCTTTTCATTTTCGGCGGGGTCGCACAGATCTCGGAAGAACCGGACCGCCCTTCGACCGAGTTTCTGATCGCGATCATGGGGCCGCTCATGAGCCTGGCGCTGGCAGCGGTGTTCGGCTCGGCGTGGATCTGGCTTCAGGTTCTCGAATCGGCCAGGATCCTCGACACGGCACTCGTGCCGCTGATCTTGCTCACGAGCGTGTTGACGCAAGTCAACGCGCAATTGGCGTTGTTCAACCTCGCGCCGGGCTTTCCGCTCGATGGCGGCCGGGTCTTCCGCGCAATTCTGTGGGCGATCACGCACAACGTACAGCGGGCAACGTGGTGGGCCGCGCGCACGGGCCAGGCGATCGCGGTTGCGCTCGTGTTGATCGGCGCCTGGCTTTTCTTCTCTCAATCCAACCTCGCCGGGATCTGGCTCGCTCTGATCGGCCTGTTTCTATGGAATGCGGCGACGGACGGCTATCGGCAGACGGCGCTGGTGGAATCCCTGCGAGGGGTGAACGTGGGCCAGCTGATGACGCGCCCGTTTGAGACCGTCCCGTCGGAAATGTCCCTTGCGTCGTTCGTCGACGGCTATCTGTTGACCCGGCGCGAGCAGACATTCGCCGTCACCGACGGCGTCAGACCGTTAGGCATCGTTTCCCTCGACGAGGTCAAACGCATCCCGCGACCGGAATGGCCCGTCCGCCGAGTGCGGGACGCGATGATTTCGCTAGCGGACATCGAGCCGCTGTCGCCGAACCAGACCGCCGCGCTCGCCCTGGCCAGACTATCGCGGACGGAGTCGTCAGAATTGCCGGTGATGGATGCCGGACAGCTCGCCGGCTTTATCGGACGCGCAGAGATCGCACGCTTTATCCGATTGAAACAAGGGCGACCGGTCTGAGTCTCAGCACGAGTTTTGCAATTTCCTCCATTCAGTGTATAATGGCACAGGTTGTTGCGGGATCGAAACGGTCACGCCAAGCGCGCGCGAATATTTGGATGAGAACCAGTGCGGCGTGCGGCTTGAAAGGAACTGCCGGTGCGCGGGACGATAGGCCCGATTGCCCTCATCATCCAATTGGGCGGGACGATCGTCACGGCGACGATGCTGCCGCTGCTCGGCGGATTGTGGCTGGATGCCCGCTTCGGGACAACGCCGTGGTTGACGCTCCTCGGCCTCGGCGTCGGTGTGATCCTTGCCGTCGCGGCCGTTTACTCGATCGTTTCCGCGACATTCAAAAACCTGAGCTGAGTCCCTCAACCGGGGGACGGTCCGCGACGGCGCGGGCACCGCTGCGACGCCGCACACCATTGGCTCATTCCCCCCGTTTGTAATTTGGCGGAACACCACTCTCGGAGGCACCTGGTGTCGAAGACCTGGTTGTACGCGCTCGGCGCAATCATCGCGTTGATTTTGGTCGTCGTGATTCGGATGACCTTTCCGTTCGAGATCGCGGCCATCAAGGTGGCGGCCGAGCCGTTGCCGGGCCTGGTCATTCCAATTCCGGGCGCACCGATCCCAATCACGAATTCGTTGCTGGCGACCTGGCTGGTCATGGCTTTGCTGGTCCTTTTCTCGCTTTGGGTGCGTTCCAGCCTGCAGACGATCCCGAGCGGGAAGCAGAACGTGGCCGAGATGGCGGTGGAGGCGCTCTACGGCCTCACCGAGAACGTCGCAGGCCCCAAGTGGGCGCCGACGTTCTTCCCCATCGTCGCCACGATTTTCCTCTTCGTCCTGCTGTCCAATCTGCTCGATCCGCTTGCCCCACTTCTCGCCGCGGTCGGCATCAAAGAGATCGTGAACGGCAAGGAAGAGATCATACCCATCCTACGCTCGCCCAGCACCGATCTCAATTTCACGGTTGGGCTCGCGCTCGTCTCGGTCGCGCTCACGCAATACTTCGGAGTCCGGGCGAATGGGTTTTTCGGCTACCTCGGCAAATTCATCAACATCGGGGGATTCGTCCGCTTTGTTCAGGCCGTGACCGGACGGCGCAAGGGCAACCCGGCCGGCATACTCTTCCTCGGCCTGATCGATTTTGTCATGGGCATCATCGAGCTCATCAGCGAAGTCGCCAAGATTCTCTCGTTCTCGTTCCGACTTTTCGGCAACATCTTTGCCGGCGAAGTCCTACTGCTGGTGATTCCGTTTCTGCTGTCCTTCATCGTTCCGCTTCCGTTTCTGGGACTCGAGTTGTTCGTCGGCTTCATTCAGGCTTTCGTATTCGCCGTGCTTACGCTCGCATTCATGTCTACGGCCACAGTGAGCCACAGCGGCGACGAGCACCAAGCGCATTAGCGAGCGATAGGCCGTCTAGTTCTGGCAAGTCAAGAACCCACATCTTTGGAGGCATTTTCGTATGGACATCAATTCCGCTCGGCTCCTCGCGGCAGGTCTCGCTATCGGGTTGGGCGCCATTGGCCCCGGCATCGGCATGGGGCTCTTGGTCAGCGGCGCCTTGCAATCGATCGGGCGTAATCCCGAAGCGCAAGGGCCGATCCAGATCAACATGTTCATCGGGATTGCGTTCACCGAAGCGCTGACCATCTACGCGCTTGTCGTTGCGTTGATCTTGCTCTTCGTCGTGAGCGGCGGGTGATCGACTCGCCGCATCCGACCCGGGAGCGCTGGTGCACTCGCGGGATCCGACGCGAAAGGACAGCGAATGGAAGCACTTGGGATTAGCGCCAATCTGCTCATTACTCAAATACTGAATTTCGTGATCTTGTTCGTGCTCCTTCGCCTCATCTTGTACAAGCCCATCTTGAACATGCTGGACTCGCGCAAGCAGAAGATCCAGGAGAGCCTGGAGTACGCCGAGCGCGTCAAGCGCGAAGCCGCGGAGCAACAGAAGGAATTCGACCGCCGTCTGGAAGAAGCGCGGCGAGAGGCGCAGGGCGCCGCGGCGGCTGCGGCTCAGGTGGGGGAGAAAGAGCGCGAAGCGATACTGGCTCAGGCACGTGACGATGCGCGCAAGCTGATCGAGCAGGCCAAAGGGCAGATCGAGTACGAACGCAAGGAGATGATGTCCGATCTGAAAGAAGAGGTCGTGCGCCTTTCCCTGCTGGCCGCGCAAAAGGTCGTCAGTCAGACCCTCGACGAACAAACGCATCGCCGGCTGGTGAGTGATTTTCTCGCCCAGGCCGATCAGTTCAGTGTTGACAACTAGTACCGCTCCAGTACTGCGCAAGGAGAGTACCGTCGTGCAAAACGAACGTCCGTCAAAGATATATGCGCAAGCTGCGTTCGATCAGGCGGTGGAAAGCTGGCTCACGCCGCTCAAGGCGATCGCCGCGGCGATGGACCAGTCCGCCGCGTTCGGTCAGCTGGACGATGCCTCGCTGCCGTTTTCCAAAAAGCAGGAGATCCTGCAGGGGCTCATCCCGGCCCAGGCTTCCGGCGAGTCCCGGAATTTCCTTCTGATGCTCGCGAGCAAGAATGAGATGCACCTTCTTCCGGAGATCGTCGACGAGTACGAGCGATTCGCTCAACGCCGGGCGTCGGTCACCTTCGCTCGAGTGACCAGCGCGGTCCCGTTGACCGACGGCGAAAAGCAGGCACTCGAGGCCAAGCTGAAAAAAGGGTCCGCGCGCGAGCTGGAATTCGACTACTCCGTGGATCCTGCGATCCTTGGCGGAATCGTCGTCCGGACGGGGGACAAGGTGGTCGACGGGAGCGTGGCGGGCAAACTGGCGAGTCTGAAAGAGAAACTCAAATAACGAGGCAAGCGCGAGGGTCGCAGACGCCCGAAGGGCTCGACACATGACTTTCGGACGCGCCGCGATTGCCTTGGGAGGCACGGATGGCGTCACGCGTTGAAGAGATCACGGCACAGATCAGGAAGCAAATCGAAGCGTTTCAGCCCCCGCTGGAGGCGGTGGATGTGGGCTCCGTCGTGGAGATCGGCGACGGCATTGCGCGCGTCAACGGATTGAGCAACGTCATGGCCGGCGAACTGGTCGAGTTCGCCAAGAGCGGCGTGCTGGGATTGGCGCTCAATCTCGAACGGGACCTGATCGGCGTCGTCATCATGGGCGAATACTCCGACCTTCGCGAGGGAGACCTGGTCAAGAGCACCGGCCGCATCGCGTCAGTGCCCGTGGGTGAAGGCGCGATCGGACGCGTCGTCAATGCGCTCGGACAACCGCTGGACGGCAAGGGGCCGATCGAGTCCTCGGTCTTCCGCCCGGTGGAACGGATCGCTCCGAACGTGGTCATGCGCCAGCCGGTCGAGCAGCCGGTCCAAACCGGCATCAAGGCGGTCGATTCCATGATCCCGATCGGACGCGGGCAGCGTGAGCTCATCATCGGCGACCGTCAAACCGGCAAGACCGCCATCGCCGTGGACACGATCATCAACCAGCGCGGCCAGGACATGGTCTGCATCTACGTCGCGATCGGCCAAAAGCTCTCGACGGTCGCCCAGGTCGTGAACACGCTCGAAAATCACGGCGCGATGGAATATACGATCGTCGTTTCCGCGAGCTCGTCAGACCCGGCGGCGCTGCAGTATATCGCGCCTTACGCTGGCTGCGCGATGGGCGAGCACGTCATGGAGAAGGGCGTCACCATCGGCGGCAAGCAAGTCCGCGATGCGCTCATCATCTACGACGATTTGTCCAAGCATGCGTGGGCGTACCGCCAGGTGTCGCTGCTGCTCCGCCGTCCCCCCGGCCGCGAGGCATACCCGGGCGACGTTTTTTACCTCCATTCCCGACTGCTCGAACGGGCCGCCAAGCTGTCCAAAGAGTTGGGGAGCGGATCGCTCACGGCGCTGCCGATCATCGAAACGCAAGCGGGCGACGTCTCGGCGTACATTCCGACTAACGTGATCTCGATCACCGACGGACAGATCTATTTGGAGAGCGATCTGTTCTACGCCGGCATTCGCCCCGCCGTCAACGTCGGCATCAGTGTATCGCGCGTCGGGAGCAAAGCACAGACCAAGGCGATGAAACAGGTCGCGGGTAAGATGAAATTGGACCTGGCGCAGTTCCGCGAACTGGCCGCGTTCGCTCAGTTCGGATCCGATCTGGACAAGGCGACCCGCGAGCAATTGGAGCGCGGGCAGCGGCTTACCGAGCTACTCAAGCAGCCGCAGTACGAGCCGATGAGCCTTGAGCATCAGGTCCTGGTGATCTATGCAGCGACCAACGGCCATCTTGACGACGTCCCGATCGATCGGGTCCGCGCGTTCGAGAGCGGATTCCTCAAATTTATGGACGCGTCGCATCCGGAAGTGGGTCGCAAGATCGCGTCCGCGCGGGCCGTGGATACCGAAACCGAAGAATCACTGAAAAAGGCGATCCAAGAATTCAAGTTGGCGGGGACGTACTAAGACAGGCCAATGGCTGATTTCAGACGGCGCGCCGACGCGCCGGGCGTGGGTCCCGCCTTTTGTGATCAGCCATCGGCCGCACACGGAGATGTTGTGAAGATGATGAAGTGGACGTGGGTAATGGCCCTGGCGGCTACGGCTGCGACGCTTGGCGCATGCAGCGTGCTCCCGAGCCAGCAGACGGCGGTCCCGACACGCTCGGCGACGCAGACTCCCTGGCTGGTCTACGTGCCGGTGACTACGACGCCCGAGCCGGCGACGATCACACCGCTGCCGACCGTCACGTCGCCGGTGCCGACCAAGGCGCCGACGCGGGTCGTTCCGACCCGGCCGCCGGCGACCAAAGCGGCGCCAACCGCCGTGCCGGTTGCCGCCGCTCCAACGAATACACCTGTGCCCGCCTGTGACATTGGAACCGTCGTACCGACATTCCCGGAGGACGGTGCGCCCCGCAATACGCGTGCGGACGGGACCGGCGGCTCGGCCATCATTTTCAAATGGACGCCCCCGTCTTCGCTCTCCTCCGAGACCGATCCTCACGTTGGATACATGCTGAACATGGAGTCCAAGCGAGGGGGTCAGCACGTGAACGGCGCCGTGCTTTACATTTCTGCCAACAGCTTTCTCACCGCGGGTCAGCAGGTCGTCTTCGACGGCCGTGCGACCTCGAGCCTTGCCGCCGGCGACAATGCCGTCGTCAATTGGACCGTCACCATCGTCAAGACAAGTGGCGGCTTTAACGATTCCGATCCGACGGTCAGGCCGCCGGACTTGATCAACTGCGGCGCTCCCAGTCAGACGATGGGGGTCCAGTTGTTGGTCTCCGGTGGTTAGTGCCCAAAATGTCGCACGTAGCTCACACGGAAGGATGGCAATGAACAAGAATCTCTTCGCCCTGGTTGTCGCAGGCTTGGTCGTAGCGATAGCGGCATCTGGCTGCGGATCGGTTTCACCGACTCCGCCACCCACCCAGCCGCCAATTCAAATTACGGTCATCGTTACGGCCACGCCGCCGCCGGCGACGGACACGCCGGCCGCTCCTTCGATCACGCCGCTGCCCACGATCAATCCTGAGGCAACGGTGGTGGTCGATACCCCCACCAAAGTAGCGGTTGCTCTGAACACGCCGAAACCCGCCGCTACGAAAAAACCGACCGTTCCGGCAGCGACCGAGACGCCCACAGCGGCTCCGCTAACGCTTCCCGCCCCGAAGCTAGTGCGGCCGAACTTTAATCCCGACCTCAACCAGAAGGACGAACGTCACTCGCCGTCGGATGCCCTGGTGTTCGAGTGGGAGTCCATCTCCCCACTGGCGACCGGTGTCTGCTACATGGTCCGTGTCGATTTCGTACCGACCAACTCGGCGGGCGGGACCGGCGACCAGTTCTTGCAGTGCGATCCCAACGAGACTCAGAAAGCGCAAGCACAGACCGTACGCTTTACTTTGTATCAGCCGGGGCATACCGGACCCAACTATTCCGGGCTCCTTCCCAATCCGTCCACCGACTTGTGGGTCAAATGGTCGGTAACTGTCGTTACGGACGTGGGTCCAACCGCCGAAGGCGGAGCGGTCGACCCGACGACGGGCACCCGTCACCAAATCGTTCCGCAGAGCCCCAAGAGCGATACGTTCCAATTTCTGCTCAAGGGCGGATAAGCAGTCGAGGCCCAATTTGGCATCTCCGCGCGCAATTCAACGTCGAATCAAAAGCATCCGTAACATCGCCCAGGTGACTCGCGCGATGGAAATGGTCGCCGCGTCGAAAATGAGGCGGGCGCAGCAGGCGACGCTTGCCAGCCGGCAGTATGCAGCCAAGTCCTGGGAAATGCTCACCTATCTCGCCTCACAGCCCGGGCGGAGCAAAGTGCTGCACCCGCTCCTGGAAGAACGCCACACGATTTCGAGCGTGTTGATCGTCATGATCACGTCTGACCGAACGCTGTGCGGCGCCTACAACGTGAATATCATCCGAGCCGCCAACGCGTTCGCGGCCGAGCAGAACAAGCCGGTCCGCTTCATCGCCATCGGGCGCCGCGGCGCGAATATCGCCGCGCGGTACGGCAAGGACATCGTGGCCGAGTTCAACGGCCTCAGCGAGCGGCCGACCGTAAACGACGTGGGCCCGATCGGCAAGGTCGCGATCACCGAATTCGTGGAGCGACGGGCGGACCAGGTGTTTCTCGCCTATACCGACTACGTGAACACGCTGGTGCAGCGGCCGATGATCCAGCAGCTGCTGCCGATCCAGCCGGCGCAGGAGCGAGAAGGCACCGGCAGCGCGGTCTATCTCTACGAGCCCGATCCGGAGACGATTCTGGCGACGGTGCTGCCCCGATTTACCGAGCTGCAGATCTACCAGGCTTTGCTCGAATCCGTGGCAAGCGAGTGGGCGTCACGCATGGTTGCGATGCGGAATGCGACGGAGAACGCTCGCGATTTGATCGGAGACCTGACGCTGGCAATGAATAAGGCACGCCAGGCGAGCATCACGAAAGAGATGCTGGAGATCTCGGGCGGTGCCGAAGCTCAGCGAATCGCGCGCGCCTAGGGCGCTCTGCACGAAGCGCGGCGCGCCAGCCGGGCCGCGCGGGGCACCCTTGGGACGATCGCAGCACGTTGTTTCCACACGTGATAGCTTCATAACTATCGGAGGACGGAATGGCAAAAGGCTCGATAGGGCGACTGACACAGGTGACCGGCCCGGTCGTGGACGTGGAATTTCGCGCAGAAGAACTGCCCGAAATCTACCACGCGCTAGAAGTGAGCGAACAGGGCAAACACTTGATCCTGGAGGTACAGCAACACCTGGGAGACAACTGGGTCCGGACCGTCGCCATGGATACGAGCGACGGGTTGCGCCGCGGCATGCAAGCGGTGGACACCGGCGAGCCGATTTCCGTGCCGGTCGGTCAGGCAACGCTCGGAAGAATTTTTAACGTCACCGGTCAGACGATCGATCAAGGCGAGGCCGTTCACGCCGAAAAATACTACGCCATCCACCGGGCCGCGCCCTCGTTCGAGGACCAGGTGACCGAGCCGCAGTTCTTTGAAACTGGAATGAAGGTCATCGACCTCGTGGCTCCGTTCACCAAGGGCGGCAAGATCGGCGTCTTTGGGGGCGCCGGAGTCGGCAAGACGACCATCATCCAGGAGTTGATCCGCACGGTGGCCACCGAACACGGAGGCTATTCCGTCTTCTGCGGCGTCGGCGAGCGTTCGCGTGAGGGCAACGACCTCTGGCTCGAGATGAAATCGTCCGGCGTCATCGACAAGACCGTGATGGTTTTTGGACAGATGAATGAGCCGCCCGGTGTGCGGCTGCGCGTCGGATTGACCGGTCTCACAATGGCAGAGTACTTTCGAGACGAAGGACGCGACGTCCTCCTCTTCATCGACAACATCTTTCGGTTCGTCATGAGCGGCTCGGAGGTCTCCGCTTTGCTCGGACGAATGCCGAGCGCCGTAGGATATCAGCCGACGCTGGCGCAAGAGATGGGTGAGCTGCAAGAACGCATCACGTCGACCAAGCGTGGCTCGATCACCTCCATGCAAGCGATCTATGTGCCGGCGGACGATTACACGGATCCGGCTCCGGTCGCGACCTTCGCACACCTGGACGCGACCATCTCTCTCGAACGCTCGATCTTCGAGAAAGCGATCTTTCCGGCGGTCGATCCGCTTGCGTCCACGTCGAGAATCCTCGACCCACTCGTCGTCGGCAAGGAGCATTACGACGTGGCGCGCGGCGTTCAGCGCGTCCTCCAGCGCTACAAGGACCTACAGGACATTATCGCGATCCTCGGCATCGAGGAATTGAGCGAAGACGACAAGCTGACGGTCGCCCGCGCTCGCAAGATCGAAAAATTCCTTTCTCAGCCGATGCGCGTCGCCGAGGTCTTTACCGGCCGGCCGGGGGCTTACGTTTCGATCAAGGAAACCGTCCGCGGTTTCAAGATGATCCTCGACGGTGAGCTGGACGACATTCCCGAGCCATACTTTTACATGCGCGGGACGATCGACGAAGTACAGGAGACGTTCCGGCAGGGCAAGCTCTAGCGTCCCGCGATCCGAATCCAAGGTCACACTCGAATGCCCAAGATCAAACTAGAGATCGTCACGGTCGAACGACCGATGTTGAGCGAAGAGGTCGACTACATTAGCGCGCCGGGCGTGGACGGCGTGCTCGGAATCCTTCCGCGCCACGCTCCGCTCGTCACCGCGCTGACGGTAGGCGAATTGCGTTACCAACAGGACGGAGAGGAACACTCGTTTGCGATCGGCGGCGGGTTTATGGAAGTCCGGCCGGATCACGTCACCGTGCTAGCCGATACGGCCGAGCACGCCGAGGAGATCGACGAGATGCGGGCGGAGCAGGCACGGGAACGGGCGCGCCTCCTGCTGCAAGACAAGCCGAGGAGCGAGGTGGAGTTTGTGCAACTCGAACAATCGCTGCGGCGCGCGGAATTGAGGCTGCGCGTGGCCAAACGCAAGCGCGGCAGCCGACGGACACCGAATACTGGGGAAGACTAGATGCCGCTGTTTGTTCGTCGAATCGGGATCGACCTGGGAACGGTCAACGTGCTCGTATACGTGAGTGGGCGAGGGCTCGTGTTGTCGGAACCCTCGCTCGTCGCGCTGGCGCTGTCTGACGCCAAGATCGTCGCGTTGGGCGAAGAGGCCCGGGCGATGCTCGGCCGGACGCCGGAGAGCATCGAGGTCATGCGGCCGATGCGCGACGGAGTCATCGCCGACTATATGGTCACGGAGGCGATGCTCAAGTACTTTATTTTCAAGGTGTGCGGCCGCTTGCAGATGATGCTCGGCGGCAAGCCGGATATTTCGATCAGCGTTCCGGTGGGTGTGACGAGCGTCGAAGAGCGCGCGGTGCACGACGCCGCGATCGCCGCCGGCGGCCGCTCGGCGCACCTGGTGCCGGAACCGTTCGCGGCGGCTCTCGGGGCCGGTCTCCCCATTCACACTCCCACCGGCAATATGATCGTCGACGTAGGCGGCGGGGCGAGTGAAGCGGCGGTCATTTCGATGAACGGAATGGTCGTATCGAGCTCGGTTCGCGTCGCCGGACTGAAGATCGACGAGTCGATCGCGACCTATGTTCGCAAGAAGTATAATTTGATGATCGGAGAGCAAACCGCGGAAGATATCAAAATCCAGATCGGAAGCGCTCTTCCGCTCGCCGAGGAGATGGTGCTGGAAGTGCGCGGCCGCGATCAGGTGGCCGGCTTACCGCGCACCATACGTGTCACGTCAAGCGAAATAACCGAAGCCATCTCGGAGCCGCTCGCCGCGATCTCGGCGGTCGTGCGCTCGGTGCTCGAGAAAACGCCGCCCGAGCTTGCCTCGGACATCATCGACCGCGGAATGGTCCTGGTCGGCGGCGGCGCGCTGCTCCGAAACATCGATCATTTTCTCACGAAGGAGACCGGCGTCCCCTGCTTCGTGGCGGAAAACCCGATGGCGTGCGTCGCCATTGGAGCCGGCCGTGCGCTCGAGCAGATCGAGATGCTCAAGCAAAGCATGCCTGAGCTCTAGGACCGTGCGAGAACGAGCGAGCGCCGCGGGGATGTCCCCGCGGCGCTCGCTCGTTTTGAATTCAGGGGCAGCCGCTAGAGATAGTACGTCATCGTCTGAAGGCCGACCACCGGGTCAATGTGGAACACGCGCACGCCGGCCGGCACGTTGAGGGTGATCGGCGCATAGTTCAGGATCGCCGTAATGCCAAGCTCGACGAGCTGGGCGGCGACACGGGGTGCGGCCTCGGGTGGTACCGCGATAACGGCAGTCCTGATCCTCCGCTCGTGGACGAAGCGAGGCAGGTCCGACACGTTCTCCACTTTGAGATCTCCGATCATGGTACCAATCTTCCTGACTGCGTTGTCGAAGATGGCGACCAGACGGAAGCCGTGAGCGACAAAGCCTTGATAGTGAGCCAGCGCGGTCCCCAGATCCCCTGCTCCGATCAACACGAACTCCCAGACCCGATCGACGTGAAGGATCTGGCGCAATTGGGTCTCGAGGTACTCGATGTTGTAGCCAGTCCCCTGTTTTCCAAAGCCGGAGGGGTCCTTTCGAATCTGTGCGGACGAGAGCCCAAGACGCTCCGCCAGCTCCTGAGAGGACGTCACGTCTTTACCCTCTTTCTTCAGGAAATCCAGCGTCCGCAAATAGAGTGGCAATCGGCCCACGACGATTTCCGGGACTTGATCATGTGTCATCGCTTAGCTCCTCACCTTCTTTGTGAAATCGTCCGCGATACCTATCATAACATAAATCCACGCCAATGTAAATTGACTTTCGACTTCATTTAAGATATGCTGTACACGAATGGATCAAAGACCTCTCTTTTTCGACGAAGCTAGAATCTTCGTTCAAGCCGGCGACGGCGGAAACGGCTGCGTCAGTTTCCGGCGCGAAAAATACGTTCCCCACGGCGGGCCGGACGGCGGGCACGGCGGCAAAGGGGGTGACGTCATCCTCGCGGTGAATCCAAGGCTCAATACACTCGGCGCGTTCCGACGTCGACTCCATTTCCAAGCGGAGCGCGGAGCACACGGTCAAGGCAAGAACAAACAGGGCAAAAGCGCGGCAGATTTGGTGATCCAGGTGCCGGTTGGAACGGTCGTCAGGGATGCCGAATCGAATGAGCTCATTGCCGACCTGGTCGAGCCCGATGCCACCGCGGTGGTGGCTGGCAGCGGAAGAGGCGGTCGCGGGAATTCAGCCTTTGCCAGCTCAACGAATCAGGCGCCGCGTTGGTCGGAGAAGGGAGAGCCAGGCCAAAAGCGTTGGATCACGCTCGAGCTCAAGCTCGTCGCCGACGTAGGGATCATCGGTCTGCCGAATTCGGGCAAGTCGACCTTGCTCGCGTCCGTGACCGCTGCCCGCCCGAAGATCGCTGACTATGCATTCACTACGCTTACGCCGAATTTGGGAGTCGCCGAGGTAGATGATCGAGAGATCGTTCTGGCCGACATTCCCGGCCTGATCGAAGGGGCGCACGCGGGCGCCGGCTTGGGCGACCGATTCTTGAGACACATCGAGCGCACGCGGCTATTGGTGCATCTGCTCGACGGCGCGCTGGCCGATCCCATGTCGGCATTCGAGACGGTCAATCGCGAGTTGGAGCAGTACGATCCGAGGCTGGCCGGCAAGCCGCAGATCGTGGCTTTAAACAAGCTAGACCTGCCGGGAGCCCAGAAGGCCTGGCCGCACGTGAGGGCAGCCGTCACAGAGCGGGGCGCGAACGTGTTTGCCATATCGGCCGCCAGCGGGCAAGGAGTCCGGGAACTGCTGCGCGCGGTCGCGGACCGCCTTGGCGAGCTCGACCGGGAGCCGGCCCCCGCGCCGGAGCTGCCGGTGATCCGGCCGGAAGCAGACGAAAACGAGTTCGTGATATCGCGTGAGCAGGGCGCGTACCGGCTAGCGGGAAAAAAGGTGGAGCGCGTGGTCGCGATGACGAATTTCGATCAGACCGAAGCCCTTTTCCGACTGCATCGTGTATTCAAATCGATGGGAGTCACCGACGAACTCGAGCGCGCCGGAGTACGAACGGGAGACATGGTCCGCATCGGCGACGTCGAGCTGGAATGGCGCGACTAACCGGTTCCGGACAGCCCGCCGCGGCACCCGATACGCCGGGAGCGGACCGTTTTCGTCGAGAGACTCGCGCGGCCCCCAGGCGTCAAACCACACGACAACGGGGTACCGCCACGTGACGGCTGGAACGGAGACACAGAAACAACGCACTGCAATCGGAGTCTTGGGCGGCACGTTCGATCCGCCCCACAACGGCCATCTCGCGATCGCGATGGAGGCGCTCGGTCATCTCGGTCTTGCCCAGGTGCTCTTTGCGCCGGCGCGTCAGCCCCCTCACAAGGCAGGGCACGCGATCACTCCGATCGAACACCGGCTGAGAATGGTCGAACTCGCCATTGGACAGTCGCCGCGGCTGGCGCTCTCACGCGTGGACGTCGATCGCGAACCGCCCACTTTTTCCGCCGACACGATGCGGCTGCTGAACGAGTCGTTCGGTCCGCAGACAGAGCTATACTTTATCATGGGGCTCGACTCGCTCGCGAGCATCCTGAACTGGCACGCGCCGGATCAGCTGATTCGTGAGTGCCGGTTAGCGGTCTTTTACCGGCCGGGTTTTATTGCCGATTTGGATTCGCTCGAGGCGCGTTTGCCTGGGCTGCGCGCACGGCTAACCATCATGCCGTCGCCCAATCTCGACATCTCTGCGACTGAGATCCAGCGGCGCATAGGCGCCGGCGAGTCCATTGCGCAGATGGTGCCGCCGCTCGTCGCCCGGTACATCGGCGACCACGGTCTGTATCAAAACAGCCCTGGGCTCTGACGCGGCACTGCATCAACTATTTCCAGTGTTCAGGCCGCCGTGATGCCTCAGGTGTGGGGTCATGATCAGCGGGCACTGGGGAGCTGCCTATGACACAGGGCCAGACGGAGCAAAGTCCGCCGAGCGACCGGCCTTATGATTCCTCGCCGGGAATTGGATCGCGCCCGGTGGGGGACAGTGCGCCTCTCCCGGAATACGAGGGTTCGATCGAAACCTTGGATGGCGAGTCGCTGCCTCCCGTTTCCGATCTGCTAGAGTCGATCCTCGAACACGCCGCCGGGCTCGTCCACGCGGACAAGTGCCAGCTCTTCCTCACGCAAGCGGACGGTCGGTCGTTACGCCTCGCCGCCGCTCGAAATTTCCCCAAGACATCCAGTGTCGCAATAAGCGTTGGCGAAGGGCTCGCCGGTCGGGTCGCGTCGAGCGGGCAAGCAATTTCGTACAGCGGAGAACGGCAAGCTGAAACGGCGACGGACGTGGACGTCGAAGGTCCATTCCGTTGCATGGGCGTGCCTATGATCGCGCGCGGACGAGTGCTTGGCGTTCTCAGCATCGTAGACGAGGAAACCAACGTGCCCTTCGAACCGGACCAAGTCCTGGCCGTTCAGCTTTTTGCCGAACAGGCGGCCATCAGCCTCGAGAACACCCAATTGCTCGCCGACGCCAAACAGCAGGCCACCCAGTTCGCCGCTCTCCTCGAAACCGCCAACGAACTCGCCGCTCAGCACAACCTGTCCAAGCTGCTTCAGACCATCCTCGACCGCGCTCGCGCGCTGCTCGGCAGCGCGGGTGGGTTCATTTACCTCTACGATTCCGAGCGTGAAGAGATGGAGCTGGTGATCGAGCACGGAATGCCCATGCCGCTTGGCATGCGTCTGAAGCTCGACGAAGGAATGGCGGGCATGGTCGCGCGCTCGCGCCGGCCCCTGATCGTCGACGACTATCAAGCGTGGGACCGGCGCTCCGAC
>JAMCRS010000446.1 GCA_023380675.1 Chloroflexota bacterium
TCGTGCCCCTGTGGATTACCGGGATCGACCTCGACAACTTTCTTCAGCTCCGCGCCCGCGTCATCCCAGCGCTGCACGCGGCGGTACAGGCGCACCAATGAGAGTTGGTAGAAGGTATCTGTCGGCTGCAGATCCATGGCCTTGCGATACTCGGTCTCGGCGCCCGCGAAGTCGCCCACGGTTTGGAGGGCGTAGGCGAGACCGCGATGAGTATCGGCGTTGTTTCCATCGAGCTCGACCGCCTTGCGCGCCGTGCTCACAGCCTTAGCACCTTCGTTGCCGTCGGCGTAGGCCTCGGCGAGGTAGGCGTAGGCCGGGGCGTACGTTGGCGCGAGGTCGGAAGCACGCTGGCAGGACTTGACCGCCTTATCGTATTGATTGTTCCAATCGAATGCCAGACACAGTAGGGCATGGTATTCGGCGACGTTACCTTGCAGGTCGACGGCATGCTGCAGCTTTGCGACAGCCGACGCCGGCTGGGCCCAACGGATGAGGGCCTTGCCGAGCAGAGCATTGGCCTTGGCATCGTCGGGGCTTGCCTCGACGGCCTTGGTTAACACCGGCAGCGCTTCGCTTAGCTTGCCCTGCTTTAGCAACTCCTCGCCGTGGGCAACCTGCTCTTGTGGTTGGGGCGTGGCGGTAGCAACGGATGCTGGCACGGTGGGTGCCGATGCCGCAGCGGACGGAAAGACGGTGCCGCGCCGCGCTTGCAGTGGGGCGTTGATCATCCAGTAGAAGACAGCGAGGGCGCCTCCGACGACGACCAGCGCCACAAGAATGATCGTGAGGTTGCCGCGTTTGCGCCTGCGAGACATCTACCCCCTCCACCCAAACGCCATCCTAGTCGAGTGGGACGATGCTGTCAATGGTTGACTTGCCGCGACGATTGCTCCATGCCATGTGCTCAAGTATAATTCGCTGAGAGATCGTTATGTTAGAAGAGCAGAACGCGATCAAGGAACAATTGCAGCAGCGCGTGAAGGCGTTGCCCACCAAGCCGGGCGTCTATATGTTCAAGGACGTGGCTGGCAAGGTGATCTATGTAGGCAAGGCGGTGAGCCTGCGCAACCGCGTGCGCTCTTACTTCCGCGCGAAGGTGCAGGAGGCCAAGGTGCGCCGCATGGTCGAGCACGCGGCGGACGTCGAGACCATCGTCACCGCCTCCGAGCTGGAAGCGCTAGTGCTGGAATGCACTCTGATCAAGCGCTATCGGCCGCGGTACAACGTCAAGCTGCGGGACGACAAGAATTACCCCTATATTAAGGTCAGCATGGACGAGGGCTGGCCGCGGGTCTACGTTACGCGCCAGTACCATCAGGATGGCGCGCGATATTTCGGTCCATTCACCGACTCGCGCTCCGTGCGTGCCACGCTCGACCTGCTCAATCGTCTGTTCCCCTATCGCTCCTGTCGCAAGCCGATCACTGGCACCGACCCGCGGCCCTGTCTCGACTACCACATCAAGCGCTGTCTTGGGCCATGCATCGGGGCGGTGAACCGTGAAGATTACCTCGCGGTGCTCAAACAGGTCTGTCTCTTCTTGGAGGGACGCCAGGACGAGGTGATCAAGCAACTGCGTCAGCGGATGGAAGAGGCGAGCGAGGATCTGAAGTACGAACGGGCAGCCTTCTTGCGCGACCAGATCCGGGCCGTGGAGAAGGTAGTCGAGCGCCAGCGGGTGATCTCCACGGCGATGGAGGATGAGGACGTGATCGCCTTCGCTCGCAGCAACGGAGAGGCTTGCGTGCAGGTCTTCTTCATTCGTGGTGGCAAGCTGATCGGCCGCGAGCACTTTGTGCTGGAGGGCACGCAAGACGAAGATGGCAAGCGCATCATGACGTCGTTTGTCACGCAGTTCTACGACGGTGCCACCTTCGTGCCGCCGCGCATCCTGCTGCAGAGCGAAGTAGACGAGGCAAACGTGATCCAATCCTGGCTGCGCGAGCGGCGGGGAGAGAAAGTGGTGCTGCAAGTGCCGCGCCGGGGCGAAAAGCGTCAGCTCGTGGACATGGTAGCGGAGAACGCGACCGAGGTGTTGGCGCAGCTACGCGCGAAGTGGATGGCCGACGACCGCAAGACCGGGAGCGCGTTGATGGAGCTGGCGGAGTACCTCGATCTTTCTGCGCCGCCGCAGCGCATTGAGTGCTACGATATCTCGAACATCCGGGGCACGAACGCCGTCGGCTCGATGGTGGTCTTCGAGGGGGCGCACCCACAAAACGCCAAGTATCGGCGGTTCAAGATTCGCGGCGTGCCGGGCATCGACGACTACGCGATGATGCGCGAGGTGCTCACGAGGCGGTTCAAGCGGGCCGCGGCACCGGCGCGGGAACGGGAGACGGTGGCCGTAACGGGGGGGGCGGCAGATGGCCGGAGCGCGGCGCGCGAGGGGAAGCAGGAAGACGATTCGTGGCGCGTAATGCCAGACTTGGTGATGGTGGACGGCGGGAAGGGCCATTTGTCGGCGGCATTGGGGGTGATGGAGGAGCTGGAAGTGGCCAATATCCCGGTGATCGCGCTGGCGAAGGAGCGCGAAGAGGTCTTCGTGCCAGGGGCGTCAGAGCCGCTGCAAATCCCACGCACAGCGCAGAGCCTGTACCTGCTGCAGCGTGTGCGCGACGAGGCGCACCGCTTCGCCATCTCCTATCATCAGCGGCTGCGCCAAAGGTCGGCTTTCGAATCGCCTTTGGACGAGGTGCCCGGTGTTGGTCCTCGCCGACGAGCCGCCCTGCTGCGACAGTTCGGCACACTGCGCGGTATCCGGGAGGCCTCGCTAGATGATCTTGCCGCCGCGCCCGGCATGACGCAGCGGCTTGCCTCGCTGATCAAACAGTATCTCGGCGATTAGCCCCGGTTTCTCGCCAATACCTTCTCGAGACCCTTTTGCACCTGGGCAAAGGTTTCTTCCCGCGTGCCGCTGTTGTCGATCACGACGTCCGCCACGTGTAGCTTCTCTTCCAGCGACGGCTGAGCGCCCAGTCTGGCGCGCGCATCGTCCTCGGTCATGCCGCGGTCGCGCATCATGCGCTCGAGCTGGGTCTGCGGTGAGCACATCACTACCCAGAGCGAGTCCTTGCCGACGTGCCAGCCGGCCTCGAAAAGCTTCACCGCTTCGACAACCATCAGCGAGCCGTCGAACTGCTCGATCTTTTCGCGGATGCCCCGCAGCGCTGCCGGGTGGGTAATCGCTTCGAGTCGCTTTAGCGCGGCCTCATCGATGAAGACGATGCTGCCCAGCTTGGGCCGGTTGATTGTCTGGTCTGGGTTCAGCACCTCAGGCCCAAACTCCTTGACGATGGCGCTCCACACCTTTTCGCCGGGCATCATTTGCTCGTGTACGACGCGGTCAGCGTCGACCAGCTTGGCGCCAAGCTGCTCCAACATTTTGGCTACTGTGCTCTTGCCGCTGGCAATATTTCCCGTTAGTCCAATGACGATCACTGCGTAACCTCCCAAAAACTGGCGCTAATTATATCACGGGATGGCGGGCGACAAGAAGCGTGCAAAGACCTCATTGCCGAGTAATCGGCCACGGGGGCTGAGGGCAACGCCCTCATTCGTAACGGACAGAAGGCCAAGCGTGTCGAGCTCGGCAATTTCCTCATGGTAGATCTCGCCCATCGAGCGGCCGAAGCGCTCGGCAAAACGTTGGAAGGTGACGCCCTCGGCGAGGCGCAGTCCCATC
>JAMCRS010000447.1 GCA_023380675.1 Chloroflexota bacterium
ATCATGAGCCTTCAGACCACGATCGATGTGCCCGCCTCGTACGACGATCTTCCCTGGGGCGCGGCCGGGGTGTTCTCCCTCAAAGTCATTCCCGGCGCCGAAGAAGGCGAGCCTCCGCTCCGCCAGCTGGTCTTGACCGCCGGAACGGTCAACGCCTTGCCCGGACACTTTTTCAAGGGACGCGGCTCGGTGGCGTTCGAGCATTCGGACCTGGACCCGCTAGATATTCTGAAAGCCGACCGCGTGGTGGCCGGCTATTACGGGATCATCGAAATGAACCTGCCGCTGGGCAAGATCGTCCATCGATATTAAAGGCTGGTATTGACCGTGTGACGATCACCCTGGCATACGCCGCCGCTCTTGCGGCTTGATTGGGCGGAGACAGCCCCCCTCAACCGCCTCGGCATCGGCGTGGCGCCAGCGCCTCCGGCCGAATCCCTCGAGCCCAGGGTGGGAGGAAGGGAGCTCGCGGCTGATCGAGTCCGACCGATTTACGAGGAGCGAGCCGCTCCGTCTACGGGGATCGTCGTCTCGCTCCTTTTTGGTGTGTGGAGAATGGCGATGGCACAAGAGTATTTGCTCGGGATCGACATCGGAACGCAGAGCAGCCGGGCCTCGCTGCTCGATCTCAAGGGCAAGGTCGTTGCCAACAGCTTCAGGCCGCTTGATTTGCAGACGCCCAAACCGGGTTGGGCTGAGCAGGACCCGCAGGTGTGGTGGGACACGACGATCGAGAACATTCGCGAGGTGATCGCCACGAGCGGCGCAGCGCCTGCCAGCATCCTGGGGGTCGGCGTCAGCGGTCAGATGCATGGGACAGTGCCGCTGGGACCCAAAGGGGAATTGCTTTCGCACGGCGTTCAGCTGTGGTGCGACAAACGGAGCGCGAACATCGTGGAGCAATTCAAGCAGCGCCCCGATGCAGCATCAGCGTATCTCGTCTCGGGCACGCCGCCGGCCGCCGCCTGGTTCGGTTTCAAGATCAAATGGGTACAGCTCAACGCCCCGGACCTGTATCGTCGCACGTGGAAATTTCTGGTCCCCAAAGACTATATCAACTACTGCCTCACCGGCGTCGCGGTGATCGATCATTCGGAAGCGTCCGGGTCGTTTCTGATGGACGCCCAGCGGGAATGCTGGTCTGAAGACATCGTGCGGCGGCTCGAGCTCGACGCCGACAAGCTTCCCACCGTGATGCCGTCTTCCCGAATCGCCGGCCGCGTGACCCGTTCGGCGGCCCAAGTGACGGGCCTCGCTGAAGGTACGCCGGTCGCCGCAGGCGGCGGCGACATGCTGTGCGGGCTCCTCGCCGCCGGCATCACCCAACCGGGCCGCGCGTGCGACATCACCGGCACCGCGTCACACCTCTCGGTCTTTACGCGCGCGCCGATGCGCGAGCCGCGCATCATGAACCTGCATCACGTCATGCCGGGCTGGATCCCGTTCGGCATCATCGACTCGACCGGCGGCACGCTCAAGTGGTTCAAGGATACGTTCTGCCAGGAAGAGATCGCGCTCGGCCAGCAGACCCATCGCTCCCCCTACGCAATCCTCGACGACGCGGCTGTGCAAGTGCCGGCCGGCGCGGAAGGGCTCCTCTTTTTCCCGTACATGTACGGTGAACGAACGCTCGGAACGGCCTTTGCGCGCGGAGTCTTTTTCGGACTGACCCCGCGTGTCGGCAAGGGCGCCATCGCTCGCGCGATCATGGAGGGGGTGACCCTCGAACTGCGGCGCGCGCTCGAGATCATTCAGGCCGGCGGCAACGTGGTGGACGAAGTACGCACCACCGGCGGAGGGGCCCAGAGCGCACTGTGGTCTCAGATCAAGGCCGACATCTACCAAAAGCCGGTCGTCACGTTCGAAACCTACGAGGGGAGCGTGTTGGGGGCGGCCATCCTCGCCGGCGTTGGCGCCGGC
This sequence comes from Chloroflexota bacterium, assembly GCA_023380675.1. The sequence continues at coordinate 1,921 of JAMCRS010000447.1, forward strand.
GTTTATGCGGACGAAAAGTCCGGCGCTGACAGCGTCATCCGGCTCGGGCCGGTCTTTGAGCCCAACCCGGCGAGCAAGGCACGCTACGATTATTTGTTCGAAATGTTCAAGGGTCTGCACGACCGCATGCAAGAATATTTCAACCGATACGACGCAATGCCGTAGACGGGTTTCCGTGAGCCCTTGCTCGCGCGTAGGGTACAGGCGCAGTGTCCCCAGGGATCGCAAGACGTCACGGGAAGCCACCTCGACGGCGAGTGTCGAGTCCTTTCCCGTGACGTTTCGCGATGGGGCGCTCAGGTCGTCCCCGCTGCCCATAGTCGAATGTCCGTCCATAGCGAATCCGGAGAATTCACATGCCGAAGGTTGTCGTCACGGCGCGCTCGTTCCGTCAGCTGCGCGGCCAGCACTGGAAGGTGCTGGAGGATGCCGGCCTCGAGATCGTCACGCCGCCGGTGGACCGTCCTTTGAGCGAAGCAGAGCTGATCCCGCTCTTGAAGGATGCCGACGCGGCGTTGGTGGGCGTGGACGAAGTGACCGCCCAAGTGATCGCCTCCGCCCCGCGCCTGAAAGTGATTTCCAAGCACGGCGTCGGCGTTGACGCGATCGACGTCGCCGCGGCCACGCGTCGCGGCGTCGCCGTCACGAATACGCCCGGCGCGAACCAGGTGGCCGTGGCCGAATTCGCCGTCGCGCTTATTCTGAGCTTGGCGCGCCGGATCCCGAGCCACGACCTGGTCGTCCGCGCCGGCAAGTGGAACCGTCAGATCGGGATCGAGCTGGCGGACAAGACGGTCGGCATCGTCGGCTTGGGGCGAATCGGCAAGGAAGTCGCGCTGCGCCTGGAAGCGTTTCGAATGCGGCTGGTCGCATACGACGTTTTTCAAGACCGGGTGTTCGCGTCCGAGCACGCTGTAGAGTTTGTGCCACTCGATCAGCTGCTCTCGCAGTCCGACTTTGTCACGCTGCACGCGACGCTCAACGCCGAGAGCCACTTCCTCATCGGAGAGAAGGAGCTCGCCCTGTTCAAGCCGACGGCGTTTCTCGTCAACACGGCGCGCGGCGGCTTGGTGGACGAGGCGGCTCTCTACCGTGCGCTGAGCGAGAACCGGCTGGCCGGGTCCGCGTTGGACGTCTTTGCCGACGAACCGCCTAAGGACAGCCCGCTCCTGCAGCTCGGCGATAAGGTCATCCTTACCCCTCATCTGGGTGCGCAGACTCGGGAAACGGTCCAGCGAATGGGGACGATGGCGGCTCAGAATCTCGTTCAGGCTTTGAAGGGCATCAAGCCGGCCGGAATCGTCAACCCAGAAGTGTTCCAAGTCGCCCGGGAGGTGGGGAGCTGATGGCACGCTTCAAGGTCGTGGTGACGGATTACGACTGGGACTCGCTCGACATCGAGCGGGCGATCCTGGCCGGCGTCGACGCCGAGCTCGTCGCGCTTCAATGCAAGACGGAAGCGGAGGTCGCCGCCGCCGTGCGGGACGCGGACGCCGTCATCCCTCAGTATGCGCACGTGACCCGCCGCGCGATCGAGGAAATGGAGCATTGCCAGATCATCGCGCGTTCAGGCATCGGCGTGGATATCGTGGACGTGGACGCGGCGACCGAGCGCGGCATTTGGGTGACGAACGTCCCCTCCTACTGCGTGGACGAGGTCGCCGACCACGCGTGGCTGCTGCTGCTCGCGGCCGCACGGAAGCTGTTCGCCTATGCGGGAGGGGTCCAGCAGGGCCGCTGGGGCTGGCAGCTTGGCAAGCCGGTGCCGCGCCTGAGCGGCAAGACCCTGGGGCTGGTGGGGTTTGGCAAGATCGCGCGCGCGATCCATCGGCGGGCGACGGGCTTTGGACTCGACGTGGTCGCATACGATCCTTACGTTTCTTCGCAGGACGTGGCGCGCGCGGGCGCGCGCAAAGTGGACTTTGCGGATCTGCTGCGCACGTCGGATTTTGTCATCATCCAGGTGCCGCTCACGCCGGAAACTCACCACCTGTTCGACGAGCGCGCTCTGCGCGCGATGAAGCCCGGCGCATTTCTGGTGAACACGGCACGCGGGCCGATCGTTCAAGACGAGGCACTCTACCGTGCCCTGACCGAGGGTTGGATCGCCGGCGCGGCGGTGGACGATATCGAGGAAGAACCCGCCAAAGTCCGGGATTGGAAACCGACCGCTCCGTTGCTCGGGCTTGCCAACTTTTTGCTCACGCCGCACATGGCGTGGTACTCGGAAGAGGCGTGCGTTGAAACCAAGACCGTCTCGGCCCGGGAGATCGTGCGCGTCCTTGGCGGAGGGCGGCCGGAGCACCCGGTCAATCGGCCGGTTGGAAAATAGCCTTCGGAGGAACAGGTTTCTGTCCGCAAGCCCCAATTGTACGCGCGGTCGGTTGAGTCCCCGACGGGCGTTGGGGAGAAAGTGGGAGATCTAACCATGTTAGTTGCGTACGACAAACGTGCTTGGTCGCGACTCGCCGAGGAAACGCGCTGTTCGTCCAAAGACCTCGTCACCAGCGTCGAAACCAAGGCTCTCCGCGCCCACCATTTGAAAGTGGAGCCGGGCGGAGAAATGCGCCAACATTCTCACGACACCTTGACCGAAATGCACTTTGTTTCGGCCGGGCACGGCGAGATCTCGATTCAGGGCATCTGGAACCCCGTGTGCGCCGGCGACGTGGTGCTCGTGCCGCCGGGCGTTCCGCATGGGGCGCGCAACAACACGGACGAGCCGCTGTTTCTGTTGTGCGTATTCTCTCCGCCTCTGGTCTAGCGCATTTCCAGCCGTCCGGCTGCATTCGATTGCGAACGCATTCTGTATCGTGGTGGAGGTCCAGATGGATCCGGTATCGTTTCAACTGCCGACGCGGGTTGTGTATGGAATCGGCGCTGCCAAGGGACTGGGCGAATCTGCCGCCGCGCTCGGAGTTCACCGTGCGCTGATCGTGACCGACAAAGGAATTGTCAATTCCCATCTGCTCGACCAGCTGATCCCGACGTTGGAGTCGGCAGACGTTCGCCATGTGGTATTCGACGAAGTCGAGCCCAATCCGAGCGTCGAAACGGTCGATCGCGCCACACAGCTGTGCATCAAGGAAGGATGCGACGGCGTGATCGCCGTCGGCGGAGGCAGCGCTCTGGACACCGGCAAGGCCGTCGGCGTTCTCGCGACCAATCCCGGCGGCACACGGGAGTATCTCGGCATCGGCAAGATCAAGAAGGAGGGCCTGGCCGTCGTCACGATCCCGACCACCGCCGGCACCGCCGCGGAGATCACCGACGTTTCGGTCTTGAGCGATCACAAACAAGGCAGCAAGGTGACGATCCGCAGCCCGCAGGTGGCGCCGCGGCTCGCGCTCCTCGATCCCGTCCTCACGCTCTCGATGCCCCCGTCGATCACCCGGGACACCGGCATGTATGCGCTCGTCCA
>JAMCRS010000448.1 GCA_023380675.1 Chloroflexota bacterium
CCATTCCTCTGCCGTCAAATTCAACCCGCGGATATCGCCGAGGAATGGCGCATAGTCCGGTTCGGTTTGACGCTTTGGGTAAAGAATCAGCGGGAAATCGCTGCCGAACAGGACTTTATCGCCCCCGACGAGATCGATCACTGTGCGGAAGATCTGGGGCGAATACAACAAGGGCGAGGCCGCCGAGTCGTAATACACATTCCTAGCAACCCGTTTCACCTCGCGCATCAGCTCGTAGAACGGAAATCCGCCGCCCCAGTGAGCGAGAATCAGCTTTAATTCGGGCAGGGTTTTAACGAGCGCGTACACGTCGGCCAGAGGAAGCCGCCCTTTTCCCGGGTAGTCGTGTCCCACCGGCTCGTTCGTGTGCAGAAGCAGCGGAACGTGCAGCTCGGCTGCCTTCTGCGCCAAGGACTGAAATCCTGCGTCGTGGAGACGAAATCCCTGACCGCCCGCGATTGCTGCCGGCACCCCCAGCATTCCGCCGGCCACGCACCGCTCGAGCTCCGCGAGCGCTGCCGGCCCCGCCGACGGCTGGATCGCCGCCAGTGCGAAGAGACGGTTCGGATATTGCCGTAACGCTTGCATCGTCCACGTGTTCTGCTCGACGCAAATTTCGTGAGGCTGCCACGGCCAGCCGGCCAGCACGGCCTTATCGACGCCCGCCGCGTCCATGGCGGCGACCAGCCCGGCTGCGTCGATCATGCGCGCGGCGACACCGCTATAGAGCTGACCGAAGAATGGGTCACGCTTGGCGTAGCTCTCGCGGTTCGCGATCAAGTCGGGTGAAAAGACGTGCGTGTGGGCGTCGATAATCATTGCAGTTATGCGGGGACAGAGGAACGCTTCGGATTATAGCGGCAGTGTGTGAGAGCGTCAAACGACGCGTGGCGGAGCGGTCAGTTCCAATAATCGTTTGCCAACCCCTCTGAATAATGCTATTATGCACGCCCGGAGGAACCATGGCGTTTCACAACCTCGCAGAGTTTCTCGATCTCCTCGAAAAGAACGGCCAACTCAAGCGCGTCACTGCCCCGGTCAGCCAGGACCTGGAGATCAGCGAAATCGCCGATCGCATCATGAAAAAAAGCGCCGCGGAGAGCCCGGCGCTGCTGTTCGAAAACGTCAGGGAACATCCAATGCCGGTCGTCATTAACCTCTTCGGCACGGAGCAGCGCACGGCTTGGGCGCTAGGAGTTGAACGTCTGAACGACTTGAATCTCAAACTATCCGAGTTTGTATCGCTCGAAATGCCCCGCGGGCTGTTCGACAAGGCGCAGCGCGGGATCGAGATGCTTAATGCCGTCCGGGCGGTCGAGCCGAAGATCGTGGGCCGAGGTGACTGCCAACAAGTAGTCGAGGACAGGCCGTCGTTGGCCTCCCTCCCTATTCTGCAATGCTGGCCCAAAGACGCGGGTCGCTATATCACGCTTCCATCCGTCTTCAGTCAGGACCCCAAAACCGGCCGGCACAACGTCGGCATGTATCGGCTGCAGGTGATCGACGATCATACGCTTGGAATGCATTGGCAGCGCCACAAAGGAGGCGCCGAACACCAACGCGTCGCGCAGGACATGCACGTCGACCGAATCCCGGTGGCGGTATCGCTGGGGGGCGATCCGGCCGTCATTTGGGCCGGCTCCGCGCCTCTCCCGCCAGATATTTACGAGATGATGCTGGCCGGTTGGCTGCGCGGCAAACCGGTCGAGATGGTCCGCTGCGTCTCGCAGCCGCTCGAGGTGCCGGCCGACGCGGAAATCGTAATTGAGGGATACGTCGATCCGCTCGAACAGCGAGTGGAGGGGCCGTTCGGGGACCATACCGGCTACTATTCGTTGGCCGACGAATACCCGGTGATGCACGTGACTGCGCTCACCCACCGCCGCGATCCGATCTATCCGACGACAATCGTTGGCAAGCCGCCGATGGAAGACTATTGGATGGGCAAGGCGACCGAGCGATTGTTCCTCCCACTCATCCGGTTGTTCATGGGTGAAGTGGTCGACATCAACATGCCGGCGGAAGGGGTGTTTCACAATCTGGTGATCGTGAGCATCAAGAAACGCTATCCCGGTCACGCGCGCAAGGTCATGTACGGTTTGTGGGGACTCGGACTGATGATGCTGACCAAAACGATCATCGTGGTCGACGGCGACGTGGACGTGCACGACCTCTCGCAGGTAGCGTTCGAGGTGTTGGCGAACTACGATCCGCTGCGAGACGTCCAGATCGTGAGCGGCGCGAGCGACGACCTCGATCACGCCGCGATGTACCGGAACTATGGCGGCAAAATGGGAGTTGACGCCACGCGCAAGACCGCCGGCGATCCGGGACCTCACCAGACTTGGCCGGAGGAAATTGCCATGTCGCCCGAGATCAAGGCCCTCGTGGACAAACGGTGGAAAGAGTACGGGTTCGAGTAGGCCGACGCCAAGGACTGCGTCCGGCGAGCCCGCCCGTCTGATCGGTTACGCAATTGCATCAACTAAGAATACTTCTCGACAACATCAAATTCGAGCACACGATCTTTGCGCTGCCGTTCGCGTATCTGGGAATGGTGCTTGCGGCGAACGGGCTGCCGACGCTGCATCAGTTCTTCTGGATCACAGTCGCGATGGCGTCCGCGCGCACGTTCGCCATGTCGCTCAACCGGCTGGTCGATCGCGAATTGGACGCGCGTAACCCGCGCACCATGAATCGGCCGCTTCCAAGGGGCCTGATCTCGCCGCGCGCCGTGGCGCTCGTCGTCGGAGCTGCATTCGTCTTGTTCGAGGTCGCCGCTTGGCAGTTGAATACGCTGTGCCTGGCGCTTTCGGTTCCGGCGCTCGTATTCCTGACCGGTTACCACTATGCCAAGCGCTACACCTGGTTGTCGCATTGGATTCTCGGTTTCACCGACGGGATCGCCGCGGCCGGCGGCTGGGTAGCCGTTCGGGCGACGTTTGACCCGCTCGCCGCGCTCCTCTGGTTCGTCGTAGTTGCCTGGATGGCCGGTTTTGACCTGATCTACGCGTGCCAGGACGTGGAGGTGGACCGGCGGGAAGGACTGCATTCCGTGCCGTCTCAGTTCGGCGTTGCGACGGCGCTTTCCTTGGCGCGGGTCAATCACGCCGTCACCATCGTCGCGCTCGCGGTCGTCGGCCTCGTCGCCGGACTGGGATGGGTCTATTGGGCCGGGTGGCTGGTGGTGGCCGTGCTACTGGCTTACGAGAACGCGATCGTCAAGCCGGACGATCTGTCACGACTCAACGTTGCCTTTTTCAACGTCAACGGTTACGTCAGCGTGCTCGTGTTCTTGAGCGCTCTTCTGGGCTTGTGGTTCCCCCGGCCGTGACCGGCGAGCGGCGCCAAGACGGACCGACGCTGTCCGCATCTCTTTCTTGACATTCCAGCTTCAAGGAGCAATCATGGTATCACATCGCATAACCATCGTCGCGTTGTTCGCCGCTGCGGGTCTGCTCGCGGCGTGCGCGCCCGCCGCGCCGACGGCGGCCCCGGTCGTTGCGCCTGCCGCCGGACCGACCGCGACGCGCGCCCCGCTGACGCCAACGGGTAAGGGCTCGCTGCGGATCGGCGTACTTCCGATCACCGACGTCGTTCCGTTCTACATCGCAGACGCGCAGGGGTATTTCAAGCAGCACGGCGTCAGCGTCGAACTGATCCCGGTCAGCAGCGCGGCCGAGCGCGACCAGTTGATGGCAACCCAGCAGATCGACGGCCAGTTGAACGACCTGGTTTCGACTGTGCTTTTCAACGCGCAGGGGCCCAAGATCAAGATCGTGCGCAAGGCGCGTCAGGCATTCTCGAATTCCGCCGAATACTGGATCCTCACTTCAGAAAACAGCGCGATCAAGACGCCGCAGGACTTGAAAGGCAAGGAGATTGCGATCTCGCAGAACTCGGTGATCGAGTACGTCACCCAGCGGCTGTTGGAGCAGGAAGGCTTGACCGCTTCGGACATCAAGACCACCAACGTTCCGTCGATCCCGACGCGACTGCAGCTTTTGCAGCAGGGACAGGTCGCGGCGGCGACACTCCCCGATCCGCTCGCGTCGCTGGCCATTCAACAGGGCGCGCGCATCGTCGTCGACGATACCAAGCATCCTGAATACAGTATCAGCGTCATCAGTTTCAGGGACGATGTCATCGCGCAAAGGCCGGAGGACGTCAAGTCTTTTCTGGCCGCATACGATCAGGCGATCGACGCCATTCGCACCAAGCCGGAGCAATTCCGCAACATCTTGATCGACAAGGGCCGCGTGCCGGACCCTCTCAAGGACCAGTACCAATTCCCGCCCTTTCCGGATCCATCAGTCCCCTCGCAGGCGCAGTGGGACGACGTAGTGAATTGGGCGATGAGCAAGAAACTCATCCGCGCGCCGGTCACGTTCGACTCGTCGGTCGACAGCGGGTTTGTGAATTAGCGCCGTGGGAGCTGAGCTCGTTCTTGTCAACGGTACCATCCATACGTTGGACCCCCGGCGACCGAGGGCGAACGCGATCGCGTTCGCCGGAGGGCGGTGTGTCGGTCTGGACGGCGAGGCGATAGAGACGCGCGACGTCCGAACGAACGTGATCGACCTGCGCGGACACACGGTCATTCCCGGTTTGACCGACCATCACGTTCACTTTACGGCGTACGCCAGGAGCCTATCGAACGTTCAGCTCCACGGCGCGCGTTCGCTGACGGAGGCGCTCGACCGCGTCGCTGCGCGGGTTTCAAGCGCCGCACCGGACGAGTGGATCGTCGGTATCGGATGGGACCAAAACGATTGGGGGGGAGCGCGAATTCCCGACCCGTGCACCGCTCGATTCCATTTCGCCGAGGAATCCGGTCGTGCTCGACCGAAAGGATGGTCACACCCTCTGGGTAAACAGCGCGGCCCTCCGCGCGGCCGGCATCACGCGCGCGACGAACGATCCACCCGGCGGCGTGATCGAGAGGGACGCCGG
>JAMCRS010000449.1 GCA_023380675.1 Chloroflexota bacterium
GTAATCATCAAGACGGGCGGTAAGCAATTTCGCGTGGCCGTCGGCGATAAGATCGAGGTCGAAAAGTTGCCGAACGCCGTGGGCGATCAGGTCACGTTGGGCGACGTGCTCATGATCGAGAACGAAGGCAGCATTACGGTCGGCAAGCCGATGGTCGCCGGCGCGCAGGTGCTCGCCAAGGTCGTCGACACCGGCAAGGGGCGCAAGACGATCCATTTCGACTATCGCAACAAGCATCGCCGCCGCAAGACGATCGGACACCGCCAGGAGTACACGCGCCTGGAGATTTCCGAGATCAAAAGCTAAAGCCAGAGACTCGGCGGTGGAGGGCGCGGATTCGTCCGGGGACCCCCAGCGTCCAGTCCTCTGTGACAACGGAGTTTGGACATGGCACATAAGAAAGGCGGCGGATCGTCGCGCAACGGTCGAGACAGCAACGCGCAGCGCCTGGGCGTCAAGCGCTACGACGGCGAGTACGTTCACGCCGGCACGATCATCATACGTCAGCGCGGGACGCGCGTGCGCGCCGGCCTCAACGTCGGACTTGCCAAGGACGACACGCTCTATGCGTTGGTCGACGGCAAGGTCAAGTTCGAGCCGTTCAGCAAGGAAAAGAAGCAAGTCAGCGTATATCCACCCGTAAGCGAAGCGTAACGGCTGTGCGTCAGACGCACGGCCGCGACGAGTGATGCCGGTCGCCCGTTTCGGCGCCGCGCGCACTCGTTCCTTTGAGAGGTCGATTACTTTGAAGCCAGGAATTCACCCTATGTGGTACCCGGACGCGCACGTCACGTGCGCGTGTGGAAACACCTGGACGACCGGGTCCACGAAAAAAGAGATCCACACCGACGTGTGCAACAAGTGTCACCCGTTCTTCACGGGCGAGCAGCGCATCGTCGACACCGCCGGGCAGGTCGAGCGGTTCATGAAGCGCATCAGCGCGAAGGAACAGTTCGCTGCGGCTCAACCGGCGCCTGAAGAGAAACGCGCCAAGCGCGACAAGCGCCGTGAGCGAAAGGCTCCGTTCGCGCCGTCAGAGTTGCCGCTCGCAGTGGCAACGGAAAAGCCGGCAGAGCCGGTGGATCTGTCGGCGGTGTCTCTTGCGCCCGAGCTCCCGGCGGCGGAACCGCCCGCGGCTCTAGCGACGGAGCTGCCTGTGGCCGCGCGAGCGCCCGAGGCCCCGGCGGCGCCGGAACCACCAGCGTCCCAGGCGTACGAGCCGCCTATCGTCGCGGCAGCGCCCGAGCCCCCGGCCGCCCCAACGGCGCCGGAACCGCCCGCGGCTCTCGTCCCGGAATTGCCCGCGGCTCCACAAGTGCACGAGCCAACGCCGGAACCGCCTCAAGCTGAAGAGCCGCCCAAACACGTGCAAGAGCAGGCGTTCAGTTATCCGGTGCTTGAGGAACCCGCCGCGGAGCCCCAAGCCGCAGAACCGGCCGAGGAGCCGGCAGGCCAAGAGCCGTCGTTCGCGCAAGTCGAAGAAGAGCCGGTAGAAGTATTGGAAATTATCGAGACGCCGGACGAGATCGTGGTGGTCGAAGGGACCCTCGCGGTGGAGCCGGCGGCTAGAGCCGCCAAGCCTCGAGCGGCGAAACCGGCCGTGAAAAAGGCGGCGCCGAAAAAGCCAGTCGCCAAGGCTGCAAAGCCCAAGGCGGCAGCGAAAAAGCCAGCCGTCAAGGCCAAGAGCGGAACGGCCAAGAAAACGAAAAAGTAATCCTACCGCCAAGAGACAGAGAAATCCTCTGTCTCTTTTTTTCGCAATCCATCGGAGATTGAGCGCATGAATGACGCAGCCCGCGAACGTGAACGAGCGCGCGGTCACATCGAGCTGATCTGCGGATCGATGTTCTCCGGCAAGACGGAGGAGCTGATCCGGCGGATCAAGCGCGCCGAGTTTGCCAAGCAGCGTATCCAGGTCTTTTCACACGGCCTCGATACCCGGTACGGCGAGAGCCAGGTTGCCTCCCACAGCGGCGCAAATCTGCTCGCGATTCCGGTAAAGAACGCGGGGCAGATTCTCGAGCGGACCGACCCTGAGACGACTGTCGTCGCGATTGACGAGGCGCAATTCTTCGACGCCGCGATCGCTCGCGTCGCCCATGCGCTCGCCGACCGCGGCGTGCGGGTGATCGTCGCGGGACTCGACATGGATTTTCGCGGCGAGCCGTTCGGACCGATGCCGCAGCTGATGGCGCAGGCGGAACAAGTGGACAAGCTCTCCGCGATCTGCGTCGTCTGCGGCGAACCGGCCTCCCGCACCCAGCGGCTGATCGACGGAGCGCCGGCCCGGTACGACGACCCGATCATCCTGGTCGGCGCAAGCGAAGTGTACGAGGCGCGCTGTCGTCACTGCCACCAGGTCCCGAGAAACGGGACGGTCGGCAAGTAGCGCGCCCCATAGAGCCCCTGCAGGATGGCGGCTATGCTTGAGCCACAGAGACCGGGCGCGATGAGCGTGCGGCGGACCTCGCGACCATGACGTTGAGTTCTGCCAAACCGCGGGCGCGCGTGTCATTCACACGCCGCCGGGCTGACCTCTTGGCGCTCGGCGCGTACATTCTCCTCGCCATCCTCCTGACCTTTCCCCTCGTGCTGCATTTCGCCACACACGTGGCCGGCGACGGCAGCGACGATCCGGCGCTCGCTTGGAACCTCTGGTGGGTGCCGTACTCGATCCTGCATTTGGGCGCTAGCCCCATCTACACCGACTATATGTTCTACCCGATCGGTTTGAACCTCGCCTTTTACACTCTCACCTACCTTAACGCGTTCCTCGCTCTCCCCATCCAATTGGCGTTCAACCTGGTCGTCGCGGCGAATGTAAATCTATTGTTCTCGTTCGCGCTGAGCGGGTTCGGAACCTATCTCCTTGCCAGCTACCTATTGCGCCAGGCGCCCAAAGATGAGAAGGAGGCGATCGGTGCCCCGGCCTTGATCGGCCTGGCTGCCTTTACGGCCGGCGCACTGTATGCCTTTTCCTCGAACAAGCTCTTGTACGCCTCGCTCGGGCAGTTTAACATTGCGAGCTCGCAATGGATCCCGTTCTACGTCCTATTCTTGCTCAAAACGACGGATGTGCGCAGGAGCGGCGGGAGCGCGGCGAGAGTCGTTCGATATGGCGCGCTGACCGGCCTCTTTTTGCTTCTGCAGGCCTTGAGCGAATTCTCTTGACGCTTGGACCCCAGGTGGCCTCGCTCGTCGGCGCCGCGACGGTGTTCGTCATCCCGATGTTGCCGATCCTGAGCGCGATGCTTCACGACATGCTGACGGAAGGCGATTTCATTCAGAGCGGCCAGGGCTTTGCAGATGTGTTCTCGACCGACCTGCTCGGTTTCTTCGTGCCGAGCTCGCTCAACCCGTTCTTCAAAGGGACGGCGGCGCAATTCCATTTTGCGTACACCAACTTTGGGTACCTGGGGATCGCGGCGCTCCTGGTCGCCGTCCTGGCCGTTTGGAAGGCGCCCCAGGCGAGGCCCTGGGCGCTCCTGGGTGCGCTGTTCGCTCTGATCTCGCTCGGGCCGGACTTGCGCGTGAACGGCGCCGCGTTGAGTGCGCCGTTTCTTCCCTTCAATTTTCTGCTCGATATGCCGCTCGTCAAGGGCAATCGCTATCCCAGCCGGTGGAGCGTGATGGTGACTCTCGCCCTCGCGGTCGTGGTCGCCTACGGGCTGGTGTGGGTTGGACGGAGGCTGCAGGCGACGAGCAAACGCGGCGCGGCGGTATTCGTGTGCGGCGTACTCGTCGTGACGCTGTTCGAGCATTTGAGCGTCCCGCTGCCGCTCTCCCATTTCCAGATTCCGGAGATCTACCAGACGATCGCACGCGACCCGGGGGAATTCGCCGTGCTCGAGATCCCGCTAGCGTGGCGCAATGGATTTCGAATGACCGGAACGCTCGATCAAGAGATGATGTTCGAGCAGTGGTACCAGACCGAACAGCAGCACCCGATCCTCGGGGGCAATACGTCGCGTAATCCGGAATTAAAGTTCCAGTACTTTACCGAGGCGCCG
>JAMCRS010000450.1:0-25279 GCA_023380675.1 Chloroflexota bacterium
GCGACGGCGTATTCGTTGCCGTTGGCGACGGCGTATTCGTTGCCGTTGGCGACGGCGTATTCGTTGCCGTTGGCGACGGCGTATTCGTTGCCGTTGGCGACGGCGTATTCGTTGCCGTTGGCGACGGGGTGTGCGTTGCCGTCGGAGTCGCGGTCGACGATGGAACCTGCGTGGGCGTAGCCGTCGGCGTGGCAGGCACCGGGGTGTTGGTCGGCGTCGCCGTGGCCGGCACTGGAGTCGCGGTTGGAACGGCGGTGGGTTGAACGACGCTGACCGTGACCTCAGCGGTCGTATAGTTCGAGCCGCAGACGGCGGTAAGCGTATAGGTTGTCGTCTCGCCCGGGGTTACGTCGACGCTGCCCGGCGTCACGACCCCGCCGATGCCGTTGTCGATGCCGGCATAAGTGGCGTTTCCGACCAGCCCCCAGTACAGAGTCGTGGTCTCACCGAGATTGATCGTGCTGGCGGACACGACAAAGTAAGAGATGTACGGTACCCCAGAGCAGCCATACGTCGGGGTCGCCGTGGCGATCGTATATGCGACAACGTCAATCGAGACATAGGGAGTCGCGCCGAAAAATGCGCCAGCCGGGTCACGCAGGCGCCAATACCCGTAGTAGGGGCCGGCCGCGGCCGGCGCCGTCATTGGCACAACCAGGTCGACCGTACCGCCGGGCGGCGTATAGGGGACCGACACGGCAGACGTTCCATCCAGATACCCCCCCACGTACGTGAAGGTAAAACCGTCGCCCCACGCGCAAGTGCCGGTATTGAGCAATTGCCAGACCTTGTCGAACGTCTGATAGGGGGCGACGACCGTGCCGTCGGGTATCGTCACGTCGGCCTGGAATGCGGCGCCGTAAGTGCAGCCGGTGACCGGCAGCGGCACCGGACCCGAGGTCGGCGTCGCCGTGGACGACGGCGCCGCGGTTGGAGTCAGAGGCGGAGCCTGTGTAGCCGTGGGGGTCTCTGTTGGAGTAGCGGTCGGAACCGGCGTAACCGTCGCAGGCGCAGCCGGCGATTCAGCCGCCAAGACCGAAACCGAGATCTCGGCCGGATTGCCGGGCAGATCGTTCTGATCGAATGAGCGCACGGAGAGGGTGTGCATGCCCTCGGTCGCCGTCCAGGTCTGCGTGACGACGATCGCCGACTGCAGTTGCGACGGCGTTGCGATACTCACCACCTCGCCGTCGACGGAAAGCTCGACGTGCGAAATGTTGTTCGAGTCGGTCGAGGTCGATTGAACGACCACCTGATCGCCGGCGTGGAATACGCTGTTACTTGGAGGCGAGTCGATGACCGTGCCGGGCTGCTCGATCGCAACCGCGCGCACGGCTCCGACGACGACAAATCCAAGCACGACCAAGGCGATGATCTCGGTGCCAATAATAAGCAATAACAACCTGTTCATTCAGCCTACTTTCTAATGCTCCCCTACCACCACTGCCGACTCGAGAGTCCCTCCTTCCCCTTTCTGTGCCCCGTAATCACAGCCGCGCGATCCCGTCGGCGATCTTGCGGATTCCTGGCGCCCTTGCTCATCCCACGCGCCGCGATCGGATTCGATCGGCGCATGCACTATCCCCTCTATCCTCTATATTAATGCTCGCATTTGAAAATCATATGAATGGCCGATGAGTAGATGCTAAAGTTTTCACGAGCGCCGCAGACGCGCTGCCGCACGGCGTTTCCACAGCGAATTCTCACGTTGGGGTGCCGGGGCAGATTTCACGCTTGGTGTTGTAGGGGAGGGCACTTTGGGCCACATTCGAATGGGGCGTTGATAGGTCTGGGCGATCCGGCAGCGGCGGCCACGGACCGGGTGAGATTGTACGCCTCCTGGCGAGTGACGGCGCCAGGGTGTACACATCGGGGGCAGGTTGTCATTCTAGCGAAGAATCTCCCACGTCATACGGGGAGACCCTTCGTCGCAGAACCCGCTCCTCAGGGTGACAAATCCACCCCCAAACTGAACTCCACCCCGGCGCCATCGAGAGTTGACATTTTCGCGCGTAGACGATATAATTCAACGTAGGTTGAAATAATTCCGCAGGAAAGGTGTGTCAGAATGGCAAGCGCAGACGTGACGAATTTTGCCTCCCTCTTGAGAGTTCTAGGCGATCCGTCGCGCCTGGCCATCTTCGACCTCTTGATGCAGGGCGTGCAGTGCAACTGCGAGCTGGGCGATCAGCTCAAGATGCCGATGAACCTGATCTCGCATCACCTCAAAGTACTGCGCGACGCCGGGTTGGTCGCTGCCGAACGCGATCCGGTTGACGCCCGATGGATCTATTATTCGATCGACCGCGGTTCGCTGATTCAACTGCGAGAACGACTCGACGCGTTCCTCGATCCGCGGCGCATTCAACCCCGGCAGCCGACCTGTGGGCCGCGGTTGATTTCCGAAAGATCGATTGCCACACGGCATTAGTTTTTTGCCCGAATACTTCAACGGACGTTGAACTGACTGCTCTTGTCGTTTGACCCCCGGTGGGGATATCGTGTTCGGCTGTACGGCGGGAGTGAGCGTGATGGCGCAACAAGGGGTCCGATTCCTGGACTCGTTCGAGATAGAATCGAAGTAACACACCGAAGAGTCGGCTCGGTGGGGTCGTTCGTTGCAGGGGAGATACGATCAAATTGATGTGCAGATCCAGGCCTGGCTGATTGAACAAGGCGTGCCCGTCCCCCCGCGCTCAACTTGAACCAAACTGAGACCCAATTTTGACTTTGCGGTGTTAGACTATATTCAAGAAACTGAATTGAGAATGAGAGGGACTGGATGGATACCTACCGCCTAAACGCGAATCTGATGAAGGCAATCGCGCACCCCGCGCGGCTTAGAATCCTCACCGCGCTCTCGGAGGACGAGGAGTGCGTCTGTCATCTCACCGCGCTCTTGCACCAGCGCCAGGCGTACGTCTCTCAGCAATTGATGTTTCTTCGTCAGGCCGGGCTGATTGCAGACCGCAAGGATGGCTTGAGGGTATATTATCGCATCAAGAACCCAGGCGTGATCGATGTCTTGGATGCCGTGAACAAGCTCACGGGGGCAAAGAGCATCACTTCGGAAGCGAAAGTGATCGCGGCGTGTCCGTGTCCGAAATGTGAAACAGCCGGACAACGGGAAGGAGGAAATCGATGGAGATCCAGGTCCTCGGTCCGAGTTGTGCCAACTGTCTGAAACTCGAAATGCTCGTGATGAAGACCCTCACGGAGCTCGGCCGTCGTGACACGCGGGTCGAGAAGGTCACGACGCCGCGGGAGATGGAACGCCTGATGACGGGTGATCCGCCCGGACTTGCAATCGACGGGCAGTTGATCTGGTCGGGCGGCAAGGAACTGCCGACCCAGGCGCAGATTGTAGAATGGATACGCGAGGCGACGGCAACGCCCGCGTCAGCGTGAGAACGAAATCAAAATTCCCGTGACACCGGCACCTGCGGTCACGTCAGTGCAGGTGTGACTGCGGGATGGGGGAGTCGGCTCACTGTGGCACTTCATCCCGCTTCTTTTCCTGGAAAGGAAGAGTATGCAGTTGATTCAAGTGGCTGTCGATAAATTCGTCTTTCGCGTCGCGCGTGACTATCGCTACAACGACGCGGATGTGTGGGGCAAACACGAAGGTGATCGCGTACGCGTCGGCTTGACTGATTTTCTTCAGCAGAAATCGGGCGATATCGCATTCGTGAATCTGAAAGCAATCGGAACAGACATCGCCGCGAACGACGAACTTGCCGCGCTGGAGACGATCAAGGTCGACTTGGTCATCGCATCCCCCATCGCAGGCCGAATCGTCGCGGTGAACGATGCGCTTATTGACCATCCCGAACTTGTCAACCGCGATCCATACGGCGCGGGCTGGCTGGTGGAAGTAAAGCCGACGAACGTGACCGATTACGACGCGCTGCTTGATGCGGAATCCTACTTACCGCAGATGAAAGCGCGCGCGGAAATGGAGCGCGAGAAATGACAGATCCCACGCAGAAACGCGTGATGATTGTGCCGTGCAGCGGCATCGGCAAGGCGTACGGGAGCGTCGGGCGCGAGGCGATGTTTCAGATCGTCGAGGAGATGCGGGCCGACGCAACCGACACGGTGTGCCTTTCGCTCCTCACGCTGGGCGACGCAGAGGCACAAGAGCAGGTGCGCGCCAATCCGACGATTACTATTGACGGCTGTCCGTCTGCGTGCGCCAAGGTCAACGTCGAAGCCGCCGGCGGCAAACCGGCAGCGGAATTTCGCGTTTACGACGTATACCGCGCGCATCGGGAATTGAAGGTGCGTTCGGTGAGCGAGCTGGGCCAAAACGGGCGCGAGATGGCGCGGATTCTCGCGGAGGAAATCGCGGCGAAGGTGGACGCGTTAACCACGGGGGACACAGAGAGCAAAGGGACGAAATAGCCATGCCGATTCTGCCGAAGAAAAAAGTAGGTTTGATCAGTTGCAGCGGGGAGGAGTTACCCGAAGGCACGCTCTCGCGCGTTGCGGCGCTGCAAGTGTTAGAGCGAGTGCGGCCGAATGAGACCGTGACACTGTGCTTGCCGCTCTTTCTCGCAGGTGATGACAAGGAACGCGCGTTCGGTCGTTTCTATCCGACGATCGCGATCGATGGCTGCGGCAAGCGCTGCGCCGCGCTCGCAACCGAAAAATACAGCGCGGCGCCGACGGCAAGCATCGTCATTCCCGAGTTCCTCGCGGCGCGGGGCCTCGCTGCGCCGCGTGCGCGGAGGCATATGGACGGGGCGGACAAAGCCGCGGTGGATGCGCTCGCACAGGAAATCGCGCGGCAAGTCGACGAGATCCTGGGTGTCTCGCCCGCGCCAGCCACCGAACAATCCGCCGCCGCTGTCGCCGAAAGCGATGCGGTCACCGCCGCGTGCAGCTGCGGCTCGGGCATTCCCGTCATGCGCCTCAAGATCGCAGGCAAAGAGCGGGAGATCGTCGCTCTACCGTTGATACTCGAAGAGTCCCGCAAGGAGGGCAAACCGCCCGAGCATGTGTTCGACGCGGTAAAGGTTTACAACGCGATTCCCGCCGACCTTGAATCGGCGTATCGCGACGCGATCGACCGTGCGTACAGCGCATTTGTTGCCCCGTTGGAAAAGCCGGAGGCGTGAGTTGCATCCAAGTTACACGCTGGACGTTTTCTCGCCGCCGTGCGAGCCGGGCGCGGAACGTTGGAGCGTCAAAGCCGCACTCGAAGACGACATCGGCGAGGCGCTGCCGTACCTCAACACGACGCTCAAAGGTGCGATCTATAATCACGCCGCGCGCGCGCTGACCTGGCGGATGGGCGGCCATGCGATCGCGCTTCGCCCGCGCGAGATCGCGATCAGCAACTTGAGCGACAAGGATGCCGCCGCGACCGAGGTTCAGCGCGTTGTGGACCTCGTCAGCCGCACGTGGGAACGCCGCGCCGAGATCACGCCGAGCGTCGAAATGCGCCGCCGGCTCAAGCCGATGGACGTGTACAAACTCTTGCCCGCCACGAATTGCGGGGCGTGCGGTCAGGCGACCTGTTTCACGTTCGCGCTCAAGGTGACCGCGGGCGAAGCGGAACCGGAGCAGTGCGCGCCGCTGTTCACCGACGCGTATCGAGAGAAACGCGAGAAATTGCAGACATTGTTGGAAGGAGCGCTGTAAGTAATGCCGACCACCTACAAGTATCATACGACGGTGACCTGGAAAAACGAACACTGGGGACGCCTCGTCTGCGGCAACGGCGCGGAGATGGATTTCTCGGCGCCGCCCGACGCGCATGGACACGCGGGCGTGATGACACCCGAAGACGCGTTCGTCGCGGCGGCGAACACGTGCATCATGATGATGTTCCTGTGGGCTTGCGAACGCTTCAAGGTCCCGCTCGTTTCGTACGAATGCGACGCCGAAGGGACCAAGATCATCGAGCTCGACCGTACGGAGCTGTTCACGCAAATCGTGCTGCATCCGAAAATTCACGTCAAGGCATGCGACGAAAACCGTATCCAGCGCGCGCTGCAATCGGCGCAAAAGTACTCCCTGGTCGCGAACTCGGTCAAGAGCCAAGTCGTTATCGAGCCAGAGATCAGCATCGAATAACAGCCAGCCATTCGATAATTCCCAAAGGAGGAACCTTGCTTACGATCAAAATCCTCGGCTCCGGGTGCGCGAATTGCCAGAAGGTAGAACAGCTCACCAAAAAAGTGGTGGCGACTCTGAGCGTGGATGCCATCTTCCAGAAAGTCACGGAGACGAAAGAGATCATGGCGTATCCGATTCTGGCGACGCCCGGTCTCGTCATCGACGAGAAACTCGTGTGCGCTGGACGCATCCCCAGCGAAGCCGAAGTGACGACCTGGGTTACCAATGCGCTGGTGCAACGGGAGTAGTGATTAGTAATCAGTGATTAGCAGTCGATAACCTAGCGCGGATTCTGGAACGAAACGATCGCAGGACGGCAACTCACAAGGGGGAGTACTCGATGGCTCAGACAGTCGCACAATCTCAAGAAAATGTGTTCCAGCGGCTTTCACTCTTGGACCGCTTCTTGCCGATATGGATATTTGCGGCGATGGCGCTGGGTGTGGTCTTGGGCGCGGTCGTGCCGGTCATCAAGGACGCGTTCAATGCGCTCTCCATCGGCACGGTGTCGTTCCCGATCGCCGTCGGCTTGCTGTGGATGATGTATCCCGTGCTCGCCAAGGTCAAGTACGAGGAACTGGGCAAGGTCGCACAGGCGTGGGAGCAGTTCGGAGTTTCGCTCGCGCTCAACTGGATCGTCGGCCCCATCATCATGTTTGTCCTCGCCTGGACGTTTCTCCCTGACCTGCCGCACTTTCGCGCCGGACTCATCATCGTGGGACTGGCCCGCTGCATCGCTATGGTCCTGATCTGGAACATGCTCGCCGGCGGCGACAGTGAGTACTGCGCCGTGCTCGTCGCGCTCAACAGCATTTTCCAAATCGTCATGTACTCGCCGCTGGCCTACCTGTTCCTCGTCGTCGTGCCCGGCTGGTTCGGCATGGCCGGGACCGCCGTCAATATCGGAATGGGCGACATTGCCACGAGCGTGTTGATCTTTCTCGGGATCCCCTTGGCGGCGGGGATCATCACCCGGTTCTATTTCCTCCGTACGCGCGGCGCGGAATGGTACGAAACGCGCTTGATGCCGCGCTTGGGACCGACCGCGATGATCGGCCTGCTCTTCACAATCGTCGTCATGTTCTCTATGCAGGGGGACAAGATTCTCGCCACACCGCTCGACGTGCTGCGCGTCGCCCTTCCGCTCCTGGTGTATTTCGTCATCATGTTCTTTGCGTCGTTCGCGATCTCGCGGTGGCGCAAGTTTCCGTACGAGCTCGCGGCAACCCAATCGTTCACGGCCGCGAGCAACAACTTTGAATTGGCGATCGCCGTCGCGGTCGGTACCTTCGGCATCGCCTCGCAAGAAGCGTTGTCCGCCGTCATCGGTCCGTTGATCGAAGTGCCGGTGCTGATCAGCCTGGTCTACGTCGCACTGTGGATCAAGAAAGCGTGGTTCCGCGGGCCGGTCGTTCAGGCTGCCGCGGCCGGAAAATAGTCAGGAGCCCCGCCCCCACGAGCGGGGCTTGTTCAGGTCGGATTACATTCAGAAATTTGAATCAAGAGGAATGCCATGGAAACTGTCGTTCACACAACGCCGCGAGCGACCTCGCGCAGCTATCTTACGCTGGGCCTAGCGGCGATCGCGTGGTACATCGCCTATACGTTCCTGCAACCCTTCACCGAGTATCTCGCCTACGACATGCTGGGATTGGCACGCGGCTCGCACCTTGGCGACGCAGTCGCGTTCTTTCTCCTGGACGTTCCCAAGATCTTGCTGCTGCTCGGCGGGATGATCTTCCTCATTACCCTCGTCCGCACGTTCTTCAGTGCGGAGCGCACGCGGCAGCTCCTCGGTGGCAAGCGAGTTGGGGTCGGCAACGTGCTGGCGGCGATGCTCGGCATCGTTACGCCGTTCTGTTCGTGCAGCGCGGTGCCGCTCTTCATCGGCTTTGTCGAATCAGGCATCCCGCTCGGCGTCACCTTCTCATTTCTCATCGCCGCACCCGTCATCAACGAAGTCGCCCTCGTTTTGTTATTCGGCTTGTTCGGCTGGCAGGTCGCCGCATTGTACATTGGCTCCGGCTTGACGATTGCGATCATCGCGGGGGCGATCATCGGGCGCCTGGGGCTGGAACGTTGGGTTGAAGATTTTGTCTGGCAGATTCAGTTCACGGCCGCCCAAGACGAATCCGGCAAGTTGACCTGGGACGACCGCATCGCACGCGGACTGGATGCAGTAAGAGACATCGTCGGAAAGGTATGGCTGTACGTCGTCATCGGAATTGCCGTCGGAGCGGGGATTCACGGCTACGTGCCCACCGACGCGCTCGTCGGCTTGATGGGCAAGTCGGCGTGGTGGTCGGTGCCGGCAGCTGTGCTGGTTGGGATACCGCTGTACTCGAACGCGGCCGGCATCATCCCGATCGTCTCGGCGTTGATGGAAAAAGGCGCATCGCTTGGCACCGTGCTGGCGTTCATGATGTCCGTCATCGGCTTGAGCTTGCCCGAAACGATAATTTTAAGACGCGTCCTCAAGCCGCAGTTGATCGCCGTGTTCGTCGGCGTAGTCGGAATTGCGATTATCCTCACGGGCTATCTGTTCAACTTGGTAATGTGACGGGGGTGTGTATGGAAATGTGGCGTCAATCGCAATGCTGCGGCGGACCGCGTGAGGAAATCGTACAGGTCGACCTGTTCGGCGATGGGCGCATCATCGGCTTGGTTGCGCTGAACCAGATTCTTGAGCAACTGTACACACTGGGGCGTCCACCGGACACCTCGGTGCAAGATGAACTCTTGAAGAGGGTCGCGGCGAAGAACTATGTGCCGAATAAAGACGAACCGATCTATCGCGCGGCGCTCGGGCGCGAGTATGCAAACTTCTACGCAAAGAAGCAGAATCAAGGACGAAATGAGTAACAGCAACAATATGCAGTGGCACAACGTCCCCCGTTCCGAGATAGCGTGGGCACCCAAGGTCGTCGCCGACCGGTGTATCGGATGTGGGTTGTGCGCCACCTCGTGTGGACGCAAAGTGTACTCGTTCGACTACCAAAAGAAACTTCCGGTAGTGACTTCGCCGCAGATGTGCATGGTCGGCTGTACGACCTGCGCGACCACGTGCACCCAAGACGCTATCGAATTTCCTTCGGCCGGGTACATTCGCGCGCTCGTCAAGCGACAGCACGTGCTTCGCCGGGTGAAAGACGAGCTCGCGGCGAATCAAGCCCAGTTCGACGTTGCGCTGAAAGAAGAAACGCCCGCGTGAGAAAGCACGGCGGCCGGAGCGCGCGTTTAGAGAGACACACGCGTGCGCGAGGGCGTCTTTGCGTCGACGACGACGCGGAGAGGCTCCAACGGGGAGAGGCACATGTGTGAAGCCGCCGTGTATGTGGACGCGCCCGTCCCTGCATAGTCGAGGAGGCAACCATGGCCGTGGTCTGGGTGCGCGCGGGGGTGTGCGACAAAGAGACGACGATTGCGGCGCGGCGAAGCGATATGACCCACGTGCGTCTCACGTTCGACACGACGTGTGAGCACGTGCAGAAGTTGGCAGAGGCGTTGACCGAGTTAGACGTGGCCAGCGAGATGAGCATCCCGCGCGACGAATCGCGGACGTGCCGCCTCGCGGCCGAGCATCTGTGCCGCAGCAGTTGCATCGTTCCCGCCGCGATCCTTAAAGCGGTCGAAGTAGAGATGGGATTGTTTCTGCCGGCGGAGAGCCGCATCGAGTTTGTAGAAGGCGCCGTGTGAGATTTGAGAAAATCAGCATAGGGAGGAATTGAAAATGAAGACACCTGCACTTGCGTGCGGTGCAAGTGTCGCAGCAGTCTCGGATGATGGTGTGACCATCAGCCAGCATTTCGGTCGCGCGGCGTACTATGTCGTCGTCACGGTCGAGAACAATCGGATCGTCGCTCGGGAGACGCGCGAGAAGATGGGACACGCGCAGTTCGGCGGCGAAACGCACGCGGAAGGAAACGATCCGCGCGGGCATGGCTACGATCCGACGGCGCAGTCGCGACACTCCCAGATGGTGGCGGCGATCGCCGATTGCCAGGTCTTGCTCGCGCGGGGCACACTTGCACCGCAAGTGCAGGTGTGGGCGCCGGCGCGTACGATTCGATGCAGGCCGCGGGCATCCGCCCCGTCGTTACCGACCTTCCCAAGATTGACGATGCGGTGAAGGCGTACCTCGCGGGGGCGCTCGTGGACCACGTCGAGCGGTTGCATTAGACGGTGCGATGAAAGGCGAACTATGACAACCAATTATATCGAGTATCACAAACATTTGGCAGAACGATTGGCGCAACTGGGGACGGAGCTGCCCGGACCGATGACCGGTTTTGGTCGGCTGCACAAGACCGCGGTGGCCGACGGTGCGCTCAGCGCAAAGACCAAGGAACTGATGGCGCTGGCAATTGCCATCAGCGTGCGCTGTGACGGCTGTATCGCCTATCACGTGCACGACGCGGTGGCCGCCGGCGCGACGCGCGCCGAGATGATCGAGACGATTGGCGTCGCGATCCTGATGGGCGGTGGCCCTGCCGCGATGTACTCCGCGCATGCGATGGACGCCATCGAGCAATTCTTGCCAAAGACCGAGAAGTAAAAGGAAAGGCAGCCGGTACAAGTCGCCGGATGAACCGGGAGCGCGTCGAGGGCGCAGGAATGTTCGCTGCGCCCCCGCCCGCTTGCACGGCAGCCTCGGCTCTGGGAGACCTCAATGAATCATTCGAATCCACAGTTGGAAAAACGTTTTGTCGTGGCGCTGGGCATTTCGCTCCTCGTCTTTCTGGTGGAGCTCGCCGGCGGGTGGTGGACCGGCAGTCTGGCGCTTTTGAGCGATTCGGCGCACGTGTTTCTCGACGTGTTTGCGCTCGCGCTCAGTTACATCGCGCTGCGCGTCGCCGCGCTTCCCCCGGACGACCGCCACACCTACGGCTGGCATCGGCTCGAAGTGTTCGCCGCGCTGGCGAACGGCGTCACGCTGCTTGGTATTACCGTCGCCATTTTCTTCGAAGCCTGGGGACGCATTCAGAATCCCGAGCCGATTCACAGCGAAGAGATGCTCATTATTGCGACGATCGGGCTTGTCGCGAGCCTTGCCACGGCACGCTTGCTCCACGAGGATCACGCCGATTTGAATACGCACAGCGCGTTCCTGCACGTCCTCGGCGACGCGCTGGCGTCGATCGGCGTCATCGTCGGCGGCGTAGTGATGCTGGCAACGGGCTGGTACGCGATTGATCCGCTGATCAGCGCGTTCATCGGCGTGATCATCCTGGTTGGTTCGTGGCGCGTGCTGCGCTCTTCCGTGCACATTTTGTTCGAGGGGACGCCCGAGGGGATCGCTATCGGCGATGTGGCGCAAACGATGGGCAAGGTGGCGGGCGTGGAGGACGTGCACGACTTGCACCTGTGGAGCATTTGCTCGGGTTATCCCGCGCTGAGCGCGCACGTGCGGGTCGCCAATACGGGGTGCGAAGCGACGACGGTGCAGATGAGCATGCTCAAGCAAGCGCTCGCGGAGCGCTTCAAGATTCAGCACACGACGATCCAATTCGAGACGACGAATTGTGGGCAAGGCACCGTGGTGTGTCCTGCATCGAGCGGTTCGGTGGGAGCATAATGACGCAGACACTCCTTGCCATCTTCGCTCATCCCGACGACGAATCGAACGCGGCGGGCGGGACGCTGGCGCGCTACGCGCGCGAAGGCGCAGACGTGACGCTTGTTTCGGCAACACGAGGCGAGTTGGGTATCCCAGGTCTCGCGCCAGAGGCGGCGGGCGCGGTGCGGGAGCGCGAGTTGCGCGCGGCGGGGACTGCGCTCGGCGCGCGCGCGGTGCGTTTTCTCGGCTACCGCGATGGCGAACTCGCAGGCGCGGACGAACAAGAAGCGGTCGCGCGCCTCGTCGCGCTGTTGCGCGAAATCAAGCCGCAGGTCGTTATCACGTTCGGTCCCGAAGGAATTTCCGGACACGCGGATCACGTCGCCGTCTCGCGTTGGGTGACGGCGGCGTTCGCCGAAGGGGGCGGAGGGCAGAAATTGTACTATGTCGCGCCGTCGAGCGCGACGCAACAGGCGTGCGGCGTGCCGCCCTCGCGTGAGGTGATGGGCGGACCCGTCGCGACGATTGACGTGGGACTGGATTTGCAGGCCAAGGCGCACGCGATGCAGTGTCATGGCAGTCAATCGCCGCCGTCTGTGGACGCATCGAATCTGGAATGTCACGAGTATTTTCGCCTGGCGCGTTCGCACGGGGGCGGGATGAATGACGAGTTGGATTTGTTCGCGGGCGTCTCGCAGAACGCGCCATTGGCTGTCGGAGCTTTGCAGACCAAGGATGGCAAATGAGCAGACCACAAAAGCACATCACACGCGCCAAATCGAAAAACAAAACGTGGCAGTTGCTCATCATCGGACTGTTGTTTGGCGGGGGATTGATTGCATTGAGTGTATTCACCGCGCTGAGTCAAGCGACGAAGGATGCCAAGACCGCGGGCGATGTGAACATCGGCATACCGCTTCAAGTCGCCGCGGTCGCGTTCATCGGGGCGGGCGGTTTTACGCTGTGGGGTTGGATAACTGGGTTCATCTAAGCAAAGGAGCCATGACGATGCCGTTCTACGAATTTGAATGTACGCAATGCAAAGCCAGGTTCGAGGTGTTCGCGACCCTCGCGCAAAAAGAGAAGGGACTCGCGCCGCGTTGTCCGAACTGCGACGGCGACCAGGTGCAGCGAGTCTTCGAAACGCTCATGCTGATTTCGCACAGGGGTGAGACATCCGCGCCGAACGCGGGCGGCAGTTGCTGCGGACGAGGTTAACCGATGAAGCGGATACTGGCTTGGGCGGAATGGGTACGCGCGGAGTATCAGGTGATCATTCTGACTACCGTCATCGTCGCGCTGGGCTTGGGGCTGCTAACGACAACGCCCGGCAAGGCGCTCCAGTCCTACTCGCAGGCGCTGACTTTCCTGATGATCTTGTTCATCAGCATGACGATCACGCCGCGCCAGTTTGTTCTGGTCACACGCCAACCGGCCGCGGTCTTCGCCGGGGTTCTGCTGAATTTCGCGTACATGCCCCTGGTGTGTTGGGTCTTGGCGCGTTCATTGGTGGGTGACCCGCAATTGGCGACGGGGGTAATCCTGGTCGGCGTAGTGCCCTGTGCAGGGATGGCGGCGGTCTGGACCGCGCTGCTCAAAGGGGACGTGCCGTTGGGCATGGCCATCAATGCGTTGACTATGGTGCTCGGTCCATTCCTGATCCCGCTGCTCATGGCGCTTCTCGCCGGCTCGAGCGTGGCGGTGGATGCCTGGGGCATGTTTCAGCAACTCGCCGTCATCCTGCTCGTTCCGCTTGCGTTGGGTATTCTGATTCGTTGGTGGGCGGATGCGCTAGGCAATGTCAAGCCGTATCTGCCGTTGCTGCCGGCGTTATCTGCGCTGACCGCAGTGCTGTTGATGTTCGCGGCGTGCAACGTCAACGTGCCCCTCATCGTCGCGCGCTGGGCAGCGGTGCCTGCGTTGCTAGTGGCGATCGTCTTGATCTTTCCACTTGGGTTTCTCGTGCCCTACGGGTTGGGTCAACGGCTGTTTCGGACCGAACAAAACATCGCGGTGACCTACGCGTCGGGAAGGAAAAATCTCCCCATCGCCGTCGGGCTGGCGTTTGCGAGTTTTTCGCCGCTCGTCGGTTTGCCGGTCGCACTGGCGATGATCTTGCAGATGCTCACCGCCAGTCTGTTCTATCGCTATTTGCGCGGGCGCGCGCCGGTGACCGGCTTGGCGCCCGCTTGAGGCGAGGACATATTAACGGCGGAAAAGTTAGGAGGAAATTCGAGATGCTTTACCTGGTCAGTGCTGCGATCGTGTTGGTGTTCTCCGGCTTGCTCGCGATGGCCGGCTTGGGCGCCGCGTTCTTGTTCGTCCCTTTCTTCTACTACCTCGGCGTACCTCTCGCGCAGGCGACGCCGACCGCACTTTTGCTCAATGCCGTCAGTCTTTCGTTCGCGGCGATCGCCTACTGGCGCGCGGGGCTGATCAACTGGCGCGTCGGCCTGCCGGTGGGGGTGATGGCAGTGATTCTTTCGCCGCTCGGTGCGCGCTTGACGCCCCAGGTGGACAAGAATTTGCTGCTCGGAATGTTCGCCGCGTTTCTTGTGTTCGCGGGATTCATGATGCTGTTCTTCAAACCCAAGAAACGGGATCACGAATTGAGTCGGACTGTCGAAGTGAGCGCAGGTGTGGGCGTTGGCGGCGTCGCTGGATTTCTCGGCGGATTGCTTGGGGTCGGCGGCGGGAATTTCATCGTGCCCGTCTTGAACTGGCTCGGACTAGACGCAAAAGTGGCCTCGGGCACAACCGCGCTTGTCGTCGTGTTCTCGTCGTTCTCGGGGTTCCTGGGACACGCCTCGCTGGGCGGGATTGACCCGCTCTTCATCGGCATCACTGCGGTGATGGCGGCCGTTGGCTCGATCATCGGCGCGCAGTTGATGAAGACGAAAATATCGTCCACGCAATTGAAAATGATGATTGGCATCTTGCTGTGGCTCATCGCGGCTAAGATGATCTTGGATTTGGTGCGGTGAGGGTGTCACCTTGCCTCCAGCACTGCATGTAATATATTGAATATAGCACGATGCCGTTCGGCAACGAGGTGAAGAAATGTTTCATTGCTGCAGCCACTCGCCGGCGCCCCATTTCGGTTGCGCCTGTGGGCGGGGGAACTGTACGGAAGATTCGCCGCCGGACCCGGACCTCAAGCACGCGATCTGGTCCGATTAAAATCTCCGGAGGATTGCAGTGAAGGCAATACAAGAACATCTGAACAGATGGATGTTGGTCTACGTTGTGCTCGCTATCGGGGCGGGACTGGTGATTGGCTATCCGAGCGCGGCGTGGACGCAAGCGAACCAAAGCGGCGTAAGCACGTTGACCACGCTCGCGGTCTTTTTCGTGATCTACCCGATGATGGTCAATCTCAAGATCGAGTCGCTGCTCAGAGCGAGCAGGAATGCCAAAGGGCTGTCGCTGGCAATGGTCTACAATTTCGTCTGGACACCGCTTTTGGGTTTCGTGCTGGCGAAATCGTTTCTGAGCGACCCGCTGATCGCGTTGGGCTTTCTGCTCGTGATGGTCGTGCCGTGTTCCAGCATGGCAGTCGGCTACGCCGGCCTGTCGGGGGCGAACGTCGAACTGGCGACCGTGGCGGTCGCGCTGAGCTTCGTCATCGCGGTGTTTTCGGTTCCGGTTTGGATGACTCTGTTTGCGTCGCATTACGCGGTACCCGTACCGATTCAGGAAATGGTGACGACGATCCTGACGGTCTTGATTGCGCCGATGATCCTGGGATACCTCACGCGCCTAATGTTGGTGCACTGGCTGGGCGAGAAAAAGTTTCAGCAGTTTCAACCGTTCTTTCCTTCGATCTCGCTGCTGGCGATGTTTGGGATCATCTTCCTGATCTTTTTCGGCAAGGCGACGATGATCGTGAGCAAATATCAGGTGGTCTTGCTCCTACTGGTGCCCAGCACGCTCTACGTCTTGCTGTCTCTGGTGCTGCAAACGTGGCTGAATCGGCGATTGGGGTTATCGTACCGGGATCACATGGCGGTTGCGTTTGCCAGTTCCAGTTCCAACAACAGCACGGCCATTGCGATTGCGACGATGGCGTTCTCGCCGCTCGTCGCCGTGCCGGCGGCGACGATGCCGATCATCCAGACGCTGTTGATGGTGAGTTATTTGAAGCTAGCGCCGCGGGTGCGCGCCTATTACGACCAACGGCGCGAGGCGGTGACGCCTGCCACTGCCTCGTCATAATGCATGCGCCGCGAAGCGCACACGGGAAGCTTTTGCTGTGACCTCTGCGCGCACGGCGGCCGGGCGATTTGACCAAGGAGATGCGCGATGTTCCAGAAAATCTTATGGGCAACCGATTTTTCATCGCATGCGCGTGATGCGGGTCAGCAGGCGCGTGACTGCGCCCAGTGTTCCCACGGCTCGATAGACGTGCTGACCGTGGTGGATCCGGAAGACCTCCCTTTCGACTTGCTCGACATGCCCGTTCCTTTTGCCAGTGCGAAACAGGTCGAGGCGGTGGAACAGCAATTGGAGAAGCAATATGAAGATCGCGTGCGTGATCATCTATCCCGCGAGGCGGAGTTCCTGCGCGAGGGAGGAGTGGCAATCACGTTTTACCTGCGGGTTGGCAAGCCCTGGGAGGAAATTGTTCACGTGGCTCAGGAGTTGGGCAGCGACGTGATTGTGATGGGCTCGCATGGAAAACGGAGTCTGGATGAATTGATGTTTGGAAGCACCGTCGAGAACGTTACCAAGCGCGCCCCCTGCCCGGTGCTGGTGGTGCGGTGAACAAAAGAGACCACACAAAAGGAGATGCAAAATGACAACGCAACATGTTCCCCCCGAATGGGCTTTCGAGTTTCACGCGCACGAGTGTCCCTTTATGCCGATTGGCTACCGTATGGGTAAGTTGGCGCTCGAATATCTGGGGGCTGAGAAAGAGGCCGACCACGGGTTCTTCATCTTTCCTGAACTCGGTGAAGGGCATCCGCAGACCTGCATGATGGACGGGATGCAGATCGCCACGGGCGCCACCTACGGCAAGGTCATGTTCGCCAAGACCTTCTACGGCAAACTGGCGGCGACGTTCTATCACCCGAAGAAGGGCGCGGTGCGCTACTCGCTCTTGCCTGATTTCGTCGACGCGATGAGCAAGTTTGAGTTCTTTGTCTATCGCAAGAAAGGGATCGAGCCATCGCAGATTCCACTGGACGTGCGACGAGAGGTCATTCAGTGGGTTTATGACCAGCCCGACGACGCCATCTTCAAGGTGGAAGCCAAGCCCGATTTCAAGTTCACGCCCGTCAAGGGTTCGTTCAACAAGACGAAATGCAGCGTGTGCGGCGAGTACGTTTTCGACCGCTACGTGCGGATGAAAGACGGAAAACCTGTTTGTATTCCCTGCTCGAGCTATGAAAAAACCGCGCTGATTGAGCGCTGATATCAAGGAGAAGAAAATGGATCGGAATGATGAACTGTACAAGGTCGGTCTGGCACTCCACGGACACAAATGCCCCGCGATGCCGCTCGGCTTGCGCGCCGGACTCGCGGCCATGGAAGCGCTGGGCGTTCAGCACGCGCCCGATGGACAACTCACCGCGTTCGTCGAGATTGACAAGAATCACTGCTCGACCTGTTTCGCCGATGGTGTGCAGGTGGCGACGGGTTGCACGTTCGGCAAGGGCAACATCCGCAGTCTGGGTTACGGCAAGTTCGGCTTGACGCTGATCGACAACAAGACGGGACGCCGCGTGCGCGTGGTCGCTACGCCCGAAGCGATGCGGCGAAGTCAGCAATCCGAATTTATCGAGCACCGCAAAAAGGGCGTGCCGGCGTCGCAGGTGGACGCCAAACTGGTCGAGCCGTTGATTGACAAGGTATTGAGCGAGAGGACGGACGTGCTGTTCAAGGTTGAGCCGATCCAGCAGGTGCCGGTCCCGCCGATGGCGCCGCACGCGTTCGATACGATCCTTTGCGCCGAGTGCGGCGAAGTGACGGTCGAGCGGTACGCGCGCGTCAAGCACGGCAAGATCGTGTGCACGCCGTGCGCGGAGAAAGTCTGAGTTGAGATGTGAGCGGCCGCGCGTCTTGCCCGAACGCGCGGCCGCTCACACGAGAGTCGACATGAATCCTGTTAATTCAACCACGGTTGTTCCCGAGGCGGCCGGCGCAGATCCCCACGTTTCTTTGTGGACGATTCTGCTGGCATATCTGCAAGTCGGCTTGACCGCTTTTGGGATGGCGATCCTGCAAAAACTCAAAGCGCTGGTGATGGACAATCACTGGTTGAGCGAAGAGGAAATGAACGAGGGGCTCGCGCTGGTACAACTCTACCCCGGACCGATCATGGTGGATTTCACCGCCTACGTCGGCTACAAACTGCGCGGCGTCCCGGGCGCGATCCTGGCCACGACTGGCTTTATTCTGCCTTCGTTTGTCTTGATGCTCATCCTCTCCGCGTTCTACTTTGCCGCGGGCAGCCTGCCCTGGGTGCATCCGCTGTTCCTGGGCCTGGAAGCGCTGGTGATCGGCGTCCTCTTCAACGTCACGGTCGATTTCGGTGCGCGCAATATTCAAAGCCGCGTCCAAGCCGTGATCGCGTTGTTGGCGTTTGCCGCGCTGCTGTTCAAGGCGAACGCGATCTTGATCGTGCTCGTCGCGCTCGCGCTCGGCGCGTGGCTCATCCGCCCTGCGGCGGGCGCGGGCAAGTCAAACGGCGCAAGCCGGCCGCACGCCGCCGCGCCGATCGCGCGCACACGCTGGATCGGCATCGGCGCGGTGATCGTCGCGGTGCTGGCGGTCGCCGCGTTTGCCGGGTCGCTCGGTTCGGACGTGGGCGCGTTGTCGCTGGCGCTCTTCAAAATCGGCGCGGTCGCGTTCGGCAACGGGACGACGATCATTCCGCTGGTCCAAGCGGACGTGGTGGACGCCAGACATTGGCTGACGCTGAATCAATTTGCCGACGGCATCGCGCTGGGGCAGATCACCCCCGGACCGTTTCTCATCACCGCCGCGTTCATCGGGTACAAGATGGGCGGGGTTCCGGGTGCAGCGCTCGCGACCTTCGCGATCTTTTCGCCGTCGTTCGCGATGACACTCGTGTTTACAGAGGTATTCGTACGCGTGCGGAATTTGCAGGCGGTGCGCGGTGCGCTGGCAGGCGTGCTGGCGTCCTTCGTCGGTTTGCTCGCAGTGGTGCTTTTGCAGTTGGGCGGCGTCGCGCTGACCACACCGGCGGCAATCGTACTTGCCGCCGCGGCGTTCGTCGCGGTGCGCTGGTTCAAACTCGACATCGTGTGGGTGTTCGCTGGCGGCATCGCGCTGTGGGGCGGACTGCTCGTGCTGGGACTCGCATGATATGGCTCAACCCACCCTCACGATTTTGCCGGCGCGGAACTGCCGCCGCAGCCGCAAGGTCATCGAGTATCTCGAATCGCGCGGGATTGCGTTCACGCGTGTCCAATTGGAATCAGCCGAAGGGCAGGCGCTGGTGGCGCAGCACGATTTGCGCGCCTCGCCGGGGATATTGGTGGACGGCGTGAGCGTCAACCCGTTTGATGTGCTCATCCAGCCGGAATGCCGGGTGGATGAAACGGCGGCGCAACGTATCTTTGAATCGAAAGGATAATCGAAATATGGCTAACGCAACCGAGGCGGACATCCTCAACGCGCTGCGCGGTGTCATGGATCCCGAATTGCATCGCAGCCTCGTCGAACTTGGCATGGTTCGCGACCTGGTGGTGAAAGAGGGCCGGGTGGAGTTCACGCTCGCGCTGACCATCCCCGACTGCCCACTGCGCGACCAACTGACCGAGGACGCGCGCAAAGCGGTCAAGCAAGTGCACGGCGTCAAGAACGTCATCGTCACGCTCGGCGCAATGAGCGAACAAGAGCGCGCCGCCGTGCTTGGGCAAGGGGGACAAATTCCCAAGGCGACGACTCCGCCGTTCAATCACATCGGACGCGTGATCGCGATTGCGAGCGGCAAGGGCGGCGTCGGAAAATCGTCCGTCACCGCGCTGCTGGCCGTCGCGCTCGCACGGGCGAATTATCGCGTCGGCATTCTCGACGCCGACGTGACGGGGCCGAGCATCCCGCGTCTTTTCGGTCTGCACGGCACGCCGGGAATGAGCGTAATGGGAATCTTGCCGCCGAAAACAGGTCTGGGCATCAAAGTAGTTTCGATCAACCTGCTGCTGCCGAGCGAAGACGAGGCGGTCATCTGGCGCGGTCCCATCGTGGGCAAGGTCATCGAACAATTCTGGAACGAAGTGGTCTGGGGCGACCTGGATTATCTGTTGGTGGACTTGCCGCCCGGCACCTCCGATGCGCCGTTGACGGTGATGCAGTCGCTCCCGCTCGACGGAATGGTCCTCGTGACGACGCCACAGGAGTTGGCGGCGATGATCGTTCGGAAAGCGCGGAGGATGGCGGACCAGATGAGCACGCCGATTCTGGGCATCGTGGAGAATATGACGGCGTTCGTCTGCTCGACCTGCGGGACGCGCCACGAATTGTTCGGACCGAGTCACGCGGACGAAATCGCGGACGCGCCGCTTCTCGCGCACTTGCCGATTGCGGCCGAACTCGCGGCGTTAGGCGACGCCGGGAGGATCGAAGAGGTATCGCTGCCCGAATTGGATGCGGCCGTGGAAATGTTGACGCAGCTCAAGCCCGCGGCCGTTCCCGCCGCGACGGCATAGGCGATCGGAGGGTGGGCATGGTTCAAAAGCGTTCTTCCGCGACGCAGACGTATCGAGTGACAGTCACACGCGAAGATGACGCGCGCGCGCGCTGAAACGCGTGGGCACTCGCTCGCGCTGAATATCAAAAAGGGGGCGGCGCGGCTGGCCTTAACGCCGCGGAGACGCTGTTGGCATCGCTCGGCGCGTGTCTCCTGACGAATGTCAACAGTCTATCGCAGAAGATGCGCCTGCGCGTGAACGCGGCGCGGATGGAGATCACGGCGGTGCGCCGCGACGAACCGCCCGGCTTGACCGAGATCGAGTACCGCCTGGTGCTGGACAGCCCAGAACCCGAAGCGAAACTGCGCGAACTGCACGACCTGTGCGTCAAGTGGGGCACCGTCACCAACACGCTCATCGGGGGCATCGACCCTGAAGGAACGCTTGTAGTGGAGCGAAACAGAAACACCGTCAATGTCGGTTCGTGAGTTGGCGCTTCAGGAATGAGATGAAATACCACGAAAGGCCAAGAGACAAGGATTTTCTACTTTCGTCGCGCCTTTGACTTGCCGGCGCAAAATTACTTTTAGGGAGAAGATCATGGCACAAGCAGCCAGTTCGACTACGTTGACCGCCTTGGACGCGGCCGCGCCTGCCAGCGTACTGCGTTCGTTTCATCCCGGTTGGTTTGGTGCGGTGATGGGCACCGCGATCGTCGGGGTCGGCGCGTTCATGAACCCGGGAAATGTCGGTGCACTGCAGGCGCCACTGCGTGTCGTTGGCATCGCGTTTGCAGTCCTCGCCTACGCACTCTTTATCGCGCTCGGGATTCCGTACGTCTGGCGCTGGGTACGTCATCCCGACGCGGCGTGGAAAGATTTGCAGCATCCGATCCTCGGCGGACTGTATGGCACGTTTCCCGGCGGCCTGATCGTGCTGGCGGTAACGACCGCAACCATCGGCCCCGCGCTGTTGCCTGCCGATGTCGTGTTTTCCGTCGTCGCCGTTCTGGCGTCGATCGGCACCGTCGTCGCCTTTGCGATCAGCGTCGTCTTTGCGTACATCCTGTTCGTCACGCCCCGAGTGAACGAGGAGAGCGTGAACGGGGCTTGGTTCATCCCGCCGGTCGTCAACATCATCATTCCGATGGGGCTTTTGCCACTCTTGCCGCGCGCCGACGCGGAAATGGCGCGGCTCTTGCTCGTCACGAGCTACGCCGCGTGGGGGATTGGCTTTTTTCTCTTCCTGATGGTCGCGTCGCTGTTGTACGATCGATTGGTCTATCATCCGCTGCCGGCGGCGCCGCACGCGCCGTCGCTGTGGATCGGCTTGGGTCCGATCGGCGTGGGCAGTCTCGCGCTGTTGCGGATGGCGCAGGCAGGCGCGGCGCAGTGGGGCGAGTTGAGCCCGGCCGTGAACGCCTTGTCGTCCATCGGCGCGCTGGCGCTGTGGGGCTTTGGCATCTGGTGGCTCGCCGCGGCGATCTTGCTGCTCCGAAAATATCTTCGCACCAGCGGTTTGCCCTTTGGCATCGGTTGGTGGGCATTCACGTTCCCGCTCGGCGCGTACACCGTCGGCACGTTGACGCTGGCGCGCGCGTGGAAGGTCGGCGCGATCGAAGCGTTCGGCGCCGCGTTATTCGTTCTGCTCGTGGGATTCTGGCTCGTCGTCACGGTTCGAACGCTGGCGGGGATGCGGAGCGGCGAGGCATGGAAACGGTAATGCAAAATCGTCTGATCGTCTTGCGCGGTGCGCATTGTCGACGCGCAGAACTGGCTTTCGCTCAACCAATTCGCCGAGCGCATCGCGCAGGTTAAATCACGCCGGGTCCGTTTCTCATCGCCGCCGCGTTCGTCGGCTACAAATGGGCGGCATCTTTTGGCGCGTGCATCCTTTCCAACGTAACCAAAAGCGCGGCTGAAATGGGCCTGCAAATCGACGATGCCGGCATCGAGTTCAGCGCTTTGAAACGCATGCGACCTTTGGGCTACGAGGATTTGCAATACACCCTGACCATTCAAAGCCCCGAGTCAAGGGAAGAATTACAGGCGTTGTATGAGCGCGCCGTT
Source organism: Chloroflexota bacterium (assembly GCA_023380675.1). The sequence continues at coordinate 22,410 of JAMCRS010000450.1, forward strand.
ACGGATGGCACTGCCACCAACGCCCTGCTGGAAGGTCTCAAGCCGCAAGGTAAATTGACTATCCGTCCAAAGTAAACATCGGTCTCCAACTCGCCGCTCTGTCACCCTTCGGTCACCGAATGGTGCAACAAATCCGGCTTTAATGCGTACTCGGCGCAGCGCGCGGAACGGTGCGGGTGGCTCGCCGCCTCCGTGGCCAAGCGAACGGCCGAGTTGCTGAACAGCCAGGCCGACAATACGTTCAAGCGCGTGCTCACGACGCCGGCGGACGTCACGACCTGCCTGGCGTGCCACGGTCAAAACGGCGCGGTGCAGAATGTTCATGTGAAGGAGGCGACCTCCTGCACCCTCTGCCACACGGACCTCTCCAAGCATCCCGTGCCGATCAAATAGCAGAGCAAACTGGTACGGGGGGAGGAACATTCGGTAGTGTCCCTTGATCGGGTCCATAGACAAGTCGATTCTCTCAACGAAAGAGGAGGAGCTCGGGTGCAACTCTTGAATCCCTTCGTCTGCTGTTCACCATGGGAGTCGCGCGTCTCCGCAATTTGAAACCGATTCTCGGCGCGCGCCGCCGTCGTGATCGTCGGCGCGCGCATCAAGTCGGATATCCTCTGGAGGTTTGCGGGTGGCGCCGGGGCTCGGAGCATGCTGCCCGCGGCAGGACTTGAGATGGAACAACGTCTGAATGGTAAGCCGCACATTATCAAACGCAAGTGTCCGGCACAAGAGAATATTTGCAAGGCCATTTCGGCGTGCCCACGCGGAGCGATCAGTTACGTCGAAGACTCACAGGAGCGGCTGGGCGGCCGGATTGTACTCGACTATGACCAGTGCGATGGCTGCGGCCGCTGTGTGACTGAGTGCTGTGGAAATGCCATCGAGATGCACTAGTTCGATCGCGCGAACATGTTTCGGATGCCCAACGCCCGGCTCGTGCCGTCGGTCCGCGTGGCTGGCGCCGCGGCATTTTTCGCGGCCGGCCGTCCCGGTTTGACGCGGATTGCCGATTGGCTGACCCTTGCTCGTCCCGAGCCGCGCCGGTAACGTGAGCAATTGGAGAAACTCCACCAACTCTCGGTCGAATGGGGCACACTGTTCTAGCGCGCTGATAGGTGGGGTTCGGCCGAACGGCACGGCAGTCGTCGAACCGGCAGCGCCGAGGCAGGAGAAGTGAGAATGGGACGCCAACATAGACTGGCTTTTGTCTTCAGCGGCGGCGGCGCGCGCGGCGCGCTGCAAGCCGGCGCGCTGCGCGCGCTGTTCGAGCGCGGCATCCAGCCCGATCTGCTCGTCGGTACTTCGGCGGGCGCGCTCAACGCCGCGTTCATCGGTCTGGACCCCACGCGCGAACAGGCGGCGCGGCTGGAAGAGGCGTGGCGCGCGGCCGCCCAGCATCATCTCTTTCCCGCCGATTGGGTCTCGGTGGTGACGCGGGCGCTTATGAACCGCGCCGGCGTCAAGCCCAATCCGCGCCTGCGTGAATTCTTTGTCGCGCAGATGCCTGATCCTGAGGTGCGCTTTCGGCAGATGCGCGTGCCGGTGTACCTCGTCGCCGCGGATTTGAATCACGCGCGGGCGGTGATCTACGGCGAACAGCCCGGCCAATCGGTCCTGGAGGGATTGCTGGCTTCCACCGCGCTTCCGCCGTGGGTGCATCCGCTGGAGGTCGGCGATCAATTTTTGATCGATGGCGGCGCAGTGAGCAGTCTGCCCATCGAGGCCGCCCTGGCGCGCGGCGCCACCGAGATCATCGCCTTGGATTTGTCCGAGCCCGACGAGGTGGACACAGCGGCGCGCGGCTTTGGACCGTTCGCGAGCAAGCTGCTGAATACGGTAGCGCGCCGCCAAACCGAACTGGAGTTGCGCCTGGCGGCGGCGCATCACGTGCGGGTGCATCACCTCAAACTGCGCTTTGAGCCGCCGGTGATGTTTTGGGATTTCACTCGTGCGGACGAACTGATTGAGCAGGGCTATGCGCTGACACGGCGTTATCTGGACGAGGTGTGGCTACCGCGCTCGACGACATGGATGGCTCGTCTGCGCGACCGGCGGAACACGAAACGCCAATCACCTTCGGCTATGGTTTAGGACGGGGTAATGGACTCGGGACTATCACGCACCAACGCGCCGACGCATCTGGACGTCTATTTACTCTCGCTCCGATGGGCAGCTCTTCTGATCGCCGCGCTCCTGTCTTTCTTGGGCGGATTTGCCGGCGAGGCGTGGCTTCCTTTCCCGCTCGCGTGGGGATTGGTCACCGCTTTTAATGTGCTTCTTTCGGTGTACGCAGTGCGGCGGCGTCCGTTCGCCGCTCACCGTCCCGGCATGATCCTCGTCGCCGACGCGGCGCAGGCGGGGTTGGCAACCTTGCTGGTTGGCGGCTACCACAGCGCGTTCTTTGCGCTGTTCCTGCTGCTCGCGGTCGAGTTCGCGGTGGCGTTTCCGGTGCGGCGCGCGGCGGTGTGGGTGTTCAGCGCAGGCGCGCTGCACGTGGCAGCGGCGGCGCTCAATCAAGCCGGCGACTGGAGCGTGCTGGGCGCGTATATGACGGTCGGCAAATTGTTCATCCTGCTGCTCGTCGGTGCACTGGCGATCGCGTTCAGCGAACAGCTCCGTCGCGAAGAGGACGCGCACCAAGCCGCGCTCGCGCGCGTCACGCAGCTGACCGCGCTGAACGAATTGTTCTTTCAACTGAATCAGCCGCGCCGGGCTTTGGCGCAGACCTGGGCGGCGCTGCTCGACGGCGCGCGACGCTTGCTGCACGCGGACGCCGGCGTGGTGTTACTCTGCGACGCGACCCTGGGATGTTGGAAGCCGCGCGCGGGCTTTGGCGCGGACGGGGCGGCGACCGACATCCAAATCGCCGA
>JAMCRS010000450.1:25341-26242 GCA_023380675.1 Chloroflexota bacterium
GGGGATGGCGGGTGGAGCAAGAAGAAACGTACACCGCCGGTCCGGCGTATCGTCAACCCCTGCCGCGTCTGTGGGCGGATGAGAATTTGGAATCGGTTGCGGGCATCCGACTGCAGGCGCCGCAGAGCGATGCGCCGGGCGCTTTGGTCATCGGGCGGCGCGGCGCGGCGCTCAGTGACGAAGAATGGCTGCTCTTGCGCGCATTGGGGCGTGAGGCGGAACTGGCGCTGCGGAACGCGCATTTGTTTGCGAGTGAACATGCCCAGGTGCTGCGGCTGCAACAGTTCGAGGCGACGCGCCAATCGTTTCTATCCGCCATCGCGCACGAATTGCGGACGCCCCTGACCGTGTTGAAAACGCTGCTACCCTTGTTGAATGACGGGTCGCGCCTGCCCGCCGCAGAGCGGCAGGAAATCTTGACGCTGGTGGATCAGAATCTCCGTCGGCTGGAAGCGCTCATCAGCGATTTCCTGGAAAGCACGCGACTGGAAGCCGGCGCGGTGACGTTGCACCGGCAGCCGCTCGATCTCGCGCGGCGCGCGCAGCGCAGCGTGGACAATTTGCAGCCGCTCTTTGAGAGCAAGCGGCAGCGCGTCACGCTTGATGCGCCTGCCGATTTGCCGCGTGTCAACGGGGATCGGCGTCGCGTGGATCAAATCCTTTCCAGTCTGTTGCACAACGCCTTCAAGTTCACGCCCGCCGGCGGAACGATTCGCTGCACTCTGCGGCGCGCGGACGACGTGGCGCTGATGTGCGTCGAGGACGATGGACCGGGCGTCCCGGTGTCGGCGCGGGAGCTTATCTTCGACAAGTTCTATTCGGCAGCGGAATCGTCACTCGCGGGGGTGGGCTTGGGTCTGTACATTTGCCGCGAATTGGTCGCACTGCACGGCGGGCGATT
>JAMCRS010000451.1 GCA_023380675.1 Chloroflexota bacterium
TCGCCTTGGACTTGTTCCGTGAAGCGGCGCTGCGACCTCGGGTGGTGACCCTAAACCTCCTGCACGCAGGGCGGGCGCCCGCGTGAGCAGGTCGGTGGATGTGCTACAGTCTCGAAAAAGCGGTCCTCCTCCGCCAGGCCCTTGAGCTTGAGCCTCGACACCAACGGCAGTAGCAGCGGAGCGATCAGTCCAAGCCCACGCCGGCCCACCGGCAGCTTGCGATTGGCGAGGCCGAACACGCCCACTCCTTCGACGGCTCGCACCAGCGTGATCATAGTCCCGCCTGGTCGCAGAGCGCGAATGTTGTTCGCCAGTGCCTTGACCCCTTGTCGCAAATCCTGGTCCATCGGGCTGCTGCTCGCGATCAGCACGTCGGCCTGGATCGGCGCGGGCACTCCATAGATCCTCGCGCTGACCTTGGCGCCCTCACGATGAGCGGCGATCGAGTGACCGCTCACGATCTGAACGACCTCCATCCCGCTATTCAAGACGGCGTTGACGATAAAGACCGGCGGCTTGAGCATCTGCGCCGCTTGCTCCAGGTCGAGACGCATGGGGTTTCGCTCGATCGGCTGACCGACGTTGTTGAAGTTATCCGGGCGGCAGTTCAACGCGTGATTGTGCGCGATCGTCGCGCGGCCCGCGACGCCCGGCACCAGATTCTTGTAACCCCCGCCAAAGCTCGCAATGATGTGGGGCTCGATGCAGCCGACGGACACGATCAGGTTGGACTGGGCAACGGTCTTGTTGATATAGACCGGCGTACCGCGCTGGGTCCGACCGAGGTTGACGAGTTTGTCAGGGTCGTCGCATTCGTGAGACTCCCAGCGGACCAGAGAGAACGCCTCCTTGCCCACGCGCGACTCTAGCTCTTGGCGGGACATTTGCCGGTGCACGCCGAGCGCCGGAATCACCGTGACTTGACCGGGCCCGACGCCGGCGCGCTTGAGCTCCTCCAACACCGGCGGCACGATCGATGCCACCGGCGTGGGCCGGCTGTCGTCGTCTACGACCAAGGCGACGCGACTGCCGGGGTGCGCCAGCGTTCCGAGGGGAGGCGACCCGATCGGCGACTGCAGGCTGCGCGCGGTTTCCGCCTTCGCGTCGGGCACGCTCGCGAGCGCTCCGGGTTCGAGCACCCCGGCTACGCGCCAACCCTCCGGCAGCGTCGCGCTGATCTCTTCGTTTCCCCACGGAAGCCGAATCCTCTGCGAATCCATGTTTGTCCCTTTATGCAGTAATAGGCCGCGGTCTAACCGACCGCGAGGTGCGCCATGACCATGATGATGACGACCTGAAAGACCCCTTGTATTCCCGACAGCATCAGGTTGGTTCGATTGATCCGGGATATTCGATCCGTATCCGGCTGAGGCTGCTGCAGCTCACGGTAAATGCGGAGGTTGTTCGGCAAGAGCACGCCCAGCCCTTGCACGGTCAGGAGGGTGATGATCGTCACGCTTCCTCCAATGGGTGAAGTGTCGGTCAAGTGCGTCGCAATGCGAATCGATTGCATGTCGGCGCACACCGCGCCGAAATTATACGCCTCGAGTAAGCGGCGTCAAGGCACGCGGAGCCCCGGGTGCGGGGTTGGGCTCCGGTCAAATGCGACTGAGAACTGCGCGGCCACACAAGTTCGCCCACGTGGCGGAACTCGTATGCATTCTCTGCGAGCTTGCGCGCCGAACGACCAGAGCCCGGCGATAGCGACATTGCCCGGCCGGATACTATGTCAACTGCCAAATGTCAGGATTAGACGGCTAGCAGCCGCTTGATTCTTGATTTGCAGCGTTTTCAAGTTGGCTATTCACAATACCTTCGCCAAAAACCCGTTTTCTCCCAGAAAACGGGTTGCGGTCCACGCTCGCGCAGGAGATTTGGCGAGGGTATTGTATTCAAGTACTCGGTTTTCTCCGAGAAAACACGCCCCACGCGAGCGCCAAACTTGATTAAATTGACTGTTTTCAAGTTGCTTCGGGCAGTTCTGCAATTCTTGACAATGGGTGCAGCGTGAGAGTAAGAGCGAGCCGTGGCGGCACACAGATGCTGTCTGCCGCACCGTGGCCGCCAAACGCCATCGCGTTATACCAGAACTTTTGTGCTATGCCAAAGGGGTGGTGATTGTACACATCGCGTAGGGGCAGCGCCTTGTGCCTGCCCAATTGTGGGCGACCACAAGGGATCGCCCCTACATGTGGGTAACCACCAGGGTGGTTGGGGAAAGCGACAAGAGGAATGAGATTTCAGCCGCCAATGAGGACGTATGGGTAAATTGCGCCGTGAGCAGTTAACCTGAAACCCGAGTTCTCTCTGAAAACCGGCTTGCTAACTTTCCACGAGCGGCAACGTCACCGTGAACTGGGTGCCCTCCCCTAATTTGCTCGCCACGCTTATCCGTCCGCCAAATCGCGTGACCAAGTCCCGCGTGATGGCGAGCCCGAGGCCGGTCCCCTGCTTGTGCTGCGCTCTAGCGTTGGGCGCGCGATAGAACTCTTCGAACAAGTGCGTGAGCGATTCCTGCGGAATCCCGATCCCGGTGTCGGCCACGTCGAGCACGGCTTCGCCATCCGTCCGGCGGAGGCAAAGAGAAACCGAACCTCCCGTAGGCGTGTACTTGACTGCATTTGAGACGAGATTCGTGAGTATTCGGTCGAGCCCCTCCCGCGTGGCCGAGACAACCGCCCCGCGCTCGCCGCACTCGCAGCTGAACGAAAGCTTGAGGTTCTTTTCGCCAGCCGGCGCGCCAAAGCGCTTGAGCACCTCCTCCACCGTGTCGCTCCATTTCAGCGGAATCCGTTCTTCGGTCGCGAGCGCACTCTTGCCGGCCGCGAGGTCGAGCAGATCGTCGATGAGAGTTTGAAGGAGGTCGGCACGCTGCTGCACTCTTGTGATAATATCGCGCTGCTCCTCGGAAATCGCGCCGGCGTATCCATCTTTCAGCGTGCGCAGCAGGCTCGTCACGACGCCCACCGGCGAGCGCAGCTCGTGTGTCACGGTCAGGACGAACCGCGATTTCATTTCGTCGAGCTTGCCGAGCGCCGCGTACGTCATCGCATTCTCGATCGCGATGCTCCCCTGGCTTGCCATGGCGGCGAGAAAGGACGCGTCCCCATCGGTGAAATGATCCGGCTCAGTGCTGTACGCTCGAATCAATCCGAGCGGTCCCCTCCGACCAATCAGCGGCGCGGACAGCATCGACCGAATCCCTTCGGCGGAGGCGGCGGCCGGGTACTGCAGCCGACCATCCGTCGCCACGTCCCCGATGGCGATGACGCGGCCGGACAGCACCTCACGCGCCAGCGGATTTTGATCGAGAACCAGGTCCCCCTTTTTGACGTACGACTCGCTCAGACCAAAGACGGACTCGACGTTCAAGCGCTTGCCGGTCTCGTCGAGTAAGCGAATCGAGCAGCCGCGCACGCCCATCGCCCGCGCGGTCGATTCGACCAGCCGATCGAGCACGCTTGGCAGGTCGAGCGTCGAATCAACCGTCTGGGCGCTGTCGTAGAGCGTCTGCAGTCGATCGTAGGCGCGCTGGAGGCGGATGCTCAGCTCTTGGCGGAGCCGCTTTTCGCGCGCCTGACTCTCGATTGCCCAGACGACGAAACCGCCGACGACGATCACGGCTGCCGTTTCTGCCAATGCGTCCGCAGGAGAGGGCGAGAGGAGCAAGACGCGCGGGAACATCGCGAGCGCGGCCATCCCCAGTGTAGCCAGCCCACCCCTTTGTCCAAAGGCAAAGGTCGCGGCCGCAATCGGCAGCAGGAACAGAATGCGCTCTACGGCATGGCGCTCTAGGGGGTAGGCCGAAAACGGGAGCAGACGCACTTGCGGAGAGCCGTAGTGGAGCAGGGTAATAGCGGCCAGCAGCGCCGCCACAATCCAAAAGTTGCGGCGACGCAAAGTTTGCATCACGTCAATCCACCCTGAGGAGGTCGCATCATCCAAGGGACTCTGGTCGCCAACCACACGGCAATTCCAAATCTCCCCGGAGATCTCGTACCGACGCTCCTCCACACCGTTTCGGTACCCTATCGCAAGTCGGCGCGGTGTCGTAACGTCACTTTCTTCCAGGACGATCAGCGAGTCCAACACAGTGTCCGCCCCTGGGCCGGCGGCGTCCCCGAAGCAAGCCACGGGCGAGGCACGACCCAGCCGGGCTCGTTTTCCTGCGTTGCCGAGAAAACGCCGCATGCCAAGCGTCCCCGACTGGGTGCGCCACGGCCACCGGCCTCTGGACGTGCACTCTGACACTCTCAGACCGCCGGTTGCCGCCGGATGCCGATCGACATCAGGCTCGCGCAACGGCGAGCTGGAGCCGGGTATAGTGCAATCGTTCCATCGCGACGCGCGCGACCTTCTTCATCAACGCGAAACCCATCGCCGCGTCCTCTTCACTAAGCGCCCGGAGCTGGGCCGCATTGATCTTGAGCACACGGCTCGGCGCCGCGACCCGGGCGGTAGCCGTGAGGGTATACGGTTCGATCAGGGCCGAGACCCCGAACGGCTCTCCGGGACTGATCTCGCAGATCAACTGCTGTTCGCGTGAGTCGGCGCTCGCCGTGTAATACAAATCGACCGCCCCCTCGAGCAGAAAATGGAGTGCGTGGACCGGCTGACCCTCCTCGAACAGCGTCGTTCCGCGCTCACAGGTGATTTCTTCCGCCACGCGAGCGATCTCCTTCTGCTGCTTGTCGTTCAGACAGGCAAAGAAGGGATATCGACGCAGGACCTCTTGCGAAACCATTTCTCCCTCCTCAAGCGCGCTAGAAACACGCAGACCGACCGAAGCGAGAATGTCAGGTAAAGGCCGCGGCGGACCTCCTAATTCCCTGCCGGCCCGCTACTCGCAGGCCTGCTTGAGCACGTCGACCAGACGGCCTTGCGCGTCACGGATGGTCACCTCGAGCGGCATCTGACCCGGCAGCGCGTGCGTGGCGCAGCCGAAACAGGGATCGTATGCCCGGAATGCCATCTCGACGCGATTCAGCAGTCCCTCGGTCACGACCGTTTGATCGACATGCTGATCGGCGCGTAGTTGTTCGTCGTCCCGACGATCAGGTTGACTTGGGTGAGGACACCGCGGTCGTCGGTCCAGTAATGGTGCGTGAGCGTGCCGCGCGGAGCTTCGACGATCGCGACTCCCTCCGTCGGGGTCGCGGTTGGCAGCGTGCGAAAGTTGTCTGAAGTGATCTCGGGATCGGTCGCGAGCTCCACCCAGCGCTCCGCGGCGTAGAGCAGTTCGATCAAGCGGGCCCAATGCGTGGCGAGCCGCTGATGCACCGGCTTGCCCTGCAAGATCCCGTAGAAACGCTGGTAGGCTTGCTGCGCGAGCGGGGTCGCCATGCCGTCCGCGGCGTTCAGCCGTGAGAGGGGCGTGGCGCAATAGACCCCCGAGTCCTTGCCGTCGACAAAGCCCTTCCAGCCGATCTTTTTCAGATAGGGGAATTTCAGGTAGGTCCACGGCTCGACGTGCTCGGCGATCCAGTCCGTGTATTCCTCCGGCGCGAACTTGCCGATGCGATTGCCGTCCGGATCGACGACACTCACCTTGCCGTCGTAAAAATTGACGCGATTCTGGTCGTCCACCAGGCCGATGTAATAGGTCCGATGCGCGTAAGCGTCCCCCAGGACCAGGTCCAAATAGTTCGAGTCCTTGAGCACGACGTCGTTGAAGAGATCGAGACTGAATTGAGCGAACTCGATTTCCCAGCGCCCCATCTTTTCGATCTCCTGGCGCTGCTCTTCCGTGATTCCCTTGCTCAATCCGCCCGGGATCGAAGTGCAAGGGTGTACCTTGCGGCCCCCGACCATCTCGACCACCGTGTGGCCGAACTTGCGGCACTGGATCACCTTACCGCCGACCTCCAAGCCTACTTTGTGGATGACGCCGAGAATGTTCCGCTCCGCCACCGGCGCATCCGGCCCCATGACGAAATCGGGGCCGCCGAGCGCGTAAAAGTGGGTCGCGTGATCGGTGACGTAGAACGCACTGTAAAGGAGCTCGCGCAGTTTCTTCGCCGGCGAGGGAGGTTCGACGTGATACACGGCGTCGCACGCCTTGGCCGACGCCATGTGATGCGCCTCCGGGCAGACACCGCAGATGCGGTTGGTGAGAACCGGCATCTCTTCCACCGGTCGTCCGACGCAAAAACGCTCAAAGCCGCGCAGCTCCGGGATCTGGAAATAGGTGTTGGCGACCTCTCCCTCGTCGTCCAAAAAGATCTCGATCTTGCCGTGCCCTTCGAGCCGCGTGATCGGATCAATCGAAATGCGCTGCATGTCCATCTCCCTTGTCGCCGGTCCTGGCGCGGTGCAGCAGGCTGTGCGGCAGGCTGAAGCGGTAGAGCGTGCCGGCCGGATCGACGATGCCGCTCATGATCTCTTCGATCTCCTGCGGGTCCTTGCTCGCTATGACGGACGCGAGCGCGCTCATCATTCGCGCGCCCTGGTCGACGCCGGCAAGCGCCGGCCCATAGCAGCCGACACACGGCATGTTCGCGCTGGGACAGCGCGCCTGGCAGCCCCCGCGCGTCGCCATGCCGGAACACAGAATTCCCTGTTCGAGCAAACAGTCCGACGCGTTCGGCTGAAACGTCGCCATGCGCTCAAAGCGCGTGATGGCCTTTTCGTGGCGGGTACGGGGACACTCGTCGCAGACGCTGAGGTTGGTCGCGCCGATCACCGAGCCCGGCGGCGGCAGCGCGGCTTGACCGTGCAGCGCCTGGATCACCAGATTGACGACGGCCGCGATCTGGTGGGACTCGGGTGGGCATCCGGGCATGTAGTAATCCACCCGCACAACCTGATCGAGCGCCTTGACAGAATCGTAAAAATACGGAACGTGCAGCTCCCCTTCCGGCATTTGATGGTTCGGCTGCGGCCGAGTGCCGGCGGGATTGTCGGTCGTGACGGTCCCGAATGCGGTTGTCAAGACCTCGTCACGGGTCGACAGATTCGCCAGCCCCGGAATTCCGCCTTCGCACGCGCACGAGCCGAACGCGACCAGGATCTTTGACTTGTTCCTGAGTACCTGTGCCAGATGTTCGTTCTCGCTGTTGCGGATCGCGCCGTTAAAGAGCGTCAGCGTGATCGAGTCGTCCGGCATCGCTTCGACGTCCTTGTACTTAGCATCCATGGCAACCGGCCAGAAGACGACGTCGAAATTCGCGTCGACGTCCAGAATACCTTCGTGGACATTGAGGACGGCGATCTCGCACCCGCCGCACGCCGCTGCCCAGTACATGGCGAACTTTGGTTTCTCCGCCGTTGCCGGTTTAGAATTCGTTTCTGCTTGCTTGACCATGTCTATCGCTCCCCTCCGGCGGCCGGCGCCAGCTCCGGCAACCGCTCCGGCGCCCACGCCGCGGCCTTCCAGCTCAGCGGGCCCAACGCCCTGACGTCGGCCACCATCTGGTCGATCTCTTCCGCCAGCAGATTGCCCTCGGCGGCCGACGCCCACACCAACCGCACGCGTGCCGGCTCGACGCCCATTTGGGCGAGCATTCGTTTCAGCAGCGCAAAGCGCCGCATCGTCTTGTAGTTTTGCTCGACGTAGTGACAGTCGCCCGGATGGCAGCCGGTGATCAACACGCCGTCCGCGCCCTCGGCTAACGCCTTGAACACGAACTGCGGGTCGAGTCGCCCGGAGCACATCAAGCGGATGAGCCGGACGTTGGGCGAGTACTTGATGCGCGCGGTGCCGGCCAGATCGGCCGCGCGGTACGAGCACCAATTGCAGGTGAATCCGACAATGACCGGTTCGAATGTTTCGCTCATATTCCCTCCGGGAGTTGGAACGTGATTCCGCGTAACGCGGCCGCTGTCTCTACGCCGGGACCGCTTGGCGCTCTTCGTGTGCTCCGCCGTCGAGATTCTCCATCAAAATGCCCTCGATCTGAGACATGATCTGTTCGTTGCTGAAATGCGAGCCGGCGATCGCGCCGGATGGGCAGGCGGCGACGCAAGTGCCGCATCCCTGGCACAACGCCGGATTGATCTCGGTGACCGCGCGGTCTTCCAGGAACGAGATCGCGTTGAACGGGCAGAGGTTGTTGCAGACGCGGCAGCCCGAGCAGCGGTCCTGGTCGACGCTCGCACGCACCGGCTCCAGGCTGATCTGCCTCTGACCGATCAATCCCAGCACCCGCGCCGCCGCCGCGGCCCCTTGCGCGACGGAAGCGGGAATGTCTTTCGGTCCCTGGCATCCGCCGGCGATGAACACTCCTTCCGTCATCGTCGCCACCGGATCGAGCTTGGGGTGCCGTTCGATGTACCAGCCGTCCGCGCTGCACGAGATCCCAAAGAGCTGGGCGACCGCCTTCGAATCGTGCCTCGGTTCCATCGCGGCGGAGAGGACGACCATGTCGACCGGGATACGGAGCTGTCTGCCGACGATCGTGTCTTCCACCTGAACGATGAGCTTGCCTTCTTCACCCGGGTAGCGTACGGCGTCCGTGACCTCGGCGACCTTGCCGCGAACAAAATGCGCGCCTTCCGACAGCACGCGCTGGTAGAACTCGTCGTACGCTTTGCCGGGAGTACGGATGTCGATGTAGAAATTGTAGACCTTGGCCCCCGTTTTTTCCTGGACCAGGTGTGCGAACTTTAGGCTCTGCATGCAGCAGATCGCCGAGCAATAGGTGTTGTACTTTTGGTCGCGGCTGCCGACGCAGTGGACGATCGCGACCGTCTGCGGCGTGCCGCCGTCCTTCATGACGATCTTGCCGCCGGTCGGGCCGGCGGTGTTCGACATGCGTTCGAATTCGAGATTGGTGATCACGTTCGGGAGCTTGCCGTAACCGTAGTGTGGGACGCGACCGCAGTCGAAAAGATCGTAGCCGGTCGCGAGGATGATGTTGCCCACCTGCAACTTGAGGATCTCGTCTTCCTGCTTGAAATCGATCGCGCCGGTGGGGCACAACTTTTCGCACGCCTTGCACGTGCCGCGCTCGAAATAGATGCAATTCTCCACGTCCATCACCGGATATCGCGGCACGGCCTGAGGGAACGGCGTGTAGATGGCCTTGCGCTTGCCCAGGCCGGCCTCAAAGACGGGATCGATCACCTTCTTGGGGCACTTTTCCTCGCAGATCCCGCAGCCGTTGCACAAGTCGGTCCTGACCTTGCGCGCCTTTTGCCGGATCTCGACGCTGAAATTGCCCACATAGCCGTCGACCTTTTCCACCTCGCTCCACGTCAGGAGCGTGATATTTTTGTGGTTGCCGGCGGTGAACATTTTGGGCGTGAGGATGCACGCCGCGCAGTCGAGCGTCGGGAAGGTCTTGTCGAACTGCGCCATGTGGCCGCCGATCGACGGCTCCCGCTCGACCAAATAGACGTGCTGGCCCTGATCGGCGATCTCGAGCGCGGCCTGAATCCCAGCGATCCCGCCGCCGACGACGAGGACGTTTGGATTGATGTCGACGACGATCGGTTCAAGCGCTTGCTGCCGCACGACCCGCTGGACCGACGCCGAGACCATCGCTTTGGCTTTCTCCGTCGCGGCGCGTTTGTCCTTGGTCACCCACGAGACCTGCTCGCGGATCGACGCCATGTCGAACAGGTACGGATTCAGTCCGGCCCGTTTGCACGCGCTCCGGAAAGTCGCTTCGTGAAGGTGCGGCGAGCAGGCCGCGACCACCACACGTGTCAACCCCAGCTCCTTGATATCCTGCTCGATCATCTCCTGGCCGGGACTGGAGCACATGAACTTGTACGAGCGACCGACGCGCACGTTCGGAAGGTGTTCTTGCGCCCAGTGCGCGACCTCCTCCACGTCGACCGTGCCCGCAATGTTGCTTCCGCAATGACAGACGTAGACTCCAACCTTCTCGGCCATATCCCCTCCCTGGTGACACCGATCGGATTGTATGGTGTGGCCTTCCGTTCTCATGCCGAACGACTGACACGTGAAGAATCAACAGCTACCCATCTCAAGCGTAGTTCCTCAAGAGCTCCTTTGCGTAATCCCAAATTGACTACGGCGATATGAGAGCTGGGCAGTGAAACTGCCTCTCTTACAGCGCCTCCTGCACCAGCTCGATCAGGTCTTGCACGACAAGCCGTTCCGCGTAACCCGCCGTCTTGACGGCGTCGCGAAACATGGTGATGTCCTTGGGGCAGGCGGCGACGAATCTATCGACGCCGGCGAGCGCCGCGGCTTCACGAATCCGCGCCTCGCTCGGCCGTTCCTTGATCGCGCCTTCCTCCATCCAGATTCGACCGCCGCCGGCGCCGCAGCACAGCGCCCGGTCCCGATGACGCGGCATCTCGATCAATTTGCAGCCGGTCGCCTCGATGACGCGGCGGGGCGCGTCGTAGACGCCGTTGTACCGACCCAGGTAGCAGGGGTCGTGATACGTGACGCGATAGCCAAGTTTCTTGCTCAGCTTGAGCTTGCCCGCGCCGATCAGTCCATCCAGGACTTGCGCATAGTGGTAGACGGGCGGAGCGGCGCCGCGCGTTTCACTCCATGCCCCTTCGGGATACTCGTGCTTGAGCGTGTTGTATGTGTGCGGGTCGGTCGTGACGATCGCGTTGAATTTCGATCTGGCGAGCACCGCCGCGTTTTGTTCCACCAGCATCTCGTACAGGCCTTCTTCCCCAACGCGCCGCACGTCGTTGCCCGCGCTGCGCTCGCCCTCGTAGAGGATTCCAAAATCCATTCCGGCGGCCTGGAACACTTTCGCCGTCGCGCGGGTGACTTCCGTCAGCCCGGCGCTGTACGACGCATAGTCGCCGACGAACCACAGGTATTCGACCGGCTCTTTGCGCGCGTCCTTGATCTTGGGCTGGATCGGCTGCGCCCATTTGGCGCGCGCCCGTTCCGACTGACCGAACGAATTGCCGTAGCGGCCGACTTTGGCCAGCGTCTCCTGCAGCCGGCCGTCCATCCTCCCCTCGCCGACGAGGTAACGCCGCAGATCGACGATGGCGTCGACGTGCTCGATCAAGACGGGACATTCGCGCAGGCAGGCGCCGCAGGTGGTGCAAGACCACACCATTGCGTCTGTGATGGCTCCGTCGATCAACTGCGGCGCCTCTCGCGCGTCCCGAAGGAGAGACGCGCCGTCCCGGTGGAGTGCCTCGCGAAGAGCCAATATCATCTGTTTTGGACTGAGCGGAGCCCCGGACGCGTAACTCGGGCACGCGTCCTGGCAGCGACCGCATTCGGTGCAGGCATCGCCGTCCAGCAGCTGCTTCCAGGTCAGGTCCCGCAGCGTGTGGACGTAGAGCGGCTCGCCGGTCGAAGATTGCGCTAGGGGTTTGAGTTTGCCCATCGGCCGGTCGAGTTTAGAGAAGTACGTGTTCAGCAGGCTCGTAGGAATGTGTAGGAGCGTGCCAGCGGGCAGCGTAACGAATAGGACGACGACGGTGGCCAGATGGAACGACCAGACCGCCGTGTGCCAGTTCGCCAGCGTCTCACTCGTCGCGCCGGTCGCCAGCCAGCCCTGCGCCAGCAAGTTGCCGGTCGGCGCCCACCATCCCCAGTCCGGGCGAGCTGCAGCCAGCCGCAGCGACTCGGTCACGAGCCCCCCGGCGACGATGACGACGATGAGCGCCAGCGACCAAACAAAGCCGGGTCGCAGCGTCAGGCGCGACGGCCGGGTGACCAAGCGGCGGTAGGCGGCCATCCCGGCGCCGACGAGGAAAACGACGGCGAACACATCCAGGACAAGCTTGAAAACGAGGTAAACGTTGCCCAGAAGGAATTTGAAGAGGTGGCCGTCGATGGCCGCGAGCGTGGTCCCGGCGAAGAAGACGATAAAGCTCCAGGCCAGTGCGGCGTGCATGACGCCCGGATAGCGCTGGCTCAGGACGCGCGTTTGAGCGACCGCAATAGTGATTACGCGTCCGAGTCGCACGAGAGGCCGGTCCCAGCGCTCTTCCGGTCTTCCGACCCGCCACCACAAACGTGCCTGGAAGACGAGCCGCCCGAGCAGCACGAGAGTCGCCAGCGCCATGATCGTATAAGTCAGCAGCGCCGGATTCCAACCGATAGGAATTCCCCAAAAGTCAGGTCGCTCTGGCATAAGTGTCCTTCACCTTCGGAGCCGCCTACCCTTCCACCAGCGCTCCTCTTATCTCGCGAATCTTGTCCGTGAGGATCGGCGCGAGATCGAGCAGGTCGACGGTCGCGCCGTAGCGGGCTAGCCCAAAGATCGGCGCGGCGGGATCGGTATTGACGGCGACGATCATCTCGGCGCCGCCGAGCGCTTCGACGTGCTCGGGCGCACCGCTGATGCCGAGCGCCAGGTAGAGCTTGGGCTTGACCGACTTGCCGGATTTGCCGACGAGTCGCTGCATCGGGAGCCAGCCTTGATCGATCACCGGCCGTGAACCGCATACGACTCCGCCGAGCGCCTTGGCCAGGTCTTCAGCCAGCTCGACATTATCCTTGTTTTGGATCCCGCGACCGATGGAAACGAGAATCGGTTCCTTGGAGATATCGACGTCGCCGGTGGCCGGCTCGATAAATTCCTTGACCTGTACGCGAAGGTTGTCCAGCGCGGGCGCCGGTACCCGCTTCACCTCGGGCGTCTTGGTGCTCTTGCCTCCCTCCGCTTTGTGGCCGCCTGGAACCATCATGAGAAGAGCCGTGGGCTCGGGGATGTCTCCTTCAGCCAGGATCTTGCCTCCGCACGTGTTGCAGAGGAATTTCGCCTTCCCTTGCTCGACGCGCACACTGCGGCAAGAGCTCACCAGCGGCAGCGCCAGGTGCGAGGAGAGCCAGGGTGCAACGTCCCCGCCGATCGACGTATCTCCGAACAGCACCGCGCGGGGCGAGTACTCTCCGATCACGCTAACCAGCACTTGTTGATACGCGTCGGACGTAAAGTCGGCCAGCGCGGGATGTTCCACGTAGAGCACTTGGTCGGCCGCCAGATCGCGCGTCAACTCGTCCACGTCGTTGCCGAGGAGAACGGCGACGACCCTGGCGCCGGAGCCCTGCGCCAGGGCGCGAGCGGCTGCCAGCATCATGTACGAAATGTCAGCCACCTGCCCGCGCAGGTGCTCGACGACGACGAAAATATCTGCACTCATCGGTCTGCTCCTGTCATTCGAGGGGATGGGTCGCCAGTCAACGTCGTTAGAGCACGCCTTCCGCCTGGAGTATCTCTACGAGCCTCGTCGCGACCCGGTCGGTATCGCCCTCGATCATCGTCGCGCGTTCCGCCGGTTCCGGCTGAAACATCCGGGTCACCGGACGCGCGCCGATGGCCTCGGGTTCCGCCGCCGGGCGCGTTTCGATCTTGGCGGTCTTTGTCGTCTGTCGAATCTTGCTGATCGGCACATATCGAGGCGGCTTTTCCGCGGCCTGAATACCGATTACGGCGGGGAGCGTCACGACCATCTGGGCGATCAACCCACCGGGGTACTCCTTGCGGGCTTGCACGGCGCCGTCGGCGACTGCCACCCCGGATACATAGCCCACGTACGGCATCCCAAAATGCTCGGCCAATTGCGGCCCGACGGAACCGTCGAGATCGTTGTGCGCCTGTACGCCGGTCAGGATCAACTCCGGGCGCAGCGGCTCGATCGCGTTCGCGATGATGCGCGCCAGGGCGTGATTGCTCATGGCTTCCCCGAATGTGCCGAGCAGCTTGATCAATCGGTCGGCCCCTTTGGCGGCCGCGGCGTAGAGGGCTTCGTCGACTCCGTCGGCGTCGATCGCGATCACCGTCACTTCGCCGTCTCCTTTTTCCTTGAGGAGGATCGCCTGTTCCAGCGCGTGATCGTCGAATTCGTTGAGCTTGAGCCGGATCGAATCTGCGTCCAGGCACGCCCCTTCGGCGTCGACGGTCAATTCCTCGACCAGATCGGGGACGAGCTTGATCGGGACCACAATATTCATCTTCTCTGCCTCCTCTCGCTTGAATCGCGCGCGTCGTCCTAATCCATCGCGTCGACCAGCAACTCGGCAATGTCCTTCACGACGAGTCCCGCCGCCGCCCTGACCGTCTTGGTCGCATCTTCAAAGCGGGGCGTTTCGTACGGACACGCAACCGCCAGCGTGTCGGCGCCGGACGTGATCGCTTCCTGCACGCGCCATTCGGAGGTCCGGGCGTGCGCCTTTTCCCAGTGAAAGCCCTCGAGCCACATTCCACCGCCCCCGCCTCCGCAGCAGAGGCTGGTCTTGCGGTTGTGCGCCATCTCGACCAATTCCGCGCCTGGCAGGGCGCCCAGGAGCGCACGCGGCTCGTCGTAGACGCCGTTGGCCCGTCCCAGGTAACATGGGTCGTGGAACGTGACCTTGCCTTCGAGCCGGCGCTTGAGTAGAGGTTTGAGATCAGCCAGCCGCTCGGCGAGAAACTGCGTGTAATGCTTCACCGGATACGCGACCCCTAGGGCCGGATATTCGTTCTTCAGCGCGTTGTACGCATGCGGGTCGGTGGTGACGATCTCGTCGAAGGAATACTTGCTCAACCCTTGTCCATTCTTCGCAGCCAACATCTCGAACAAGCCGCGCTCACCGGCGAGTCGCTGAGAGTCGCCGTCGCTGACCTCGTCCGGGCCGAGAATCGCAAAGTCGATTCCCAGAGCGTTGAGGATCGAAGCAAAGGCACGGCTGGTCGCTTGCACGCGTGGATGGTATGAGGCATAGTCGCCGACGAACCAAAGCACCTGCGCGGCCTTTTTGTCCTTGCCCATAACGGGGACGCGTGCGAGGATCCCTTTGGTCCAGTCGGCCCGCTTGCGAGCGGATAGGCCCAGGACGTTGCCGTAGCGCTGCGAGTTCTCGAGCGCGATCTGCAGCTCGGCCGGCACCTTCCCGGCTAGCAACAATTCCTCTTTCACCCGCGTCATCAGGTTGCTGGTCAACGGGATCGCCGCCGGGCACGCCTCCGTGCAGGCGTAGCACGAGACGCACATCCAGACGGTGTCCGTGCTCATCACCCGCTCGAAGACTTCGGAGCGGAGCGCGGCGATCATTCGGCTGGGCGTATAGTCCATGACGTTTCCGAACGGGCAAACGCCGCTGCACATGCCGCATTGAAGGCAGTTGCGGATTCGTTCACCCTTTGGACCTTGGTGCAGGGTTTCGTAGAATACTTCGCTGAAAGAACGGCCGGGACTGCGCAGCACAGTCGTATCCATCCACACCCTCCTATGAGCGGAGACCCAAAAACTCAACAAGGGCCGGCGCACCAATGCGACGTCCCGCTCTCTTTTGTCTCTAAGGTAAGGTTTATTGGGGTGTTTTTGTATCGGATGAGCGCGGTATTTGGAATTGCCTATTTGTAGTATGCCGACCGGGGAAAAACAACCTAGAGATCGATGAAAAAGAGAAAGCCGTTTTCTGCGATAATTGTGGCCAAAAACCCGTTTTCTCGCAGAAAACGGGCTGCGGCCCACGCTCGCGCGGTGGACTAGGCGAAGGTATTGCTGCGAGAAAACAGGTTTGTGGCGGAATTCTTGACGGAGAAGTTCGCGGCCGGTTCTTGTCGGGGCTTTGGTAAGTTGTCCGGTGCGACGCTAAACCACACACCTTTGCGGGTCGCTTGACATGCGAACAGGTCAAGCGACCGCGCGACGCGGCAGGTGTTGGGCTGAGCGTAACGGGTGGCGTCGCCGTGCTCGTCGGAGTCGCAGACCGATTCGCCGCTGGCAGAATCGGCGCACACGATGGTCGAGCCGACTCAGCATTCGCTAATGACGTAAGACGAATTTAGCGGGGCGCAGGTCTATTCTCTCAGCCGCCGGCTCCCTCGTAGCGCCATCGTTAGTAGGCCTGCGTGGTCCAGGGGAGACCCAAGATGTCGGGCGACGTGCGATCTGTCGTGACTTGAATCACCTTCGAGGCCTTGAGACTTCTGACGGAGCCCCCTGCCTTCATCCAGTCTATGCCGGCGTAGTGCTGAGCCAGATCGGCAAAGGAACTAAAGGGCCCCGACATTCGTCCGGCGCCTTCTAAGACCTGAATCTTGCCATCGATGTCTATGCCGCAGATGTTGCTGCCGGCGGGAGTTTCAATGCTGAGACCAATTATGAACGCATTCCAGCCGTTCCGTTCGAGGAGATAGCACTCGAGCGTGGCATATCCGTTCGCATCGTCAATGCCGCGCTCGTAAACGAGCGCAGCGGGCTCGTATTCGATGGCCCCATGCTCCCGAATGTCGTATTCGACGTCGTATTTGACATTGTTCTTCATGAATTCGGCGACCTGAGATACGGTTTTCAAGCAAGGCGCTATCTGCTCCAAGGTGAATCTCTGCCTTGCGCCGACAGCACTCGCGCCTGCACACGCATCATTACCGGCAGTGGGCGTTGGCGGGCCGGGCGTTCGGGTCGGCGTCGGCGGTATGGAGATCGATGGCAAGATTCGCAATGTCGGCGTTGCCGGCGCGGGCGCGCACCCGGCAACCAACAACGCTACGCTGGTTAGGAACAAAAGCCTGCGCATTTATCCACCTCTTGGTTACGGTCAAGCCAGTGCCGACCGACACAATCGCAATATGCGCGAGTCACGGGATGCCTTGCCCTGCATTGCGGAAAGGAGCCGCCGCTGCGGGATTCTCAAATACGCCTGACACGTGCCGGCATCCGTGGGCAGCGCGGCAGGGCGCGCTTTGCGTACAATGACGTTCACCACTTGCACGTTACGCGCGCACGATCTCTTCCCGGATCGCATAGCGGATCAACTCGGCGGTGCTATGCGCGCCGATCTTTTCCATGATATTCGCCCGATGCGTGACTACGGTCTTGACGCTAATACACAACCGGTCGGCGATCTCGCGGCCCGTCATCCCCTCCGCGATCAGTCGGACGATCTGCTTCTCGCGCTCGGTTAGCGTTGGCGGCGCTTCGGCTTCGGCCGGCGGCGCGTGGTCGATCGTCTCGACGACGGCGTGCAGCACATCGGACTGCAGAAATGCTCCCTTGGTATGCACCGCGCGGATCGCGTCGACCAGCTCGTCGATGCGCGTCAGCTTGGGGACATAGCCGGCGGCGCCGGCGCGCAGCAGCGAGAACACGTACTCGCGGCTCTCGTACTGTGTGAGAACTAGAACCCGCGTCTCTGGATGCTCCTGATGGATCTGCTGGGTCGCTTGAACGCCGTTCATGACCGGCATCGCAATGTCCATGAGGACGACGTCCGGCCGGAGCGCGGCCACTTGCGCAACTGCTTGCTCGCCGTTTTCCGCCTCGCCGACGACCTCGATGCCCTTGCGCCGTGCGAGAAGCGCACAGATGCCCTGCCGAAAGAGCGCGTGATCATCCGCGACCAGTACCCGAATCGCCGACATGGCTGTCTCCCTCGAGCGGCGCGACCAGCGTGATCGTCGTTCCAGCGCCGGGCGCGGCGCGCAGATGAAATTCGCCTCCGACCGCGGCCATTCGTTCTTCCATGCTGACCAGCCCCAGGCCAAGCTTGCCGTCGACCGGATTGATGCCGGCGCTGGGATCGAACCCCTGACCGTCGTCCGTGATCGCGACCCGGACGTGATCCTCCAGGTACTCGAACAGCAACTGGACCTCGCGCGCATGCGAATGTCGAGCGATATTGTTGATCGCTTCCTGCGCAACTCGAAAGAGCGCCGTCTCGACGTTCGGCGCAACCCTCCGTGCCTTCCCTTGCTCGTGAATCGCGTAATGGACTCCGCTGCCGTTGAATCGCGTATCGGCGTACCAGCGCAGCGCCGGCACCAAGCCCAGGTGATCGAGCATCGTCGGGTGCAGATCGAAGATGATGCGGTTTACGCCGTCGCGGCCGGTCTTGGCAAGCGCGCGCATGCGCTCCAGCATCGGTTGGACCTCGGGCGGAAAAATGCGTTCGTTGGCGACCATCTCGCCCAGGTTGTCCAGGCTATAGGCGAGAGTGACGAGGATCTGCGAGGTCTCGTCATGCAGTTCGCGCGAGATTCGTTTACGCTCCTCCTCCTGGACCGAGATGACCCGATGCAGCAGCTCGCGCCGCAGGAGCTCTCTCCGCTGCAATTCGGCATAGAGTCGGGCGATCTTGTCGGCGGCGCGCGCCAGGTCGTCGGTTCGCTCCTGCACGCGCCGATCGAGCTCGCGATTCCACGCACT
>JAMCRS010000452.1 GCA_023380675.1 Chloroflexota bacterium
TACTTTGGCTGAGGTGCGGGAGGCAGGTTTCTTCATGCCCCCAGTTTACCTCAATTTGCCCGCCGGGGCATCTTTGTCGGTAGTTGTGCTACAGTGTCCAGTTTTTGCTCAAATTATCGTCCGATCTCTTGCTCCCATAACGATTCGACGACGAGGTCGATTCCTGCCTTCAGGTGCCGCCGATAGGTGCTGAACGGCAAGTCCAGCTCCTCGGCCGCCTGCTCCTGAGTCGCCGCGGGACGTAAAAAGGTGCGGTCGAGCGCCCGGTACATCTTTTCCTCGCGCGGCCTTGCCCTGAGACTCTCGGTCACCTCTTTTAGCGCCGTCTGCAGTGCGGACGCGCGCTCCGCATTGGCGGCGCTCGCGCCCGCTCGCGAGGTAACGATGCGGGATTGGACCAGTGCGTTCTTGCCGAGCGCGCCGGGGCGTGGGAGGTCACGCAGCGCTTCCCGTACGGCGGCGGAAAACTCTTCCTTGCTCAAAACCACGATCGGCGGAGACGGGGGTGGCGGCGCGGCGGCCTGTCCCCCGGCTACCTCGCGCTCGGCAAGCATCTGCAGCCAGGCCAGAGGCGGCTCGGCCCGCCAGTCGTGGCCGTACACGCCGTACTGCTTGCCTCCGACCTCATAGTCCGCTTGCGTCAAGCGCGTTAGATTCGCATAAGCGAACGCGCCCGCCCACGCCTCCGGCTCTGCGCAGGGCAAGAAGTGAAACGCCAGGCCCGGCGTCGTGAGTTGGTAGCGTACGGTATTCAAAAAGATCAGAGTCTGAACGGACGACACGGTCTGATACGTGTCGTGGGCCATCCAGAAACGGTAGTGGCTCGCCACTTCGCCCGGCCGCAGCGGAGCGTGCTGCTGCAGGTACTCCCAAGATTTGCGCGTGGCCGGATCGGATTCGATCTCTGCCGCGCTCGCGCGTTCGAGAGCGACCATCGCGATAAAACCCAATACCCGGCCCTCGTCGTCTCGATAGACGGTGGCGCCCTCCGGCTGCCGTTCCAGCCACTGCGCCGCAAGTTTGGCCGACTCCTCTCCTTCGTGTTGTTTCACCATGTCCACGCACGCGACGGGGTCCTCCGGACGAAGCGTGTCCGGCAGGATCATTCCGGTTGGCTGCCATTCCAGCATCGACCGGATGACCGGATTGTCGCGGTGCAAAAACACATAGTCGTAAAGGATGCGTTGCTGTTCCAGGCCGTGCGTTTGCTGGATGCGCGACGAGTAATAGTTTCGAGCTCGCATGTGCAGCTCTTTGTACCAGTCCGGATTTCGCCAGCGCAAATCGGCGGCCAACGCTTCGCGAGCCAGGTCGTGCGGAAAGAGACCCTCCCGGTTCGACTCGACGAATGAGAGGCCGCGCAGCCACTCGAACAACTCGTGAGCGCCGGCGCCCGGCATGGCCGGGTCGCCGTCGTTGCCGGTGGGCTGTTGGGCCAGCATCGTCGCAAGCAGCGCCTCGGTCATGACCCGCACGAGGGCGCACGCCTCCAGCGCGGCGCGGTGCGCCGGTCCGGGCACCTTCTGTACGAATCGCTCCAGCAAGATCTTGACGACGTCGGGCGCTTCTTCAGGTTGAAAGTGAAAACCCGGCCGCTGCGCGAACACGTCGGCGACCAACGAAAGCGCCAGGGGATGACCGTGGGTAAAACGGAGAACGGCGTCGTGCTCGCCGGGCGGAATGTGGCATTTCGCCAGGTAGCTTCGGCTCTCGTTCGGGCTCAGATTGCGGAGCGAGACCAACTGCAGCGCAGACTGCCAGCCCGGGTCGGACCGCCACGCCGGCGAAGGGGGATTTCGACTTGCGAGGACGACCAGTATGTCACCGGCGATGTGCGGCAAGAACACGTCGCGGATCCAACCGTCCAGCGGCTCGAAAGTCTCGTACGTGTCGACGAAGATGACGCACCGTTTGAAGTAGGAAGCGAGGACGTTCTGTGTATTTTCGTCAGGCCCGAGGCCCAGCGCAACTTGCAGCGCGCCGAGAAACGAGTCCGGCGACGGATCGACGCTGCGCGCGTCGACGTAGAACGCTGGAATCTGCTGCTCCTCGGCGACCGCCGCAAATTCGCGCAGGAGAGTGGTCTTGCCGACGCCGCCGGGCCTAAAGATGTGCAGCACCTGAAACGGCAGTTCCTTCGCGTCGAGCAGCGACTGAAACTGTTCGCGCTCTCCCTCCCGGCCGACGAACCGTTTGCGCCGCTCGGCGCTAAGGCGATCCGTAACGCGAGTAGCCATTGACAGAGCCCCCCGACCCTGAGATGGCGGGATTCTATAACACGTCCTCGCGGCCGTCAATACCCGGTCGGCAAATCAAAACCCGTTTTCTCCCAGCACTACCGTCGTCAAAATTCCGGCACGAGCGTGGACCGCAACCCGTTTTCTCGCAGAAAACGGGTTTTTGGCGAAGGTATTGTCCAAGAAAACGGGTTTTTGGCGAAGGTGCGGTGCAGAAAACGGGATTCTGTCCGGTCAAAAACTCAAACCCCGTTTTCTTTTGGAAAACGGGGTTCTGTCATGTTCCCTATTCGCCTTCGCGTTCCCCCTTCCACCGCGCGACTCAGTCTTCGACGTATTCCACCTGCGAAATCTTCATCAGCTTATCCCAGCGATGCGTTGCCTGGATCCGCCGTACGGTCCCCGACTGGGAACGCATCACGAGCGAGTCGGTCGTCGCGCCGCCGCTGATGTAATGCACCCCTTTGAGCAATTCGCCGTCCGTGATACCGGTCGCCGCGAAGAACACATTGTCGCTGCTGACCAGCTCGTCGATGCCGAGTGTCTTGTCCAGCCGGTAGCCCATGTCGAGCGCGTATTTCTTCTCCGCGTCGTCGCGCGGCCACAGCCGGCACTGCATCTCCCCGCCCATCGCCTTGAGCGCACAGGCGGTGATGACCGCCTCCGGCGATCCGCCAATTCCCATCAGAATGTCCACGCCGGTGCCCTCGAGCGCCGTCGACAAGCCGGCCGCGACGTCGCCGTCGGTGACCAATTTCAAGCGCGCGCCGCACTCGCGAATATCGTCGATGTATTTTTGATTGCGCGGGCGGTCGAGCACGACCACGGTGAGGTCCGGCACCGCTTTGCCGATGGCCGCCGCCACCGACTTGAGATTCTCCACCGTAGGCGCCGCAATGTCGATCTTGCCGCGCGCCGCCGGTCCGACGGCGAGCTTGTCCATGTAGACGATGTGGCCGGGCGAAAACATCGAGCCGCGTTCCGAGATTCCCACCACCGAGAGGGCGTTCGGAAGGCCGAGCGCGAGCAGACGTGTCCCGTCGATCGGATCGACTGCGATGTCGACGTTCGGCACCGGGATCTGGTCGATCGACATGCCGCGCGCGCGGTGTGCGTTCCGCTCCGAGAGGATGCCGATGCGCTCGCCGTTGAACAGCATGGGCGCGTGGTCTTTTTCACCTTCGCCGATCACGACGATGCCGTCCATCATCACAGAGTCCAGCAGCAGACGCATGGCGTCGACGGCGGCGGCGTCCGCCTTTTCCTTGTTGCCGCGGCCCATCCAGCGCGCCGAAGCCAGCGCCGCGCTTTCCGTCACGCGGACGAGATCCATCGCCAGGTTGCGTTCTAGTTCAGCCATAATGTCTCCTTTGACACATTTGAATTGATTTTAGCACATCCCCACGCGATTGAAAAGTCGAGATCAGCACGAGAGTGTGGAGAAAGTCGGAAGCGCGTGTCACTGCGAGGGCGCGGAGCGCCCGAAGCAGTCTCGCGCGTTGATTCAGGTGCTTGCGTTGGTTTGAAAC
>JAMCRS010000453.1 GCA_023380675.1 Chloroflexota bacterium
GAATGGTCGCCCGGTTTGTCGTCTTCACGGGCTTCGCATGTTGAGCCCAAGCGTTGTGCCGTTCCTTCCGCTCGCTTCTGCTGATTCCGCGTACGTGAGCACGAAGATCGGTCGCGCCAATTGGGGAGGATGCTACAAGGACGCGTCGGGCGAGGTGAAGGCGGCGGTCCTCACTTCCCGCGTCGAGGCGTACCAGTCCGCGCCCGAGTGGCAGGGAATTCCAAAGCAGGACGACCTTTTCGAGATACCAGCCTAAACCAACACAAGGAGAGTGGATTCACATGACGGTTTACCTTTGCGGACCGATCAACGGTTGCACCGATGCTGAGTGCAACGATTGGCGCGCATTTGCCAAGCAGCACCTGAAGACCGAAACGCTCGACCCGATGCGCAGGGATTATCGCGGCCGCGAGACACTACCGGGGATCGCTGCCGTGATCGTGGCGGGAGACGAAGACGACGTACGCGCCTGCGACGTCGTGCTGGCCAACTGCCCGAAGCCTTCCTGGGGAACGGCGATGGAGTTGCGGATGGCGAAGGCCGAACTGGGTAAGCGCGTCGTCGTCGTGCTCCCGGAGGGCACGGTTCCGAGCCCCTGGCTGATTCACCACTCCGATTTGATCGTGCCCAGCGTCCGCGAGGCGGTCGCTTGGATTAACTCCCTATGACCATCTACAAAGAGTTCACATTCGATGCAGCGCACAAGCTGACCAAGGTTCCCGCGACGCACAAGTGCGCAAACCTCCATGGCCACACGTATCGCCTGATCGTGTTCGTTTCCGGTCCTCCCGATGAGCGCGGGTTTTGCGGCGGTGCGGACTACGTCGAGATAAAGGAGGCGGTCGAGCGCATCCTGATTCACGTCGACCACAAGTGCTTGAACGACGTGGATACCAGGCTCGAAAACCCCACCACCGAGGCGCTGGCGAAATGGATGTGGCCGCGCCTGAAAGCAGAACTTCCGGGCCTTTCGAAGATCGAGATTAAGGAATCTTCCACAACCGGATGCATATACGACGGCGGGTCGTCGGCGCGGCACCGATGAAACCGCTTGATGGCGTTCGCGCTGTGACGCTATGCTCCGACTGCGCCAAGGAGAAATGAATGCCGCGCGAACGCCATCAAAACGGTTGGGTCGTAATCACTGGTAAGCGAGTAAAGAAGTGGGTCGGACACTGGCGGCCATACCGCGAGGACGGAACCCGCGGGCACTCCACGGTCGTGCTGGGCCTGAAGTCGAAGATGGCCAAGTGGGAGGCCGAGGATAAGCTCCGCGCCCACATCGCAGAGCAGACCGGCAGGGCCGAAAAGCCAGATGGTGATCCGACCTTCAAGTGGTTCTGGGAGCACCGATTCCTGCCGACGCGGACGTGGTGCCCCAAAACCGAATCCATCGTAAAGAAGATCTTCGAACTGCACGTGCTACCCATCATCGGCGAGCGCAAGCTTCGCGAGATCGAGAAGTTCGAGATCGACATCCTGGTCAAGAAGCTCGCGGCATCCTGGTCCGGGAGCCTGGTGCAGAAGGTCCGGATCTACACCAAGGCCGCCATGGAGGAGGCTATCGACCAGGACCTCCTCGACCGCAACCCGGCGCGCAAGGTGGTGAGGCCGGCGACGCGCGCCGCCTGCAGGCGGTTCCTGTCGCTCGACGAGATCACGCGCCTGCTCGACGCCATGGAAGGCCGCGACCGCCTCGTGGCCAGGATCTGCATTGTTCTCGGCCTTCGCCCGGGCGAGGTGTTCGCCGCTAAGTGGGACGACTTCGACGCTGCCGCTGGGCGCCTTCGCATCGACGAGTCGGCGGTGGACTCCGAGATCAAGGACACCAAGACACCCGGCTCCCGCGCCTGGGTGTGGCTGCCGAAGTCGATTACCGAGGAGCTTTCAAACTGGCGCGCGACAAGCGCCTCGATGCTGATCTTCCCTTCGCGCGGCACGCGCCCGATCAGCACCAGGAACTTCCTGCGGCGCCATATCTGGCCGGCGGCGGTGCGGGCCGGTATCATGCAGCCGAAACCGAAGGGCTGGCCGAAGGGCAAGCAGTGGATCGATCCCGCGACCTCGGTCAACTTCCGCGCCTTCCGCAGGACCTGCGCGACGTGGTTCCACGAGAGCGCCGGCACGAAGAACACCCAGGCACTCCTGCGCCACACCACGCCGATTACCACGCTGGGCGTGTACGTCCAGGAACTGCCAGAGAGCGTGCGAACGGCGGTCGAGGCCCTCGACCAGAAGCTATGCGGCGTTGGTGTCGCGCTCGCAGAGGCGAAACCGCAGGGCGCTATCCAGTGAAGAACCCGAACGTTCTGGTACACAACTGGTACATGAGTGCGTTCTGTGGAATTCGTGTAAGTCTTTTGTTTTGTTGGTCGGGGCGGGCAGATTCGAACTGCCGACCCCCTGCGCCCAAGGCAGGTGCGCTACCAGGCTGCGCTACGCCCCGACAGGCTTGCTTCTGTCATTCTAAACCAGATTCCCTCGCTTGAACACGCCCGCTTACGCCGCGCCCTTGCG
>JAMCRS010000454.1 GCA_023380675.1 Chloroflexota bacterium
GCTGATCCAATTGCCAGGCCCGGCGACTGAATGACGGGTCGCTCTGACAGGGTTTGGGCCGATGACCGGGCCGTGCTGGGCCGTGTTTCGCGGCACGGATGGCGCGTGCGCTCTGGTAATGCTCCCCGACGGAAACGACGGAATCGAACAGGCCTGGGTCGATGATGTCTTTGAGGACGTGCCCGGCGATCTGCGATCCCTGACGCCCCTGGCTGAGCGTCAGCGTCCCGCGTCACGGTCAAACCAAGTAGATCACGATAGAGGGAGAGCGACCTCTCCATGTCGCCGACAATCATGCCGAAATGATGACAGGTTGTTACCACCGCCCCTCCCTTCTCGCGCGGAGTGGATGCCAGAGTCCACCTGATCTCCCTACAATGCCAGACGGTAGAGTTCGATAATCTCCTCCGCAGTGGGTACGCGTGGATTGTTGCCAGGACTTCCGCTGTCCAGCGCATCCTTTGCCATGGTCGGGGCCAATTGCATCAGCTCGTCGGGGTCGATACCCAGGCCCGTCAGACCGGGGACGCCGAGATCCTTACAGAGGGCTCGCACCGTCTCGACCGCCGCTTGCGCCGCCTCCATCCGGCTTCGCCAAGACGTATCGACGCCAAGGGCCTTCGCGATCGTGGCGAAGCGCTCCGGTGCGCCAGACACACTCCAGGCCATGACATGCGGCAGAAGGACGGCGTTTGAAATGCCGTGAGCCCTGTGGAAGTAGGCTCCGATCGGACGGGCCATGCCATGCACCAACGCCACCGAGGAGTTCGAGAACGACATCCCGGCCTCGAGCGACGCCACCAGCATCGCGGTCCGCGCTTCTAGATTGTTGCCGTCGCGGTAAGCGGTCCTGATCGAACTGCCGATCTTCTTGATTGCGGCGAACGCCAAAAGGTCGGATAGCGCGTTGGACTTGACCGAGATGTACGATTCGATGGCGTGGGTCAACGCATCAAGTCCGGCCGACGCGGTCACCGAAGGAGGGCAGCCTACGGTCAGCAGAGGATCGTCGATGGCAACCTCGGGCACGATGGCAGGATCAGCGATGAGCATTTTGACGTTGGTAATCGGATCAGTAATGATCGTGTTTCGCGTCACCTCGCTGCCGGTGCCCGCCGTAGTGTTCACCACGATGAGCGGCATCTTCAGCTTCTTGACCTTGTTTGCGCCCTTGTAGTCGACGATAGATCCACCGTTTGTTGCCACAACCGCGACCGCCTTGGCAGTATCGATGACACTGCCACCACCGATTGCCACGATCGACTGCGCCCCGACCGCTTGCAATCTCGCCAGGGCTCCTTCGACCTCAGTAGTGGTCGGTTCGCCAGGCACATCGCTGAACGTTGCCTTGAGCAGGCCAGCACTCTCAAGCTGATCAAGCAATCCCCGGACCGTCTTATCCTGGGAAACGCTCCCATCGGTGATCACCAGCGCCTGCCCACCGAGCCGTGCCACCTCGGTCGCCACACGCTCGTGTGAACCCACTCCCAGGTGAATCACCGCCGGCAGGCGGAACTCAAAGGGCTTCTCACCGTAATTGGCCATAGATGACATCCCCTCCTCTGTTCGACTTGCTCGCCATTTCGCGGCCCAAGAGGCCCGCGCCACCTAACTCACGCAACGGGGTACTTCCCAAACTCGCCGGCCGCGTCGTACATGGCAACCACATTCTCCGGCGGAACGTCTGCCTGGATCGTCTGCTCTGCCGCGAAAACGTAGCCCCCGCCCGGTGCCAGCGCGCGGATGCGGTCCCGCACTTCTGTACGGATGCTGTCAGGCGTGCCGTGAGCAAGGTTGTGCTGTGTGTCGCACCCACCGCCCCAGAACGTCACCCGACCGCCGAACCGCTCCCTCAATCGCTGCGGATCCATTCCCGCGCCGATTTGCACCGGGTTGATGATGTCGATGCCGGCATCGATGAAGTCATCGATGATCGGCTCGATGAAGCCGCAACAGTGCACGAAGAGGTAGGCATCGGTATTCTGCTTGAACGCTTGCCAGAGGCGCCGAACACGCGGCAGGACGATCTCCCTGTACAAGGCGGGATTGACCTGCAAGCACCCTTGCGCCCCGACATCCTCGCCGCCCACGACGATAACCTGCGCGAAATCCCCGATTGCTTCGCAGTAACGCTTGGCGTACTCAACATTAGCGTCGCATATGGTGTCAAGTAGCTTCTCGGCGAACGCCCGGTTGTCCACGAGGTCCGTGTAAAACCGCTCAAAGCCGCGCAAGCCTTGGGCTGTCTCGTAGACGGACGCACCGGCGAAGCCCACTAACGCCTTGTCGGAGTTTTCATACCAGTACTTGGCGGTCTCGCGCACACCCGCCACCATGGCATCGAGTTGAGCCACGTCGGGCAGGCGATAGAATGCGAACGGCGGCATCCAGGTGAAGCCGTCGAGGTCCTCAACCGTCGCATTGGCGAGCGGGCAGTAGATGGCGTCGTACCAGTTACCGCCGGCGGGCATCCGGCCGATGGGAACGCCCTGGTATACATCGAGACGGGAGCCATCGGGTTCAATGCGCGGCCGGAAGAAGCCGGGAACCAGGCACGGTGATCCATCCGGCAAGGTACCT
>JAMCRS010000455.1:0-3241 GCA_023380675.1 Chloroflexota bacterium
GCAGTTTCATAGACTTTCCGACACTAGCCCAAGTCGCGCTGATCACCACCAAGCTGAGCGGCCTGATCCGGCCCTCGTATCCGTCCCATCCCCCGGTGCAAGCCGTGAGAGAGGTGGATTGGCTAAGCACGGCCTACATGCTCTTCCGGCGGGACGCTCTGGACCAGGTGGGGTGCGTGGACGAAGAATTTTTCATCTACTCGGACGAGTCCGATCTCCAGTACCGATTAAAAAAAGCGGGGTGGAAGATCTACTATCTCCCCGAGGTCAAGACGATCCACTTTGGCGGTAAGAGTCTCACCCCCTGGCGGCGCCGCCGGCTAGTGTATCGCGGCTATCTGCTTTTCTTCAAAAAGCACTACGGGCGGCTGCAGACGGTGGCCCTGCGTGGGCTTTTCGCGGCCGCCAGCTTCGTCAAACTGGTCGCCTGGTCGCTCTTGTTCATCCAGCCCAAGATGCGCGAGCGTGCTGTGCATGAACTCAAGTCAAACGGAGACATTTTCGTGATGACCCTGAAACCGGGAATAGAGCCACCGTGATCATCAGTCTCTTGCTTCTCGCCCTCGTCGCTCTCGCAGTCGCCTACCTGTACCTACTCGCGATCGCGAGCATCCTTACCAATCACCCGATCACCGACTCACCGACTCGCCCAATGCACGCTTTTGCGATAGCCATCCCTGCCCACGATGAAGAGACCGTGATCGCCGCGACCGTCCGCCGGCTCCTGGAGCAGGACTATGCGCGCACCGCCTTTCACATCTTTGTTGTAGCGGATCATTGTACGGACCGAACGGCGAAGGAGGCGCGCGGGGCGGGTGCGTTCTGCTTCGAGCGGAATGAGGAGCCGCGTGGGAGCAAGGGGGCCGCTCTCGCTTACTTGTTCGAGCGCATCTTTGCGAACGGGGCAGATTATGATGCGGTCGTGGTCTTTGACGCCGACACCCGAGTGGATACCGGCTTCTTGCGCGCGATGGATGCGCGGCTGCAGCAGGGCGAGCGCGCGGTGCAGGGCTGCCATCGCATCCTGAATCCTCAGGACGGCTGGTTCCCCGCCCTGACCTGGGCCATGTTCATCGTGGACAATCGCTATCAAAATCAGGGCCGCGCGAACCTGGGCTGGTCGGCCAAGAACATGGGGGATTCCATCTGCTTTCGCGCGGACGTGCTCAAGCAGTTCGGATGGGGGCGCGGGCTAACCGAGGATTACGAGTTTCGCCAAAGGCTCCTTCTAGAAGGCATCAAGATTGCATACGAGCCCGCGGCCATCGGCTATGGGGAGGCGCCGACGAGTTGGGCCGCGGCACGCGCGCAGCGCACCCGCTGGCTCAGCGGCACGTTTCGGGCGAGCCGCCGCTATGCGGGGGAGATGCTGAAGGCGGGCTTGGCCCGGCGCGACAGTGCCCTCGTCGACGGCGCCGTTCAAGCCTTTTTCCCTTCCTATTCGACGCTCACGCTCATGAGCGTCTTGATCCTGCTCGGGCAGGTCTTGCTCCCATTGTCCGTCGCGCCGGCTCTGCTCTACGCGTGGGCGGCAGTCGTCATCGCTCTGGCCGCGTATCCGATGATCGGCCTCTTTGTGGAGCGCGCGCCTGCGCGGGCGTACGTCGCCATGCTCATCGGGCCGATGTTCATCCTGTGGCGGACGGCGCTGAGCGTGCGGGCGCGGTTGAGCAAGCGGGTGGTCTGGGTGCGCACCGCGCGGCGGGATGAGCTTCCAGCGGGAGATGTGGGGAAATAGAAATCGAAAAAGGTTGGTCACAGCTCCCCATCAAAAAAATACTGGTGATTGTTCTGGTCGCGGCAGTTCTCATCCGCGTCGTCGCGGCTCTCTATCTCGGCGACACGGCCGCGCCCATCTCCGGCGCCTCCGACCAGGTCTCGTATGACACGCTCGCGCAGCGCCTGCTCAGCGGCCACGGCTTTTCGTTCGCGACGAGCTGGTATCCCTTCACCCTGCCGGACGAACAGACCGCGCAGTGGTCTTTTGCCTACACCTTCTATCTGGCCGGCGTCTACGCGCTCTTCGGTCACCATCCGCTCGCCGCGCGGCTGATCCAGGTCCTCATCTCAGCCCTCAACATCCTGCTCGTCTATCGCATTGGCCGGCGGCTCTTTGGCGAATGGGTGGGCCTCGCGGCCGCGGCGGCGACCGCCTTTTACGCCTATCTGATCTTTTTCAACGCCGCGCTGATGACGCAGACTTTTTACATCTTGTGTCTCCTGTGGGCGATGGACGTTGCATTGCAGATTGCAGATTGCCCCGCAGAGGGCGCGGGACCGCGGGGGGGATTGCAGAAAAAAGCGCCCCGCCTCCGAGATTGGCTTTTGCTTGGGGTGGCTCTCGGCGTGGGAGCCCTCATGCGGCAGACGCTGCTGCTGTTTGCGCCGATCCTGTTCGCGTGGATATGGTGGGCGACGCTGAGGGGAAGCAATTCTCCCGTCGTCCGGGGCTCTTCACGTATCAAGCGTTACGTTTTACGTCTTACGCACAAGCCACTCATCATCGGCACCGTGGTCTCGATCGCCGTCGTCGCCGCACTGATTCTCCCCTTTACCATCCGCAACTATGTCGTCTACCATGATTTCCTGCTGCTCAACTCGAACAGCGGCTTTTGGTTCTATTCGTCGAATCATCCAAATCAAGGGACCAACTTTGATCCGAATTATGTCGCGCCAATTCCGCCCGAGCTCCGCGGCCTCCCCGAGCCCGCGATCGATCGTGCGCTCTTGCGCGAGGGCATCGGCTTTATCGTCGCGGATCCGATCCGCTTTATCCTTCTCAGCATCAACCGGACGAAGGACTATTTCTGGCTGGTCCCGTCCGGGGATTCGTCTCTCATCAGCAATATCTCGCGCCTCTTTTCCTTTACGCTGTATTTGCCCTTTATGGTCTATGGTCTGTATCTCTCGCGCAAGAACTGGCGGCTCTGCCTGCCGCTCTATCTCTACGCCGCGTTCGATACGGGGCTGTGCCTCATCTCGTGGTCCGCGCCGCGCTATCGGCTGCCGACGGATTCGCTCATGATGGTCTTTGCCGGGCTGGCAGTGGTGGATGTGGCGCAGCGCCTGCCCATCCCCGGATGGTTCTCGAGATGGTCTTCAATCTCGGAGCGCAGTCGAAGGATCAGCGGGGCGCAATCTGAAATCCTAAATCGCAAACCCAGGTTTCCGTGAGGATTCTACGCGCTTTGGCAAGTCATCTTTTGGTACTATTGACTCTCAGCCCGCGCGGTCTACAATC
>JAMCRS010000455.1:3251-4071 GCA_023380675.1 Chloroflexota bacterium
GTTCAGCAACACCCTTCATCACATTTTGCGTCGACGCTTGCTCGTGTTTACGCTTGGCGTTTTGATGGCCCTTCTTACGCAGTTGCCCGCTGCCGGCGCACCCCTGATGCATGCCGGGGCACCCGTCGCGAGTAGCGCTACCGCGAACGCCCAGTTATTTCTGCCAGTTATTGCCAAAGCGCCTAGTAATGATTGGCCCATGCTCGCCGCGAACCCTGCGCGGACTTCTTGGACTCCAGAGGAAGTCAGGGGCAATCTGAACGTCGAGTGGTATCGCCCTATCGAACCGTATATCCCGACCAAGATTCAACCTATTGCCGCGAACGGCAAGATCTATGTCTCTACCTCGCGCGGCCTATACGCCTTCAACGCCGCGAATGGCAGCCTGGACTGGGTTTTCCCCACCGAATTGCCACTCGGTCACTCGCCGACAATTGCGACTGTCAACGGGAGGAGCATCGCCTATGTCGGCAGTTATGACCACCGCATCTACGCCCTCGATGCACTTACAGGCCAGCCTATCGCAGGCTACACGCCTTACGAGGCTGGCGCCGGTTTCGAAACCAACCCGGTCGTCGTGAACAACACCATATATGCCGGTAACCGGGATGGCAATTTCTATGCGCTGGACGCGGTCACCGGAGCCCTCAAATGGAAATATCCCACAGGCGGCCCTATCCTTTTCTCCGCGGCTTACAAAGACGGAACCCTCTACTTTGCCTCTCAAGACTCTTTCGCGTACGCACTGAACGGGAGCACAGGCGCCCTGGTCTGGAGATCTGCCAAGTTCCAGGGGGCAGGTTTCCACTCTTTCTGGCCG
>JAMCRS010000456.1:0-2747 GCA_023380675.1 Chloroflexota bacterium
CACTTCGAGTGGGAGTGTTGGATGGCCGCTGGTGCGCAGCTCGAATACGGCCTGGTTGAAGAGGCGAATTCCGCGCAACAAATCGCCGGTGTCGAACCGCTTCGCCAACTCCCCCATCTCGGCTTGCGCCTCTGCTGTCAGCGTGAGGGACGCTCCGCCGCCGGTCTTGAGGAGCAGCATCCCCCGATAATACTCGACGATCTCGCGCGCCAGTTGTCGCGGGTCCGCTCCGTTGTCGACCACGGCCGCGATCGTCGTCAGCCCGTGCGCGGTGTCCCGGGCGGCGATTCGCGCGACCAGCTCACTTACGGTTTGCTGCGATGCAGACCCGAGCAGACCCTGGACTTGAGTCAGCGTGATCTCGTCTGTGCCGTAAGCGGTCATTTGATCGAGGAGGCTGATTGCGTCGCGCATCGATCCGGTCGCTTGCCTAGCGATGAGGTCGATCGCGGAAGACTCGACGCGCAGCCCTTCCTTGGCCGCAATCTCGCCGAGACGCGTCGTGATCTCGGGCAGGGTCAGCCTTCTAAAATCGAACCGCTGGACGCGCGAAAGGACGGTGGCGGGAATTCGCTGCGGGTCGGTCGTGGCGAGCACGAAAATGACGTGGGGGGGAGGCTCTTCGAGCGTCTTGAGCAGCGCGTTGAACGCCGCGTTCGACAGCATGTGCACTTCGTCGATGATGTAGACTTTGAAGCGGGCTTCGCCCGGGCGAAAGTCGACTTTGTCGCGCAGGTCGCGAACGTCCTCGACGCTCGTGTTCGACGCGGCGTCGATCTCGATCAGGTCCAGAAGTCGTTCCTCGTTGATCGCCTGGCATACGGCGCAGGTGTTACACGGTTTCTCTTTGTCTTGCGAAAGACAATTGACCGCCTTGGCGAGTACCCGTGCGATCGTGGTCTTGCCGGTCCCGCGGGGTCCGGTGAAGAGGTATGCGTGCGCGATGCGCTCGAGGGCCAGCGCGTTCCGAAGCGTGGTCGTGACGTGCTCCTGCCCTTCCACTTCGAAAAATGTGCGCGGGCGGTACTTGAGATATAACGCCTCAGCCAATGGGTCCACTTTCCGGCGATCTGTCGAATGATTCAGGACAGTGCACCGCTTCGTTTTCTGCCAACACAAATCAGTTTACCATTATTGGACTCTCTTGGCAAGCCCGCGCGAAACGTGATATAATGAATGCGGCACGAGTCGCGCGAGTCCTCGCGCCCTGCCTGTGGGAGTCGCTCTCTTGGTTTCTCCGCGCGCCGTAACGAAAATCCTGCTTCCCAGCGGGCGAACGAATCTGCTCCACCGTCCCCGCCTAGTCGACTTTCTGCACGCGCACATCGAGCGTAAGCTCCTGCTCGTCTCCGCTTCGGCCGGTTACGGTAAAACGTCGCTCTTGATCGACCTGGCTCACGATACGGCGCTACCGGTCTGTTGGTACAGCCTCGACGCGTCCGACGCCGATCCCAAGACGTTTCTGGAGTACCTCCTGGCCTCGCTCCGGCACCAGTTCGCCGGCTTTGGCGAGCGCACGCTGAACCTGTTGTCCGACACGGCCATGCTGCGCGACATCGACGTCCTCGTCGGCACGCTGGTTACCGAGATTCACGAAGAGATCCCCGGTTATTTCATTCTCGTTCTCGACGACTATCACACAGTGGAAGAATCGGACGGCGTTAACGACGTCGTCGACACGCTCCTGCGCCTCTTGCCCGAGAACGCGCACATCATCCTCTCGAGCCGGACCCTCCCGTCGAGATTGACCCTCACGCGACTCGTCGCGCGGCAGGAAATCGCCGGTCTCGGCGTCAACGATCTGCGGTTCACCGCCGACGAGATCCGAGCGCTCGTCAAACAGAACTATCTGGTCGAGCTGCCGCCGGAAGACGCCGCGCAGCTGGCGGAGCATTCCGAAGGCTGGATCACCGGTATTCTCCTCACCACGCACAATCTCTGGCAAGGGCTGCTGCAAAACCTGGTTCGAGCCCACGGCTCACGCGACCAGGTGTTCAATTTTCTCGCCGAGCAGGTCCTGGCGACGCAGCCGCCGGAGGTGCAGCGCTTTTTGCTGGATTCGTCGATTCTCGACCAGTTGGACCCGACGACGTGCGATCGGGTGCTCGAGATCAAGAACTCGGAAGAGATGATGCGGCGGGTCGAGCAGAGAAACCTCTTCGTCGTCCGGCTCGAAGAATCGGACACCTGGTACCGCTATCATCATCTCTTCCAGGAGTTCTTGCAAGCGCGGCTGAAGGAGTCGGACGTCGCCCGGTGGCTGGACCTGAACTGCCGCGCGGCGGCGCTCTTTGAGAGCCGTGCGGCCTGGGACCAGGCGATCGCGCATCACGTCAAGGCTCAGGCGTTCGACGAGGTCGCGCGGGTGCTGGGGCGCGTCGCGAAAGAAATGTTCGACGCGGGCCGATGGACGACCTTGGCGCGTTGGATCGACGCGTTGCCGGCCTCCCTCTTGAACGCGCATCCGGAGCTGCTGCTGCGCCGCGGGATGATCTTCGACGAGCTGGGCGACAGCGCCCGGGCAACCGAAGCCTTTTCCCGCGCGGTCGCCCTCTTCGAGGCGAACGGCGATACGCTCAGTACGGCGCGAGCGCTCGTCGAGCAGGCATCGTGCCTGCGCGTGCAGGGCCGCTATCAGCAGGCCATCCAAGAGTGCGAGCAAGCGATGACGCTGATCGGCAAGGCGGACAATCGGGAGGCGGCCGACGCGCACCGCATACTCGGGATCGCGTGCGGCCGGCTGGGCG
>JAMCRS010000456.1:2757-30377 GCA_023380675.1 Chloroflexota bacterium
ATGCGTTGCCGAATTGGAGCTGGCCCTGCGGGCGTACGAAGCGCTCGCGGATGTGCCTCGGATCGCGCTGCTGCACCACGACCTTGGCGTTGCCTATCAAACGCTGGGCAAACCCGAGGCGCAGGCCCATTTCGAGCGCGCGCTCGAGCACTGGCGCAGCGCGAACAACGCGGCGGGATTGGCCAACACGCTGAACAGCATCGGGGTGAGCCATCATCGGCAGGGCAACTACGCCGCGGCGGTCGAGACCCTCGAGCAGGCGCTGATCCAGGCGCGGCGCGCCGGTCAGCTGCGCGTCGAGGCGCTCGCGCTCGCGAGCCTGGGTGACGTCCAGCGCGACCTGGCCGATTACGCGTCCGCGCAGCGATCGTACCAAACCGCCTACGACATCGGCGTGCAGATCCGCAGCGGTTTCGTCATCACGTACGCGTTGAACGCGCTGGGCGAGACCTATCGTCTGCTCGGCGACACGCATACGGCTAGCCGGCTCATTCGACAGGCGCTGGAACAAGCCGAGAGCCACGCATCCAATTACGAAGTGGGGCTGACGAAAGTATCGCAAGGAATCCTTGGAGGCGCGCTCGGCGAAACCCGCGAATCGGTCCTGAATCTCGTGCAGGCGACAGCGCTCCTCGATCACGGCGGAGCGCAGCGCGAGAATGCGCGCGCTCATCTGCACCTGGCGCTGGTCCACTTTGGCCAGCGCAAATATCGCCTGGTCGCCGAGCAGCTCAAGGCGACCGCCGAGATCGGTCGACAGATCGGAGAGGACCAGTTCGCGATTGCCGACGGCAAGGCTTTGCTTCCTTTGATCCGGTACGCCGTATCCAAAGGGATCGGGACCGGCTACTTTAGCCGGCTCCTCGCCCGCATCGAGTCCGGACCGCCGCGGGGCGGCGAGCGGATCGTCGAGCCAACGGCAGTCACACTTCCGACGGTGCGGGCACATGCGTTCGGCAAAGCGACCTTGTCCGTCGACCGAAAGCTGTTGACGGCCAAGGATTGGGACTCGGCCGCGGCCAAAGAGCTGTTCTTCTTCATGCTGGCCAATCCAAAGGGATTGGCCAAAGAGCAGATCTTGGGCGCGCTGTGGTCCGGCGTCAGGCCGGCGCGGGCAAGCAGCATATTTCATTCCACGGTTTATCGGATGCGGCGCGCGCTTTGGTCCGACTGCTTGAGCTTTGAGAATTCCATTTACCGGCTCACGTCCGAAATGACCCTGACGTACGACGTGGCCGAGTTCGAAGAGCTGCTGCGACGAGCGCAGCTTGCGCCGGGTCGCGAGGACAAAGCGAAGCTGTGGGGCAACGCGGTCGCGCTTTACCGCGGCGACTATATGGAAGACTCGTACGACGACTGGTGCACGCCGATCCGGGCCGGCTTGTTGGAAAAGTATCTGGCGACGCTCGAGTCACTTGCCAAGCTCACCAGCCGGGAAGGAAGGAACGAGCAAGCGATAAGCTACTACCAGCACATCCTGGCCAAGGACAGTTTGAGAGAGGCGGCGTACGCCGCAATCATGCAGCTGCAGATAAGGTCGGGTGACCGACCGGGCGCGCTCAGGACGTATCGCCAATGCGCAGATGTGTTGAGAGAGGAAATGGGGCTTGAGCCAAGCCCACAGACACGTCTCATCTACAAGCAAATTGCCAGAGACGACGACGACTTGACATAAGCGGCAACCCCTCTTAGCGAAGACGACCTGGATTTTGGGTCGTCTTTGCTTTTGGAACCAAATTGAATACCTGTAAGCGCTTTCCGTCAGTGGTTTCGTCAGTATTTCGTCAGTACCTCTCTGATATAATTCAAGCAAATCTGCGGGTGAGACCACTCACTATTCCAAGGAGGAAGAAAATGAGAAACTGGAAACTGTTCGCGACCAAGTACGCCAATGGCACCACGTTGCGCCTTATCTACATCTTGGTCGCACTCCTCGCGTTGGCGCTCGCCGGCGGCGCTCCGAGCGATTTTGGGGGACATTGAGCTTATCTCATGATCCTTGCCGCTGCCGTCGCAAGCGCCGTGTTCGTAGGGTTACTGCGCGGCGGAAAGCTTGGGCAACTGGCCAACCTGCCACTCCGCTTGGGGTTGGTCGCGCTAGTTGCCTTTTTGCTCCAGGTCTATCTGATCTACTTTCCCGAGCCGGTCGGGCAGGGCCTTTTGAGCTTTCGCGTGATCGTGTTGCTCTTTTCCTACGGCCTGCTCGGAGTGGTGATCTGGCACAATCGCGCGCTCCCGGGGCTCTGGGTGATCGGCATTGGACTGCTGGCCAACTTTGCCGTCATGACGCTGAATGGCGGGTATATGCCGATCACTCCAGAGGCACTCGCGGCCGTCGGTCGCAGCGGAAACATCATCAGCCCGCAATCCGGGAGTCGGGTTTTGGCGACCAAGGACGTGCTGCTCGCGCGTGATGCGACGGTGCTGTGGTGGCTTTCCGACATATTCATCATCCCGCCGCCCTTCCCCATTCCCAGCGTGTTCAGCGCAGGCGATCTCCTGATCGCGCTGGGCGTTTTTTGGCTCGTGCAGAGTGGAATGCATGCGGGCCGCGCGCCGTGAGTGGCGTCTGCCTGCGGCACCAAATTCATACTGCCAGGAGGGTTCCATGCCTTTCGAGTCTTTACAGTCTGTCGTCGGAACGGCGGTGATCGATTCGAATTTTCGGAACGCGCTGCTGAACGATTCACGCCGGGATGCGATCGGCCCATTCGATCTGACCGAGGAAGAGACCGCGGCTTTGATGCAGATCCGGGCTGACACGCTCGAACAGTTTGCGGATCAGGTTCACCGGTGGATCATGGATCAGATGAAACAGGTGGAGCCGCCGCCGTTACTGCTGCCGAGCCGCGGCCCGGCCCGCGCTCGGAAGGAGCTCGAGCCATCCCGTGCGCCGGCAGCCGCTCACGCGGGTGCGCGTTCGCCTGCATTTGTTTCTTGAATTCGACGCCTGTTCAGGCAGTCCGCCCGGACCATGGAAACGGAACGGAGCCCGGACTGCAGGTCGAACGGCATCGCTTCGGTCGGCGGAACGGGCAAGACCGGTTCGACAGAAAGCACAAAATGATTGCAACGACGTTGGTCGCGAACGACCTGACAACCGAAATCTCGGAATTGCGTGACGAGCTACGCCGCGCGCAGGCTGACCTGCGACGGGCAGACGAATCCAGGCGCAGGTTAGTCGATCTCACCTCCCGAGAGCTGCGGACTCCGATCACGCTTTTGCTCGGTTACGCCAGGCTGCTTGAAAACGATGACGCAGAAACCACGAAGGATTACGCCAGGGTTATTTCGAACCACGCGCGGCAGCTCAAGAACGCCGTCGATCTGCTGATTACGCTGCAGCGGATCGACGCCGGCGATCTCGTGGTGCGGGCAGAGCGATTGGGTCTGGCCGAAGTCATTCGGGAGGCCGTGAATTGCCGCCAGCGCGAGCTCGAAGAGAAAGAATTGCCAATTCAGGTCGAGGTCGACGACGGGGTGATCGTCAATGCGGACCGCGAGCTGCTGCACTTGATGGTCACACAGGCTCTTTCATACGCGATCCTGCGAACAACGCCGCACCAACTCATCGTCGTTCAAGTGTCCGTGGCGGCGTCGACCGCGATCGTCAGCGTTCGAAGCCGCTCACAGGGAGCGGCCGCGGAGACCGCGGCGCCGGCCCCCGACCAAGGCCAGATGGCGAACGAGGTCGCATGCGATTGCGACCGCCTAGGGCTAACCCTGCTGGCTACAAAGGCGCTTGCAGAACTGCACGGCGGAGCCCTGTGGCTCGGCGATCCGGATGACGGAGGCATCGACCTCTCATTTTCGCTTCCGCGGATCGACCCGCCGGCGCAGATAACTCCCGCCGCCGGCACTCCGTACCGGAGCCAGATGCGGACAGCCGTGTTCTAGCGCGTGGAATAGACCGTGACAAAAAAGAGATGCCTGTCTCACGTGCGAGACAGGCATTTTAGTTTGACGGAAGGCCCGTCAATCCGACTTGCCGCGCGGGTCGGGTCCAGGCACGGCGTGATCGCGCAGCGGCGGCGCGGTCGGCGAACGGCGAATCGGAGCGCTCGCCTCACGGCGTCGGCGGCGGCGTCCAGTCCGATCCCAGAATGATGGTCAGGTCGTCGTCGCTCTTGACGTTGGTGCTTTGCCGGATATTCTCCGGATCGACGTTGAAAAGGTTGGAGAGCGCGGTCACCGTGCTGTCTTTCTTGCCGCTGTAATCGATCAGCACCGTCTTGGTATAGTCGAACCGGTCCGCGTTCCCGTACGCGGTGACTAGGAAACCTTGGGACTGGAGATATTTGGCCGTACGTTCGGACGCCGTGGTGTCCGACGTGCCGTTGAGGACGAGGACGCGCGCGGCCTCCTGTGCGATTTGCGCCGTTTGGTTCGTGGACGCGTTGTTCGTGGGAATGATCTGCTGCATCAACTGGCCGATCTTGGCGCGGTCCGGCCAAAGGACGTCCGCGCCGGTGCTGGCGCGAAATTCGACCGTCATCGTCTGGTCGATCGTGGCGGTCTTGATGCTGTCGGTCTTGACCTTGGAAGCGGCCGCGGCGAGCGCGATCACCTCTTGCGGCTGCATGTCCGTCTGGACAGTCCCCGACATCGAACTGAGCAGCGCCGGCAGCTTGGGAAGCAAATCCAGCCTCAGTGCCTTGTCCCGAATGGCCATGAGAATTTGGACCTGCCGCCGCGATCGCTCAAAGTCGTTGTCGCCGTGCCGCGATCGAGCGTACTCCAGCGCAGTTTCGCCGTCCATATGCTGCCAGCCGGCCGGAATGTGGATCGGCTTGACGCCAAAATTCTCGTCCGGGTAGGTCGGGTCGTCGATCGCTTTGGGGACGTAGACGTCGATCCCGCCGAGGGTGTCCACCACCTTGCGGAATCCGCCAAAGTCGATGATCACGTAGTAGTGTATCCGGACGCCTAGGTTGTACTCGACGGTCTTCATGGCGAGCGCGGGTCCCCCGCCGGGGTACTTGTTAAGATCGCCATAGAACAGCGCCGTGTTGATCCGGTCCTCTGTGACGCCGGGGATGGGGACGTAAAGGTCACGCGGAATCGTCACGAGCCCGGCCGTCATCGTCTTGGGATCGAGCGAGGCGATCATCATGACGTCGCTGCGACAAGGACACTTTTCGGAAGGCCGACGGTCCACTCCCATCACGAGCACATTGACGCGCTCGCCGGCGGCGATGTTGGGCGCAGTGGATCGCGCGGGCTGCGCGCCCACGCTCAACACTGGAAGATCGCCGATGTCCGGCAGTCCGAGCGTGAGCACGGCCTCTCGAACCGTCTCGTAAATCTGATACGCGAAGAAAAGCCCGCCGCAAACGAACATCGCGACGAGCAGTGCGGCTAGCAGTTGTAGCGCCGTATCGCTGCGTCCGTGTTGCCCAGTCAAATGTCCTCCTGAGGGATGGGAGCCGGGGAATTATAGCACAACCAACGCGCGCACACAAAATCGAGGATGAGGGCTCGAGGATGGAGCCCTTTTGCTTTTTGGGGCTTGTGTGGTAAACTGGCTCGCGCGGCCGAAGGGCAAGGCTGGGGTGGTCCGGGCATCCGCTCCGGCAAAGCTGCAGACAACGCCCGTTGGTGCAATCGAGCGATGTCTTTTCTGGGTGAGCGACTGCGTCAGGAGCGGGAGGCGCGCGCGATCACGCCGCTGCAGGTGGAGATCGACACGCGTATCCGCGCAAACGTCATTGTGGCGCTCGAGGAGGGTGACCTGAGCCACCTTCCTCCGGAGCCGTTTCTGCGCGGCCTCATCCGATCCTATGCAAACTATCTCGGCGTCGACGCGGATCAGATGCTCGAACTGCATGCCGCGGATTCTGCGCCGCCCCCGCCGCCCGGCCGGCCGCCGTCCGTGCGCAGACCAACGGCGCCGGTTCCACCCGCTCCGCCGGCTCCACCGCCGGCGAGCCAGGTACTCCCGGTGCCAAGACCAGCCCGGACGAGCACTCCGCCGCCGGCTGCGCCGGCTCCAAACGGTCATCCGCCGTCGCAGCGCGTGTCCAGTCCGCCCTCGAGTCTGCCAGAGCAATCCGGTCTGGGTGAAATCGCACCTGCATCCACGCCTCGCGTCGAGGAGACGCCGCCGCCACCGCCGGAGGCGTACGAGCCGCCGGAGTACACGGTGGGCGCCGGCGCGGCTCCTTCCGCGACGCCGTTCCTGGCGCACATGTCCCGCCGCGGTTTCCCCCTTCCTGTGATCGTGCTCGTCGCGGTGGCGCTCATCCTGTTTTGCATTGCAGTGACGCTCGTCGCAGTGACGCGCATTGCGCCGGCGGTATTGTCGGCGTCGAGCACAAGAAGTACGCCAACTCGACCGTTGCCGACGATCGCACCTACACTCGCGCCCGGCACCGCGCCGACCGCGATCCCGACGCTCGCCGAGACGGCACAGCCGTTCGCCACGTTTGCCGGGATCGCGACCGCCCCGTCCGGGACGGTTGTCCCATTGATCAGAGGCGGCGGCAGCCTCGAGCTCGGCGTCGAAGCTACGGAGCCGATCACGCTGCGGGTCGCCGTCGACAACGTCGTCGCCTTCGACGGTCAGTTAGACGCCGGCGCGTCGCGAGCGTGGACGGCCAAC
Source organism: Chloroflexota bacterium (assembly GCA_023380675.1). The sequence goes on from JAMCRS010000456.1 coordinate 9,359, forward strand.
ACGGCCCTCTACGTGCGTGTCGAAAACCCGGGGGGCGCCACGCTCACATTTGACGGGAGCACGAAATGGTTTGGCGCACGCAATTACGCGGAACGGAGCGTTCTGGAACGCCAATGGACGCTGAACGACCGCGGCACGCCGGTCAGCGTCGCGCCCGTTTCTCCGCCCGCCGCCTCAACGCCGACAGCCGCGGTTCCTAACGCGCCGGCTGCCGCGCCATCGGCCACCGTTACACCATTCTAGCTTTGCAGCACGCGGCACCGTGATCGATCGCACTCCTCCCAACATGAAGACACAGAACCGCGCCGCGCCCGGCCGTCCAGCTCAGGCGCACCCCAGAATCCTGATTTCGCGCCTGTTCTACTATTTGTCGTCCATCCCGACCCTGCTTCTCGGCGTCCGCAACTGGGCAACGATGCTGAGGGTCTTTGCCGGCCTCCCGGTAAGGCGGCCGATCGAGATTTCGCTTCGCGACGGCTTGCGATTCCAGGTACGCACGGCTCTCGATATCTGGGTGCTCAAAGAGGCATGTCTCGACCGGCAGTACGAGAGCGCGAGCGTCCGGATCGAGGACGGATGGACCGTCGTCGACATCGGAGCCGGCCTCGGCGATTTTGCGGTCTCGGCTGCCCGAGATCATCCACGCGCCCACGTTGCCGCGTACGAGCCTTTTCCGGATTCCTTTGCCCTGCTGCAGGAAAACCTGCAACTGAATCGTATCGACAACGTACGGGCCTTGCCCTTGGCGGTGAGCGGAGAGAGCGGCTCGCTCCGTTTGCGCGCCGTCTCTGGCGAGGCGGTCCAACAATCCACGGTGGTTGGAGCCGATGGTGACGGTGTTCAGGTGGAATCCGTCACGCTCGACCAGGTCATCGGGAATCTGCAAGCCTCTCGCTGCGATTACCTGAAAATGGACTGTGAGGGCGCGGAATACGGAATCCTCTTCCACACCAGCCCGGCGACTCTTTCCCGGATCCGACACGTGTGTCTGGAGTACCACGACGACGTCACGCAGTATACGCACCTCGATCTCATTCGTTTTTTCGAGCAGAATGGTTATGCCGTCCGAGTCGTTCCCAATCGCGCGCACTGGCAGTGGGGGCTGCTGTACGCGTCAAATGAGAAAAACCAAATCGAGCCTCACTAGGCACGGAAATACCCGATGCGCTATGACGTGACTAGCCACCGAACATTGGGCTTTACGGCGTTCGCGATCGTGCTCGCCGTGGCCGGAGAATGGATGCTGCTCGACTCGCAGAACATTCCGGTCGCCATCATTTGCTACGGCGCGGCGCTGGCCTCGCTTTTGTTGGCGTTGTTGGCGGACCGTCCGGCTCCCGCGACGTTCGCCCTGTTGGCGCCGGCGAATCCACCGTTCACGAAATGGCGTTGGGTCCTCCTCGCCGCCTCAATCGTCTGCACGGTTCTGGCCTTTACGTTAAACACAGACCAATCGTTCCGGGTCGAAGGGATTGCGGAATACCAGTTTACGTCCGCCGGTGTGGCCGCATGGTTCCTCGGAATCATCTTGTTCGTATCGGCATTCTGGCAGCCGGAGAAGAGCCTGGGCCAATGGCGGGAGATATTGAGTACCAAGGCGAGCGGATGGAGCTCGGGTTTTTCCATACGACTCTCTTGGACCCAAATCGCGCTGGCGGCAATCCTGGCGCTCGGCATCTTTTCGTATTTCTACCGCATCGACGTCGTCCCGGCCGAGATGACGAGCGACCACGCCGAGAAACTGCTCGACGTCAACGATGTGCTGCACGGCGCCACACCCGTCTTCTTCATCCGCAACACGGGCCGCGAGCCCTTTCAGTTCTATTTAACTTTCGCGATCATTCGTCTGACCGGTATTCCTCTCAGCCACCTGGCCCTCAAGCTCGGAACGGCGTTCGTCGGCTGGTTGACGATCTCGGCCGCGTTTCTTCTCGCGCGGGAGATGTTCGGTCCGCTCGTCGGGCTTGTGGCCGCCTTCTTTCAGGCGGTGTTCCATTGGGCGCTGTCGATCTCCCGCATGGGTCTGCGCTATCCGTTTACCCCATTTTTCGCGGCGCTTTCACTCTATTTTTTGTGGCGCGCGCTCAAGTACCAAAAACGTAACGATTACCTCGTGGCGGGGGCCTTGCTCGGCGCCGGCTTGTACGGCTACATTCCCTCGCGTGACACGCCTCTCGTCGCGATCGGGGTATGCGCGGTCTGGTTTATCGTCGACGGCTGGCGACGACTGCAGGACTGGAGGCCGTTCGCGGCAAACGTCGGGCTGATGGTCGCGACGTTGGTCGTCGTCTTTGCGCCGCTCTTGCGTTACTCGCTCGATTTTCCCGGCATGTTTTGGTATCGCGCTCTGACGCGCGTCGCCAGCGTGGAGCACCCGATCGAGGGTAGCGTCCCTGCGATTCTGACCCGAAACGTCGCGAACCTCGCATTGTCGTTCAATTGGCGCGGCGACGAAGTCTGGCCGACGAACGTGCCGTACGATCCAACGTTGGATCGGGTCAGCGCCGGGCTCTTCGTGCTCGGGATCGGCATCGCCGTGTTTCGGTCAGTGCGCGATCGTTCGGCGAGCTACGTGTGCCTGCTGGCCGCATTCGTCGCGCTCATTCTTCCGAGCGCGCTTTCCATTGCCTTTCCGCGTGAGAACCCGAGCTTGGTGCGAATGGGCGGCGCGCTTCCGTTCACTGCAATACTCGTCGGGCTACCGGTGGCCCAGCTGGGGCGCTCGCTACGGCAGAGTCTGGCGCGAACACGAGCCGGCGGTGCGCTGGCCGCGCTGGGCGTCGTCCTGGTCCTCGCGCCCATCGTCGTCTTGAACTATCACTGGTATTTCGTCGAATACGATAATAGCTACCGCCTGTCGGCTCAGAACTCGTCCGAGGTTGCCGCGGTGATTCGGGATTTTGCCGACAGCTTCGGAGATCTTCAGCACGCCTATTTCGTCGGTTACCCGTACTGGATCGACGGGCGCGCAATAGCGATCGATCTCGGCGACCTGGCCTGGAAGAACTATTCGCTCGACGCACGCGACCTGGTTTCGGATGCGAGCACTAATCGATTGTACATTTTGAACACGCAAGATGCGGACAACCTGCACGTTCTGCGCAGTCAATATCCGGACGGCCAGGTGAGGATCATTCACTCGAGGACGCCGGGGAAGGACTTTGTTTCCTTCTTTGTGCCTGCGTCGGCGGCTCAATAGCCGATCGGGGGTCGGGGCACTTGCTGGTTGCTCGGTAACTGGACCTCTCGCGGAGAGCGCGTTTGCTCCGCGTTTCCATAGAAAAGAGACGGAATGCGATACTATATGCTGACCCTCGGCTGCGCCAAGAACGTGGCCGATTCCGACGGGATCGGCTCGCTCATGGCGTCGTCCGGTTACGCGCCATCAGAGCGAGCGGAAGACGCAGACGTATTGCTCGTAAATACGTGTGGTTTCTTGCAGGCGTCACGCCAAGAGTCTTTGGCCGCGCTGCGCGTGTTGGGTGAACAGAAACGGCGAGACCAAGTCCTCATCGCGGCGGGGTGTTTGATCTCGCGCTACGGGCAAACGGTCCAGAGCCAAGTCCCTCAAGTCGACGCCGTCATCGACGCCGGGAGGTGGCTCGCCCTCCCCCGGCTGATCGAGTACGTCAGATCAGGCGAATCCGGCGCCAGCACGAACGTGAGTTGGCTCGACGAGGCCTACGCCGGCCTGCCGGCGGACCAGGTCGCGGCACGGTCCGTGGTGGAGCGGCTGGGGCGCGCGCCCCGAGGGCCGAGCGCCTACTTGAAGATCGCCGACGGATGCGACCGGCCGTGCACGTTCTGCATCATTCCCGCCATCAAAGGCGCACACCGCTCCAAGCCCGCCGACACCGTCGTGGCCGAAGCGCGCGATCTGACATCACAGGGAGTCAAGGAGATCGTGCTCGTCGCACAGGATACGACAGCCTATGGTTGGGACCTGGGAATGCGTGACGCGCTGGCCCCCTTGATCGATCGGCTTTGCAACGAGGTCGACGGCCTGAGCTGGCTGCGTCTGATGTACGCCTACCCGGGCCACGTCACGCCGCGACTGGTCGAAACGCTGGCGCGCTATCCACAGATCACGCACTATATCGACGTGCCGTTGCAGCACGCTCATCCGGACACGCTCAAGCGGATGAAGCGTCCGAACCTGGTCGTGACCCGGCAAATGCTCGACGCGCTGCGCGTCGCGATGCCGGACCTGGCGATCCGAACGACCTTCATCGTCGGCTTTCCCGGCGAGACTCAGGGCGAGTTTCAGTCATTGGTCCGGTTCCTTCAAGAACAGCAGTTTGACCGCGTCGGAGTCTTAGTATTCGCGCGAAGAGGGAACGCCGGCGGCGCAGATGGAGCGCCAGGTCTCGCGGCGAGTCAAGTCGCGGCGCCGCGACGAAGCGATGGCGGTCCAACAAGAGATCTCACGCGCAAAGAACCAATCGTTCGTCGGCCGGGAGCTGGACGTGCTGATCGAAGGCGCTGGCGACGGCGTCAGCGTGGGGAGATCCTACCGGGATGCGCCGGAAGTGGACGGAGTAGTGATCGTGAACGGCGAATTGAAGGTGGGCCAGTTCGCGCGTGTCAGGATCACACAGGCGATCGAATACGATCTGATGGCAGAGCCAGTGGTTTCCAAGCTTGATTAGTCGAAGCGGCAAGGTCGAGATCAACTCGAAAATGACCCGAAGGCCGTGACAGGCCTTCGGGTCTAGTGCCGGTCAAGGAATGAACCTAGGCCAGCAACATCCGCATCGGCTGTAGCTTCCGGGTAAAGGGGTTCAAGACTAGACCGAGAATCTCTAGGGTCACAACGCCCAAGAGCGCCTCGTCGTTGGGTTCACCGAGGATGACCGGAGTGTGTGCCTCGCCTTCGGCGCCCTCACCTCCGGCGAGCGAGATAAAGCACTCTGACACCCGGCGCTCGAGCATCGTTCCGTCTGCGAGCGTAAAGACCGCCGTCCGCTTTGGCTCTAGTCCGATAGCTCGCCACGACTCGGATGGCAGCAGGGAGTAGGTCGCGCCACTGTCGACCAAGAACCGAACGTTTACTTTTTTGCCGTCACCGCCCGAGACGACGCCCTCGACGTAGGTAACGCCCATCGCTTCGACCCTCCTTCTAGTCTAACACAAAAGCGGCGGCTGTTCAAGCAGATTCCGCGAGGTGTTAGCGCAAGATATAGCAGGGTTCTATGGTACCAGGTCAAGTGCTTGTTCCAGGCTGTCCGCCCGCGCGTCCGCGCGCTCGAGGTCCTGGTAAACGGTATACGGATTGGGCACGGCGATTGCGGTCAGGCCGGCAGCCTTGGCCGCCGTGATTCCCGACGCGCTGTCCTCGATCGCCACGCTCTCTGCCGGCGCGACGTCGAGCTCACGGGTTGCCTGCAAGTATACGTCCGGCGCCGGCTTTGCGCGCGGCACGTCCGTGCCGGCCACCACGACGCGAAAGCGCGACGCGATCCCCATGCCGCGTAAGATCGTATCGACCTGGTTCCGCGGAGAACCGGAGGCAACGGCCAGCGGCATATTGCGTGCGTCGAGCGCGTCGAGCACGCGTTCAAGACCCGGCATCGCGTGCAGGTTTTCCGGCGCCCGGATCAATTCCTCGTACATTCGTTCGCGTTCCGCCAGAACGACCTCCGGATCCGCTTTCAGTCCGAAATGATCGACCAGCCAGCGCGCATTGTCCTTGACCGGCACCCCGACGAAAAAACGAGCGTACTCCTCCACCGAAAATCGGTGATCGACCCCATAACGAGCGAGCACCATCTCGAATGCGCGCTGGTGCAGCGGCTCACTGTCGACTATCAATCCATCCAGATCAAGAACGACCGCCTTCGTTTGCCTCATAGTTCTCCAGCCAGATATTTTGTTTTGCGGCCGTGACCAACTGGACCATATCGATGACGTAGTGCGCGACCACGGGCGCCGCAAGACTTGCGGTGTACAGAAAGAGCGCCGAGAGCAACAGCCCCAGCAGTCCGGCGCCGACCATTCCGAGAATTCCCTGCGGGAGGTGCATGGCGCCAAAAACTACGGACCCAATCACGGCGAGGGCAGCCGGCGGCGCGAACGGCGATAGGCCGCCGATGAGTAACGAACGAAACAGGAGCTCCTCAAGCAGGACTGCGCTCGTCATCGCCAGCGGCACCAGCACCCACTCGCGACGGCTGCGCGGCAGGATGGCGCGCACGACGGCCGGAGAATAGATCGCTTTGCCAAACCGGCCGACCGCCCAACGCGTCGACGGCGTCAAAAGAATGCCCGCGGCAGCGCCGACGAGGAGACCGACAGCAAGGTCGAAGCCTGGCGCGGGCATGGCCCAGCCCAATTGGTAAGGCTCAAGACCACTTGCCAAGCCCAAAAGAACGCACAAGATGACCAACCCAACCCGGAACAGGTTCTCCGCCGGGAGGAGCAGCAAGTTGTAGACCGGCAGGTTTCGCTCCAGAAATAAAGCGGTGCCTAGGGTCGCCCATACGAGAACGACAAGGAGCGCAAGCGTCCCGACAAGAAAGAGGATCATTTCGGCACGAGGGAAAAGTCGTACCGCGTCGGCTCCGTCGTCGTCGGAGCGCCTGAAGCAATGACCAGCTCCGCCCCGGTCACGCTGCTCCCGAAACCGGCGATCGTAAAGGATCCCCGGTTTTGATCGTCCAACGGCACCGGGACGACGCGCGTGGCGCTCCCCTTCTCTACGACCTGCACGGTGAAATGCTGCGGCAGGACGTTGTCGCTCCTGACAAAACCCTGGGCATCCCAGCCGTTCGTTCCGTTCTCGACGTTATCGCTAAAATTGATCTCCGGGATCGTAATGTCGTCCAGCGCCCAGCTCGGACGGTTGAACGCATCGTCCGTGATGTATTCGAAACGGACCAGGATCTTTTTGCGGGCATAGGGAGTGAGATCGACCTGGTCTTGAATCCACTGCGCGGGCGCCTGATCGCTCGACGCCGAAACGCCGGTATACGCCGGACCGTAACTCGCGCCGTTCGGATTTACCGTTGAGCTGTGGTTACCGGCCAGGATGTCCCAGGTTTTTCCTCCGTCGGTCGACGCCTCCACGTAGGCATAGTCAAAGCCCTGCTCGATATCATACCACGTCCAATAGCTCAGCGTGGCTTTGTCGACGCCCGATAAGTCGAACGGCCGAGTGAGCGTCATGTCCGCCAGGTCGGCCCGGTTCGAGTACCAGTCCCACTGGCCGCTGTGGGCGCCGACCGGGAGCAATCTCGCCGTCGTCGTGCCGGTAAAATACAGCGTGACGTCGCCGCCGGCCGGCTGCAGCGTGTAATAGTTGGCGGCATACTCGTTCATCTGCGCGGTCCGCGAGACGGGAAACTGACCCAAAACCGGCTCGCGGGAAATGTGAAACGTCGATTCGTTCGGGTAGGCGTAGCGGCCGTTGGACACCGACGGGTCGTTGAGATAGTTCGCGACCGTCCAATCGGCGAACAGGTCGTCGAACTTGATGCCCCCTTCGGTGGCGTCGAGCACGGATTGGATCCCGTTGATGCCCTCACTCGGCGCATGGATGACGTCGCGCGTAAACTGAGGTCCGAAGCGCTCCGCGCCATAGTCGAAGAACAGGTAGGAAGCCGCGTAGTGGGCCGCGGACGCACGCGGGTCCACCGCCCACGTGTCCAACTGCGTGTCGGGGGCCCTTCCAAAGGTATCCAGCACGCCGAGCACTGGAAAACCGTTCAGCTTGATCGCGAGATCGCCCATCCCCTCGTCGATCCAGCCGGTCTTGTGCTGAGCTTCGTAAGAATGAATCAAGTGTTGGAATTCGTGCGCCGTGTCGGCGCTGTATTGGTCGTTGTCCGGGTGCAGCGCGTCGACGTTGAGATAGATAATGTTCCGTTGGTTGCTGTACGGCACGAGGGAACGCGGATACGTGTCCTCGGTGCTAAAGTAGCCAGCCGCATCCTGAAACCGCGTATTCAGTATGTTGATGTGCACGTCGCCATCCGGACCGGGCGATCGCTCGCTTCCAAAATACTTGTGATTCGTCGGGTAGATCGTGTTCTCGAAGAAATCCGCCGCCTTTTGAAGCGCCGCCTGGTCGAGGGTGATACCGCTCTCGACCCAATAGTACGAATGGGGGGTCACGACTTGAAGCGTAGCGGTGATCGAGCGGTAGGTTCCGGTCGTCGCGTTCTGAACGACGTAGAAGGAATCGACATCGCCAACGTGCCGCTCCTGCGCGACGGGCGTTGGCGGCGGCGTCAAAAGCGCGAGGTCTTTGCGCAGCCGCGGGACGATCTGGTACAAGTCGCGCTCAGGAATGACGGCTTGCTGTAGAGCCAGAGCGGTCTGATCCGGGACCGCCGGAAGCGGGGTCTCCTCTAGCGGCAAAAGCGTCGCGATCGGCGCTGCGGCAGGCGTTGGGGAGACGCCGAGTGAAAGGGGCAAGACGGAGCCATTCTTGCTGAACAATAGGGCCGCGGTGGCGGACAAGACCAGGCAAACCAGGACGACAAGGACGGCAATCAGCGCGAGTAGAGTTCGGCGGTTCATCAGTATCCTCAAGGGTGTGTGCGGCGGAGCAATTCCGGCATTATAGCACAAGCGCCAGACTCAGACAACGCGTTTGAGAAGGGAGAATAGCAGCCGCCTGCCGAAAACGGAAAGCGACAGTGCAGAAGCGGTGAGTACGAGGCCAAGTGGGTACTTGATCGAAGAGCGCTCGCCTGCGAGCTAGAGGCTAGCGGCTTGCCCGGGAACGGCGCCCGACCGCCCTTGCCCATAGCCATCGCAGTTGTGTGCAGCGAACTCGACTTGAAACGCTTGGTCCGGCTCGTCGGACGACTCGGCCATGCACACGGCCGACTTGCCCTCGTCGAGCACCCGGTTGTTTGGACAGGCAATGAGACAAAGTTGGACCAGTCCACATGGCGCGCGGCAATACAGCTTCGAATTAGGGTCCATCATTCACTCATTGTCGCGCCGATCGAGGACCGCGTCTGTGACTCTAGTCACAGTTCGATCTGGACGAAAAACTGTTCCGGTGCGACTTTAGTCGTATGCCGGCAACCCTTAACGCGGTAGAATGGATCCAGAGCGACGGACGAATTCTCTAACGGGGGAGAATATGAACAAAAGACTATTCCGATGGTTGGGAATGCTCGCAAGTCTTGCAGTATTGACGATTACCGCGTGCAACGGAGGGGCGTCCGCGCCGGCGCAGCCGACCGCTGCGCCTACCGTGCCTCTGGTCAGTGCACCGCACACATTGTACGACGCGTCGACCAAGCCGGCGTCGACAGAACCGGTCAAGGAGATCACACTCACGGTCGAGCAAAAGACACTGGAAATCGCGCCGGGCGTGCCGTATGAAGCATGGACCTTTAACGGCACGGCGCCGGGCCCAATCCTGCGAGTCCGGCAGGGCGACCAAGTCAAGTTCACTCTGGTCAATAACGGCTCGATGGAACACTCGATAGATTTTCACGCGGCGCAAACGCCGTGGAACGTCAACTATCAAGCGGTGAAGCCGGGGGACAAATTCTCCTTTACCTGGACCGCCAATTACCCGGGCGTTTTCCTATACCACTGCGGCACCCCGCCGGTCATTGCGCACATCGCGAACGGGATGTACGGGGCCATCATCGTCGATCCGACGGAGGGACTGCCCCCCGCTCGCGAATACGCACTCGTGCAAGGCGAGTTCTATGCCAAGTTGGGAAACGACGGCATCTACCACTACGATGGAACGAAAGCGATGGCGGTGCAGCCCGACTACACCGTGTTCAACGGCTACGCCACCCAGTACAAAGATAGCCCGTTGACGGCGGATCCAGGTCAATTGATCCGCATCTGGCTCGTCAACGCCGGGCCTTCAGAGTTCTCTTCGTTCCACGTGATCGGGGCCATTTTTGACAAGGCCTATCCGGACGGCAATCCGAAGAACGTCGAATACGGGCGACAAAGCGTGGTTGTCCCTCCGGGCGGGGGCTATATGGTCGAGCTGACCGTGCCCGATACCGGCGTTTATCCCTTTGTCACTCACTCGTTCGCCGACGCGAGCAGAGGGGCACTGGGAATGCTTCAAGTGGGAGACGCCAAGGTGGAACCGGGGATGTCTCACTAGCAGAATATCAGGAGCGCCGCAGCACTCTCCCGTAGTCAGGCACTCGAGGGCCGGCCGCTCTGGAGATGTAGCTCGAGTATGCCAAGCTCGTCGCTGTTTGACGCAAGTGGTAGAAACCGAGTCCAGCCCCGAAAGGCGCAAACCGTTCGGGGCTGGGCTTTCAAACGATCTCTTCCAATCCTTCGCGGTCGAGTATCACGATACGGCCGCGTTCCATCTCGATCAGCCCGCGCGCCTCGAGCTGCTTTAGCGACCGCCCAATCATCTCGCGCACGGTACCGACACGTGCAGCCATTTCCTGCTGCGTCAGCGCCCGCTCGTCGACGGAAGCCGTTTCCAGCAGCAGCTTGGCGAGACGGGAACTCACCTGTCGCAAGGACAGATCTTCGACCAGCCCCACGAGGTGCCTCAGGCGCGTTCCGAGATTGCGTATGATCGCCATAGCGACCTGGGGATACTTTTGAATCAGCTCGTCGACCACCGGCCTGGGCACCACCCACAGCTTGGTGGGCTCGGTCGCGGATACGTTCGCTGGATTCGGGCCGCCGTCGAACACGGCGACCTCGTTGAACGAATCCCCTCCCCGGACGAAGCTCAATATCTGCTCGCGCCCTTCGGGTGAGAGCTTGAATATCTTGACGCTCCCTTCCCTGACAACGTAGAGCCCCTGGCAGGGATCCCCTTCCAGAAAGACGACCTCGTCCTTGTCCACGGCGCGCTCGACCAATCGACCGGCGAGGCGCGCCAGTTCGTCGTCCCCCAGCGCCCGAAAGTACGGCAGCGCTTTGAGCGCCGCGATCGCAGCCGATCCATCAGCCAATGCGCAACCTCGCACCCACCACTGGCAGCCGCCTGAGCGCGGCGCGAATCACCATTTTGGCCGCGCGGCCCGCGTAGATACGTTCGTGCGCCGTCTCGCGGACGATCCATTCCTCACTGCCGTCCGCGCGCAGACCGTGCTCGACGTTGGCCGGTACGTATAGAGTCATGCCCGCTGGTCCGCCCATCTCTCGTCCGTCGATCAAGAACGTCCCCTCGCCGGCGACCACGTCGAAACATTCGTCCTTGTGCTCGTGCCGATGATAGGGCACGACCTGCCCTTTGGAAAAACAGAGAAGACGGCCAAAGAAAGCTTCGCCGTCAAAGAGGTTCAAGTTGACGAGCTGCTCGCTTGAGAATTTCTTCAAATCGTCGGCATTGCCGGCAAACCATTTCATGCCTCGTCTCCGCCGCGGCTGAGAGTATTGTCACGCGCCGATACAGGTACCGTGGTTAGTCGCTTGCGATGTCCCGCTTGCGTTCTTCTTCGTCGATAGGGTTCTCGTAGACATGGTGCTCTCCCGGCTTGCCTCGCAGCAGCTCCAGGGCGTGCGGCAGCGCAGGCAGGATGACCTGGAGGTTCTCACAGGCCGCTCGCGGGCTGCCGGGCAAATTAACGATCAGCGTCCGGCCGCGGATCCCAGCGGCCATGCGAGTCAACATCGCGTGCGGGGTCTTGGACAGGCTCGCGGCGATCATTGCCTGGACCAGTCCGGGCGCTTCTTTTTCGAGCACGCCGCGGGTCGCCTCGGGCGTCACATCACGCGGCGCAAAGCCCGTGCCCCCCGTGGTCAGGATCAGATCGAGCTTGGCGTCGTCGCACCATTTGGTGAGCGCGCGCTTGATCTCCATGAAATCGTCGGGAACGACGAATGTGAGATCCACGTCCTCGCCGAAGGCTTGTTGGATCAGCCCGCGAACCGCTGGGCCGGACTCGTCCTCATACTCGCCGCGCGACGCTCGGTCGCTGACGGTGAGAATCCCAATCTTCATTCGAGCGTACTCCTCGCCGGCTAGATTCGCGCCGGGTTGGCGACGGTCCGCTCATCCTGGACGTTGCCGGTGTTCAGCGTGGTCTTTGGCTCGAGCAGCAAGACTTGCGCTTCTTCGTCCGCGATCGGCAGATGCTCGATCCCTTTTGGTATGATGACGAATTCTCCCTCGTCGATCCGGATGTCACGATCCTTGAGCCGGATGAGCAGCTTGCCCTTTATGACGAGAAAGAGCTCGTCTTCGGCGTCATGGTGGTGCCAGACGAATTCGCCTTTAAGCTTGACAAGCTTGACATGCGAGTCGTTCAGTTCGCCGGCGATCCTGGGATTCCAGTAATCGTCGATGGCGCCGAACTTTTGGGCTAGATTCACCTTCTCCACGCTGCCCCTCCAATCCGCAGGCCGGCCAGCTGGAATGCGCAGCGCCGCTCAGTACACCGCGGCGAGCCGGCCTGTGGTCATTACGGTCGTTTACGGTTGCCCGAGGTAGGGTTCTCGCCCGTACCAGCGCGCGCCGTGCGGTTGCCTACGGTGTGTGCACGTGCGGGTGTCCGTACCTTTTCATCAAATCGACCGTCTCTTCAATCGGCAGAGCTGGGACGAGTCGATCGTCCCGTCCGGTCATGGTCTCGGCCTTGAAGAGGGCATTGAGCACCGCCTCTTCCGTCGCCTCGACGACGGACCAGAACAGAAAATTGATGAGATCGCCCTGCTCGATGATCTGTTCCGCCGTATAGGTCAAGGCGTCCGCAAAGTGTTTTTTGCGCCGGCTCGTCGAAAAAGCGATGACAAAGTCGCCGCTGGTATTTCCAGTGTGCGAGCCCGTCCGGGCGAGACCGTTCTGCACACGAACGGCGAGCCGGTTCAGCTGTCGGTAAGAACACGGCGCGTCCGTCGCCACGACAACGATGACGGATCCACCGTCGATCACGCGCCTTAGCTCAGGCGGATTCTCCGCTTTGCGTCGGAGCGGTTTGAACCGGGCGAGCGCCCGTCCGATCGGTACGCCGTCGATCATCAATTGGGGTCGCCAGCCGAAATTCGCCTGAACGAGGACGCCGAGTGCGTATCCCCCCAGCTTGTCCGGCAGTTTGCGTGAGGCAGTCCCGATACCTCCCTTAAAATCGTAGCACACCATGCCAGTGCCGCCGCCAACCGCGCCTTCCGCCACCGCGCCGCCGGCCGCGGTGTCGATTGCGTGAAAGACATGTTCACGATTGACGTGGCGCCCGCGGCTGTCGTTCAGATACATGTCGCTCGTCTCGGCGACGACCGGGCTGGCGCCCCACGTGTCCACTCCGACCGTCTTGTTTCGCTCGATGTGCCAGTCGATGACGGCATCCGCGACCCGCGCTACGTTCCACGTGTTCGTGAGCATGATGGGGCCTTCGATGTAGCCCATCTCGTGAATCTGCTCGGCGTTCGTCACTTCTCCAAAGCCATTGATCCGAAGGACCGTGCCGGTTACCTTCTCCAGGAACATGTCGCCGCCGTGCGGGAGGACCGCCGTCACACCGGTCCGAATGGGGCCTTTGCCCGGCACGAGCCTCCCCGAGCCTTCGACTATCGTCGTGTGGCCGACGCGAACACCGGCGACGTCTGTGATGGCATTGTATCGGCCGGGCTTGACCCGGCCGATCCGGATTCCCAGGTCACGTGCGCGTGGTCGTGTAGTCAATGTTGTCCTCGCTAAAGAATCACCAGCGCCATGTTGTCAAAGTACGCGGAAACGCGGCGGTGGTCAGCCCACGAGACAAAACGCACGGTCGCGTCGTAGGGATCGTTATAGGTGATTCCTTCGTCGTTCGCAGCTACGATCACGCCGGCGTGCTCGTACGGAACGAGCTTGACGACCGATCCATTGGACAGCTTGACGCCTACAGGAGATTGAAAAGTGTCCTGCCAGGTGTGCCACCAGATCACCGGGTGGCCGGCGCGCAGACTAGACAACAGCGCGTCCTTGAAATCGTCATAGCTTTGGCCGTAGAGGAGCTGCGAACGGACGCCCAGCGCGGTCAGGCCTCGCTGCAGGCCGTGGGCGTATATGCCGTAGTCGGAAAGACCGCCAAAATACGACGAATTCGTTCGACCGCGAATCCCCGCGAATGGATCGTCGCTGTGCGGGAGAACCGAGAGAAGCTGCGCTTCCGACACGGCGCCGCGCGTCGCCATAGCCGCGGAGGCTTCTTCGCAGGTCAGCGTCTGCTTCTGACGATAAAGCGGGATGTTCGCGACGCGAACGGCATTCGCGGCGTCGGGCAACGTCTGCGACGACTGCGTCAAGGCCGTTGGAATCGTCAAGCGCTGGCCGGCGTAGACAAGCCAGGTGTTCGGCAGGCTGTTTGCAAGCGCGACCGCCTGCGCCGTCGTTCCAAAGCGCATCGCAATGAGAGCGAGGTATTCTCCGTTCTGGACGATATAGCTCTGCGTCGACGGCTTGGACGGCGCCGCCGCGGACGCCGGCACTCGCAGTGTCCACCCGACGTAGACCAATCCATTGGCCGGCAGGGCGTTCGAAGTCGAGAGGATGTCAACCGTCGTGCCGAATCGGGCGGCGATCGAATAGAGCGTATCGCCCCCTTTGACCGTATAGTAGCCGCTCGGCGTCTCGCCCGACCGCGCCGACGAAGCACCGTCCGCAGGGATCACGAGCTGCTGGCCAGCGTAGACCCAGCTATTCAACGTCAGTCCATTTGCGGCCGCAAGCGACTGCGGCGTGACGCCGTACGCCCTCGCTATGCTGTAGAGCGTCTCGCCCCAAGCCACGGTATGCGAAGTCGGCTCGCCCGCGCTGGCCCCGGCGACGAGAGCGAGGAATAGAGCGGCTGCCACCGCGATCGCCGCGGGCAGGCCGATCGAGCCGCCGGTCGGCCGAACCCTCACGAACTCACCCGGAAAGCCGGCAGGAGAGGTGGAGTGTTTGGACCTCTGAGAGCGTCTTGCGCGCGCGGACGGCTGCAGGCACAGCCGAGCAGCGCATCGCGGACGCCGGCCTCTTGGAAGGACCAGCAAGCTGGTCGATCGGCCCAATCGACATGGCCCCTAATCGTCTTGCCCGCTTTGCTCTCGACCGGGATCCTCAGCCGGAGGGATGTGCGAAGTGCTCTCGTCTCCCGCCGACAAGTCCCGAGCGCCTTCGCCGGCGCCGGCAGTGGGCCCAGCGCTCGACGGCCGCGTTCCGTGAGAATCCATACCCGACGCATGGTCGGCTTTGACGCCGGTCGCCGCCATGGCGCGGTCTAGCTTTTCACGCCAAAGCTGGGCACGGGTCTTGGCCGTTTGAGGAGATTGCGTATTCGTGTAGGTACTCTCCGCCTCGGGCGGCGGTGGCTCGGCGGCCGGTTCTGGCGCATCGAAAGGCTCGGCGAGCGCCGGCTCCGCGTCTACGGCCGGTTCCTCCTCCGCCTCCAATTCCAACTGCGCGTAGCTTGCGTCCGTCAGCTCTTCCGGCTCGGTCTCGTATACGTCGGCTTGAGCGGCCGGCATCTGGTACGTTTCCTCCGGCGGCTCATCCGCCAATGACTCTGAGATCTCGACTTCCGGCTCTTCCTCCGCCGCCACGGTTACGCCCGAAGGAACAACCGACGATCTCACGCCAAGCTCTTCCTGCGATTCGGCCTCGGAGCTCTCGTCGCCCTCGCCGGCGGACTCTCCTTCGACCAACTTTCGCCATGGGCCGTGAATGCCATCCTCGGTGACGCCGTAGTACACGACGACTTTGCCGCCCGCGCGCTGCACCAAGTCCTGGCGCGCCTTGCCGCCCCGCTTGTAGGCTTTCCATACGCCGATATCGCCCAGCCACTGAACGCGCTTGGGATCACACGGGTTTTTCTCGTGCTCTTCGATCGCGTACTGCCAAAGGCGACGGGCGCTCGCCAGCGTCACGTTGTGGACGACGCGCGCGTTCCGCAGATCGCGTACCGAGTAGTAGCGGACGCCTTTGCGGACTTCGGACGACACGATCTCGACGCCGGTTCTTGGAGGGTCGACCGCGAGGACAACCTGCTCCTTCGTCTCCGCCGGCTGGGTCTCGTGCAGCAAAGCGGGAGCCGGGGCGGCCGCCAGCTCGGCCGGCGCCGTCGGGGTGATCGCCGCGAACTCGACAGCCAGGGCGTCCCGGACGAGCTGCACGATCTCGTCGCGCAAGGCGAGCGCGGTCTCGTTTTCCGACCGAACGAAGATGTTACTGCCGCCCAATGCGTAAGGCACGTCGCTCCCGCGCGGGACGATCAACTGGAGGACGTTCCGGCCCTGGCTCTTGAGGACTTCGATCTGCACTTCGAGCGGGGGCGTGATATCCTTGGAGATAGAGCCGCGCAGATCGCTTATGGCGTGCTCCGGCCGGTCCACTCCGACGACGGGCGTTTTTACGACGGCGCTGGCGCCGACGTAAACCGTTCCGCCGTTCGTGTTGGCGAGTGCGACGATGTCTTCCAAGATGCCTCGCTCGATCCCGCGTTTCTCGATGAGACGTTCGTGGAATGCCTGGATGAGAGTGTCCCCCTGCTCGCGCGCGTCGCGGAGCGGGTCGAACGGTTCCACCGCAGTTGGGCGGTAGGGCCGCGTGCGGGAGAAATCGCTGCCGACGAACACCTGCTTGATCGCTTCGAACGATATGTCGTCTAGCAGGATCTCGGTCGCGCGGTCGCCGAGCCCCATCTCGTTCTTGTAACGCGGGTCAAAGTCGAGCTTGTGAGCGTCGCTGCCTTGAATGCAGTGCATGCGGCGCGGATATTCGGGCTTGGTGCCGCTGAAGAACGCAGCGGTGCGCCGCCGCGATTTCGAGTCCAGGTCGGTCACTTCGAGCGCGTGAAGGTTCGAGTCCTGGGTGTACGCGATGCGGGTCTGCCCGCCAAAGTCAAAGCCGGGCATGGCGACGCCGTGCGACGAATTCGCGTGCGCGGCGATGACGAGCCCGCCGGCTTCGTTAATCATGCGGTACGCGGTCAACGCATCGGTCGTCGCGCCGACCTCACCGCTCCCCTGGTCGAGCTTGTCAGACGGCACGCGCAGCGAAAGGAGCAGATGCTCCAGCTCGCGCACGGTCGTTTCCGGCGGGAATATGCCGAGGATGTGAAAGCCGAGCGTCGCCGTGAATTCGAAACCGGGAAGCACCAGGATCTTGTCCCGCAGCCGCCGGTATTCTTCTAGGCGCTTGCGCTCGTCGTCGCGCAGGCGGTTGAGCCGTTCGAGCAGCTCCAGCGACTCGATCTCCTCCAAATAGCGGGCGTACCCATTCGCCGAATTGTGGTCGGCAAACGCGATGACGTCCAGGTTCTTGTCTTCGGCCTTTTTGAGAAAATCGAGATAGGTTACGTTCGGCTGCTTGTAGTCGATCGAGGCGGGGGTATGCAAATGCAAGTCCATCCGCCGCCATTCGCGCTGTGAGGACTTTTTTCGATGAACCACGAGGTTCCTTCCTTTTAAAAACCAGCCCTATGCGGTCGTTCAGGCGCGACCGTCGTCCGCCTGAGCACACCACAATGGGTCCGGCTGCACGGAAGGATCAAGGCGAGGAGAAGTTGTGGGTGGAGCACCTGAACTAGGAGCAACCCCACAGAATCGCTGCCCGGCGGCGTCAGCGCTCAATCGCTTCAAAATGATCTAGGCTGAAAATGCAAATCGCGCACGCCATGCGCCGACCGTTCGACGCCGGCAGATCCGCCTCAATGGGCAACGCGGATCGCCAAGGCCGGACGCGGTTTTGGCGCGCCAACCGGACGCCAGATTTCTCAGCACGACAATGACCCTTACCGTAATTCGGCCGACACCTACGCCCGGCGCCAATATCAATTCCAATGGTGCGCCCGGCCGCAGGCACGGCTCGAGGTCAATAAGACGATTCAGTTGTTAAGCCACGCAGGAGCGGCGCGACCGACCGCCGCCGCTCTAGACCCCCGTCCGCCTCCGTGCGCTGCGCGGGGCTTTGTCCTTATCCAATTCCTGATGGGGCGGCGTCATCCCATGTCCGTTCGCGGCCGGAGTGCCAGTCCGCTTGTCGCCGAGCGCGTTGTCGAACACGTCGGTGACCTGCTCGGCGAAGATGAACCGCATGTCTTTGAGCACCTGCTCAGGCAGGTCGTCCAGGTCCTTTTCGTTCCGCTTTGGAAGAATCACCGCTTTCAGACCGGCGCGGTGCGCAGCAAGCACCTTTTCCTTGATCCCTCCCACGGGGAGAACGCGGCCGCGGAGCGTGATCTCACCGGTCATCGCGACGTCGCTTTTGACGAGCCGGCTCGTCAAGAGGGAAGCGATGGCGGTGGCCATGGTAACTCCCGCGCTCGGTCCGTCTTTGGGTGTCGCGCCCTCGGGAATGTGGAGGTGAATATCGCTCTTGTCGAAGAATTTCTCGTCGATCCCCAGATCCTTGGTCTTGGATCGCACGTACGACAACGCCGCCTGGGCGGACTCTTTCATCACGTCGCCCAACTGGCCCGTCACGATGAAACCCTTTGCGCCGGGCATTCGGGTCGCCTCGATGAACAGAATGTCACCGCCGACCGGCGTCCAGGCCAGCCCGGTCGCAACCCCGGGGACGGTCGTCCGTTCCGCCACCTCCCCGTAGAACCTCGGTTTTCCGAGCAGCTCCGCCACCTTTTCCGGCGAGATCGCAAAGGGTGCCGTCTTACCTTCGGCGATATGCGTGGCGACCTTGCGGCAGACCGAGCCGATCTCGCGCTCGAGGTTGCGCACCCCGGCCTCGCGTGTATAGTCACGGGCTATCTGGCGGATCGCGTCGTCGTCGAACGTGATCTCCTCCGGCTTGAGCCCATTTTCTGCGACCTGACGGGGAACCAGATAACCTTTCGCGATGTGCAGTTTCTCGTCCTCGGTGTACCCTGAGAGCGTGATGATCTCCATGCGGTCCCGCAACGCCGGCTGGATGGGGTCCAGTTGGTTCGCCGTGCAAATAAAGATCACCTGCGACAGGTCAAAGTCCACGTCGAGGTAGTGGTCGCGAAACGTCTTGTTCTGAGCCGGGTCGAGCACCTCCAGCAGTGCCGAGGAAGGGTCGCCGCGATAGTCCGCGCCGATCTTGTCGATCTCGTCGAGCATCATGACCGGGTTACGCGTCTCGACCCGCTTGATCGATTGAATCACCCTGCCGGGAAGGGCGCCAATGTAGGTGCGACGATGGCCTCGAATTTCGGCCTCGTCGTGCATGCCGCCCAACGACATCCGGATGAACTTGCGACCGAGCGCGTGCGCGATAGACTGACCGAGCGAGGTTTTGCCCACCCCCGGCGGTCCGACAAAGCATAGGATCGATCCCTTGTATGTTTTCGACTCTTCGTCGCCACCTCGTTCCAGCCGCAGCTTGCGAACGGCGAGATATTCCAGCAGGCGTTCCTTGATATCCTTCAGATCGTAGTGGTCTTCGTCCAGAATCTGCCGCGCCCGCGCGATGTCGAGGTTGTCGTCGGTCGTCTTGCTCCACGGCAACTCGACCAGCCAGTCGAGATAGGTTTTGATCACCGAGTATTCCGCGGCGGCCGGCGGCATCGACTTCATGCGCTCCAGCTCGCGCTTGGCTTCCTTTTCGGCCTCGGCCGACATGCGCGCATCGGCGATCTTTTTCTCATAGTCCTTGACTTCGACCTGCTCGTCCTCTTCGCCCAGCTCCTTTTTGATCTGCTTGAGCTGTTCGCGGAGGATGTACTCGCGCTGCGTTTTCTCGAGCTCGCCTTGGGCCTGCGTCTGGATCTTTTTGCCGAGCTCGAGCACTTCGAGCTCTTTGGTGATCAGCGAATTGAGCTTGGTCAGCTTGTCCTCGACCTTGTCCAACTCGAGGATCTCTTGTGAGTCCTTGAGGTCCATGCGCAGGCCGGTCGTCGCGACCATATAGACCAACTGCCGAGGGTCGTCGACGTTGATCGCGGCCATCAGGAGCTCTTCCGGCAGGTGCGGAGCCAGAGAGACGAGGCGGCGGAAAAGGTCGATCGTATTCCGCATCAGCGCTTCGACCTGCACCGTCTTTTCGTTCTCCTCCGGCGCAATCTCGACCCGCGCCCGCAGGTACGGATCGGTCGACACGAATTCCTTTATGCGAATCCGGTCAATTCCCTGAACGATCAGGCGCACTGTGTTGTCCGGCGCGCGCAGCAGGCGGTGAATGACGGCGACCGTGCCGGTGGTGAAAACGTCGTCCGCGCCGGCTTCTTCGATCTTATCGTCCTTCATCGTCGCCAGTCCGATGAGACGCGCCTGACTGGTCGCCACGTCGTCCACCAGCCGGATGGACTTCTCCTGGCCTACGGTCAGCGGCAGGACGGTAAGAGGATAGACCACGGTGGCGCGCAGCGGAAGGATCGGGAGCTCTTTGGGAATGCTCGGCGTCGACTCTTGCTCGGCGAGGTTCTTTTGTGCTTCGTCCTGCTCGTTTTTGGCAGTGAGAATGTGCATTTTCTGCTCCAAAGTCACAGTCACTGCGTCGGATTGTCCTGGACACGCACGGTGACGCGATGTTCCTGTTTGGACTTGGGAAGGCTCACGTAGAGGAATCCATTGACGTATTTGGCTTCGATCTTGTCCTCGTCATACGCGCCGGGAAGGAAGACTTCCGTGTGAAACTCTCCGTACGGAATTTCCAGGCAGTGGTAACTCAGTTTTTCGTCCACATCGCGCCGGTTGCCGCGCACCACGAGCTCGCGATCGATGTACGAGATCGCGATATCGTCCGGGTTCATCCCGGCGATCTCGATCTTGACGATCACCGCGTCGTCCGTCTCGTAGACGTCCGTCGGAGGTCGCCACGAACGCGGCCGCGTCCGATGCTGATGCGGAAAGAACGCATGCAGCACCTGGTCCATCTGTCGCTCGAATTGATCCAGGTCGTCGAACATCTCGGCCGGTGTCTGTCCCATAGACGCCCCTTTCAAATCACAGTACCCTTTGCTCCGCGCCATCGGAGGCGACCCTTCTATTCTAGCATAATTGACCGTTTCGGTAAAGCATGTATTGACCGGGGGTGCATTTCAGTTTGGGGGCAACTTGTAGACCTCATCCCACATCTCCTCAAATCGATCACTGAGAAGAGTGGTGCGAATTGGTATCAGATGCTCTGCGCCGGGGCGGCTCCAGCGCATGCCAGCCCCTGCAAAACGGGCCCGAATTT
>JAMCRS010000457.1 GCA_023380675.1 Chloroflexota bacterium
AACTTTGTATTGGCGTGGCAGCGAGTGGTCAAGCGGGCGTTATTGTCGGTTTTGGAATTTCGGGCGAAGGCGCAGATGGCCTGACCGCGGGCGGTGTATCCGGGGTTGGCGGACGAGTTGCCGGCTGGAACGCCGGCGCTGCCGTCTGCGGCGAAGCAGGCGCTGACGCAGGACGCGTAGGCGGCTGGACTGCTGGCGGCGCCGGTTGAGGCGAAGCTGTTGACGGTGCCGAAACTGGTGCTTCGGGCGAGAGCGATGTACGTGGCGGTGCCGGCGGTAGATCGGGTGTCGCAAGTGGCGCAGGCATGGTCGCCGCTTCAGCTTGCGCGCCCGGAGCTTGTGGCGAAGGAGCCGGCGCAGGTGCGGGCAGGTCGGGTTCCGGAAATAGGGCGGCGAGTCCGGCCTCGGCGCGCGCCGGTCGGGGCGCGCTTTCCGGCTTTGGGGTTTCCGTCACTGGCGATTCTCCGGCACGCGGTATGAGCAGCACCTGTCCAGGCTGAATCGAGTCCGGCGACGCCAGCCGGTTTAGAGCGACGATCTCAGACGCGGCTGTCCCAAACTGCTTGGCGATCTTGGCGATCGTGTCAGTGCCGACGACCACGTATTTCAACGGAGCATGTCGGGCCGGCTGTGGAGCGGCAGTAACCTGTACTGGCGGTGGCGGCGGCTGGACGCCCGGCATCCGGCGCGCGAGATTCGACATTTGCTTGACCGCCTCGATCACCGGCAGTCGATTGCCTAGTGTCAAGCCCGCGACCGCGATCGGGGGGATGCCGTCGCGAACGGTCGAGGAGGACTGCAGCGTCCGCTTCCAGAAGGACGAGTACCAGGCATCCATTTCCATCCCCTGGGTCTCCGGCATCAGCCAGGGGACGGCGGCGAAATAGTAATCGGGCGCTTGGCGCTGCATATAGTCGAATAGGGCGACGGTACTGTCACGGTGCGCGTCCGGCGTCACGCGAGCATAGCGCCCGTCCTCGCGGCGGCCGATAGAATACCCGCATTCCGTGCTGATGATCGGAATCGATCGGCCAAGGTATTTCATCGCGAGCGAGTTGTAGAACTCAAATTCACGAAAACACGCGTGCTCGTGCTGGATGGTCTCGTCGGGATTCTTGCCGGCGCTGCGCATGGAGTTGACTTCGTCGAGCGTGTCTGCACGCCCGACCGCGTTGTTCCACCATGCCCACAGCGTGAAAGCGCCCTGATCGTACTCCGCGGTCGTTAGGGGAGCCCCGTTTCGGTTGACCGGATCTTCCGGATAGTCTATCGGAAGGTTCTTGGAATAGTTGTGCAGGGCGATCCAGCAGCCTTCGAGGAGAATGTCCTGACGCCCGAGCGAGATGAGCGCGCCCATGAGGTCCATCGACCCGCCGCTGCTGATTGCCGGCAGGCCGGGCAGTCCGCCGGCAGCCAAAATGAATCGCGCGTCGAAAAGCCAGTTCAGCGCGACCAGCTTGGCGGTCTCGATCGGATCGCCCGGGATGGCGCCGTTCTTCCATTCGCCTGGCACGTCCGGCTCGTTGTTGGTCTCGAAATATCGCACGCCGGCGGCGACGAGACGCCGGATTGTTTCCTCTTCGGTGGCATTGATATGGCCCGGATTAGGTTCCGGTGCGTCGTTCGGGGGTGGGTCGCGGCGCAAGACGCGCACGATGGGAAAAACCCCGGCCGCGAGGAGGTGTTCGCAGAATTCGAGGCTGTCGCCGCCGCTGTCCACGACCTTCACCCACTTGACGCCCATCGAGACGAGCTCGCCGATCCAAAAGTCGTATCCTTCGCCGCCGCCTGACCAGCCAGAGCTGGCGCTCCCGTGCAGTCCCCGTCCGTTGTCGCTAGGCGGGCGCGGGAAATCCTTCAGGTCTTTCGGCATCCAATCCTCCGGGGAAAAACTCTGGTCAACAGGTTAGCCGGCTTGAGAGCGGCGAGTTGCCGACCGCGGGGGCCTCAAAATACCTGTGAACCAGCAAATAGGCCTAATCAACGCGCCACCATTCGAGCGCGGTTTTGTACTCGTTGAGCTGGCCGTCGGGGATCTTGATATACGTCCCGATGGCCTCGACTGCCAACGTGCCGTCCGCGAGCCTGATCTCTCCGCGGCCCTCCAGCAGACGACCTTCGGTTTTCGTGATCTCGCCTTTCAGCTTGAGCGGCGCACCGACGGGCACCGGCTTCTTGAAACGGACCTGAAGCTTCGCGGTCATGCACCAGAGGTCGCTGGCAATCGCCGTCCGGCCGATCAATTCGTCCAGCATCGTGGTCAGCAAACCGCCGTGCACGACGCCGGGATAGCCTTGCTCCTCCTCGCGCGGAACATAGTCCGCCCGCACCGTTCCGTCGCTTTCGACGAAAAAATGCATGTGCAGTCCGATGGGATTGTCGCGGCCGCACACGAAGCACATCTTGCTGCTAGGCTGCTTTTCCATCAACCGTGTCATCCATCGCCTTGGATACTTTCTCGTACAGCTCGGGCGCCAGAGGCGCCCCGCGCTTGGCTTTGCGGAGGACGTCTTTCAGGTCGGACGCCCGAGCCACCGGCACCGTCGGCTCGTCGAGTTCCAGCTGCGCTCGCTCGTCGACGAATACGACGTAACCGTCTACCGGAACGAGCGCCGAGTCCTCGATCTTTTCGGCCATCCATTTCTTGACCTTGGAGATCTCGTCACGCAATTCAGCGGGTGGGTTGCCCAGACTCTCTTGCCCCAGGCCGCCGATGAGCTGCGATAACCGGAATGGCCTCCGCCATTTGTCACCGCGGCAGGTGATCGGCCCATCCTGGGACTTGACCTTAAAGACCAGCATTCCGCTCGGGGTCAAGAGCACGTGCGGGGCGGGCAGCAAAAAGTTGTACAGATGGTTCTTGTTGTCGAATCCCTTGAGGGCTTTTTCGAGCGCGTGATCGGCGCGCGGCTCTTTGACGTACTTGTTTGCCAGCACTGCGCCGATGTAAGCGCAGACGAACCCGACGAAGAGGAGCGCGTAAGCAACGCCGATCGGAAACGTATTGCTGAATGATGTGATCAACGACCCGAGAAGGATCGCGAGGCCCGCAAAGGTTGCGTACCGGGCGATCTTGCTCTGTCGCTCGACCAATTTCTCATTAGTAGTGAGACGCATGCTTTCCTCTGAGAAGGAGCGTGTTGTGGATTCCGCCGTTCGTCAATTCGTCTGCGAATCGTGTTTTCCGTTGTAACGGCCAAGCACGAGACTCGCATTCTGGCCGCCGAGGCCGAAAGAATTGGACAACAGCACGTCGACGCGGGCGTCGCGCGGCTTGTTGGGCACGTAGTCGAGATCGCATTCGGGGTCCGGGGTCTCGTAATTCGCCGTCGGATGGATCTTTTGGTCCCGCAGCGTCATGATGCTGGCGACTGCCTCGAACGCGCCGGCGGCTCCCATCGAGTGTCCGAGCATTGATTTGGTCGAGCTGATCGGGATCTGGTAAGCCCGTTCTCCAAACGCCTTTTTGATCGCCAGGGTCTCTCCCGCGTCGTTCAGCGGTGTCGACGTCCCGTGCGCGTTGATGTAATCGACGTCTTCGATCGTGATCCCAGCGTTCTTCATCGCGTCCTGCATGACGCGGGTCGCGCCGATGGCCTTGGGGTCCGGCGCGGCAAAGTGGTAGGCGTCCGAGTTCGTGGCGTAGCCGAGGACCTCGGCGTAGATCCGGGCGCCGCGAGCGAGCGCGCTTTCCAGCTTCTCCAGGACGAGGATAGCAGAGCCTTCTCCGACGACGAAGCCGTCGCGATTCTTGTCGAACGGCCGGCAGGCGTGCGCCGGATCGTCATTGCGCGTCGACATGGCGCGCATGACGCCGAAAGCGGCGAAGACGATCTCCGAAATGATCGCATCCGCTCCGCCGGTGAGCATAATGTCCGCATCGCCGCGCCGGATGATCTCGGCGGCTGCGCCCACGGCGTGGGTCCCGGCCGCGCACGCGGTGACGACGGTTGCATTATAGCCGCGCGCGCGATACCGTTCGGCAAGATAAAAAGCCGGCATGTTGGGAAGGATCACGGCGGCGAGAAAAGGACTCACGCGCTCTGGACCCTTTTCCAGAAATCCCTTGTGCGCTTCGATCGCTTCGACGAAGCCGCCGAGCGCGGTGCCCAAAAGGACTCCCGCCCGCGGATTCTCGGCCAGGTCCTTGCCGAAACCGGCGTCGACGAGCGCATGCCGGGCGGCTGCGATAGCAAAGAGCGTCGCACGCCCCATGCGTCGGGCATCCTTGCTGTCGACGTAGTCGGTCGGTTCGAACGCTTTGACCTCGCCGGCGATGCGGGTGCGATACGGGCCCGCATCGAACATCGTGACTGGCCCTATGCCCGAGTGACCTTGCAGTAGGTTCTGCCACAGCTCCTCGGGTGAATTGCCCAAGGGTGTGATCGCTCCCATCCCGGTCACGACCACGCGAGTGCGGCGCGACCGCGCCAGCGCCTCCCGAATGGCATGCGTTTCGGGCGTGAACTGCTGGCTGGTGAGCATCTCTAATGGCGGCAAGTCGAGGGGGCCGCTGATAGCGGGCACGCCTGAGCCGGGCAGGGCGCGCACGTTGTTGCTCTCAAATGACATTCATGCCTCCTCAGATCACTGCAATCCGCTGCGGATCGCGTCGAGCATGCCTCCCTCGACTGCTCGCTTTGCCACACGGATGGCATTCTTGATCGCTTTGGGGTTGGAACGCCCATGACCGATGATGGTCACGCCGTCGACGCCGAGAAGGATTCCTCCGCCAATCTCGGCGTAGTCGAGCCTGGACCTGAGCGCGTCGAACGCCGGTTTGGCGAGCGCCGCGCCCAGCATGGCGATGGGACGTTTCTTGATCTCCGATTTGATGAATCCGACGAGCACCGACGCCAACCCCTCGCTCAGTTTGATGACTACATTCCCGGCATAGCCATCCGACACCACGACGTCGGCGATTCCATTAGGCACGTCTTTGCCTTCCGCGTTGCCCACAAAATTCAGATGACTGCTCTTGATCAATTGGTATGCGTCTCGCACGACCAACGGGCCTTTGCCTTCCTCTTCGCCGTTCGACAAGAGCGCGACCCTCGGATTGGCGATTCCCATCACCTTTTGGGCGTACGCCGATCCCATCACCGCAAACTGATAGAGGTATTCAGGCCGGACTTCGGTATTGACTCCGATGTCGAGCAGGAAACAAAATCCGGTCGCCGTTGGATAGATCGTCCCGAGAGCCGGCCGTTCGATCCCTTTGAGGCGCCCCAAAGTGAATAGCGCTGTCGCCATCGCGGCGCCTGAATTGCCGGCAGTGACGAAGGCGTCCGCCTCTCGCTGCTTGACCATGCGTACCGCGACGTTCATCGAGGCGTCCCGCTTGGCTTTGACCGCCTCCACGTGCTCCGTCATGCCGATTTCGGTCGACGTGTGGACGATGGGCAAGTCCAGCCCGCGCGTGTCTGATTTCGCCAGCTCAGCTTCGATCCGTTTGCGATCGCCGACGAGGGCGACCGTGATTCCGAATTCGCGGGCGGCCATCACGGCGCCCTGCACGTCCGGCGCCGGCCGGTCGTCGCTTCCCATCGCGTCCAGCGCGATTTTCACTCAGCGTCCTTCCGCGGGCTCACTTGCCGTATCGACCCATGAGCTGCGCTGTCGCAAGTATGTGGCCGCTTATCGCGTGCTCGACGTCCGAGCGGCTGGCGCCCGCCGATAACCCGAGCGACGGAATGTCTAGGGCGTCCAACGTAAAGAAATATCGATGCGTTCCCGACGGCGGGCAGGGGGCGGTGTATCCTGTCTTGCCGCTGTCGTTCTTGCCGCCCACGCCGACGCCGGGTGCGCCCTCGACGATCTGGCTTTGATTCGCCGGAATATCGAACGCTACCCAATGGGTGAAAGTTCCGCTAGGCGCATCCGGATCGTCGACGATGAGCACGAAACTCCTGGTGTTGGAAGGCGCGCCGCTCCACTTCAACTGGGGAGAGACACTTTGACCGGAGCACGTGTATT
>JAMCRS010000458.1:0-2163 GCA_023380675.1 Chloroflexota bacterium
CGAGCGACTCGGCCATCTCGAGATCGAGGGAATCTTTACGCATTTCGCGATGGGGGATGCGCCGGACGCGTTCGGGATTCCCGGCTGGGGCAGCCGCTATTCTCAGATGCAGCTCGAGCGTTTTAGCTCGGCGCTCGCCGCGTTGGAGCGCGAGGGAATCCGCCCGCGCTATCGGCACTGCGCGAACAGCCCGACCATCTTGAAGATGGGCGAGGCAAATTTCAATCTCGCGCGGACCGGGATTTTGGTCTACGGGCTGGACCCGTCGGACGAGGTGCCGCGTCCGCCGGATTTCCTCCCGGCCCTGGCGTTCAAGACGACGGTGGCCAACGTGCGCGACGTGCCGGCGGGGTCGTTTGTCAGTTACGGCTGCACCTGGCGCACGGAGCGAGCCTCGCGAATCGCGGTGGTGATGGTCGGTTACGGCGACGGTTTTCGCCGCGGTCCGAGCAACTACGGGTACGTTCTGGTGCGCGGCGAACGCGCGCCCGTCGTCGGACGCGTTTGCATGGACCAGACTATGGTGGACGTGACGGATATCCCGGGCGTACAAGCGGGTGACGAGGTCGTGCTGATCGGCAAGCAGGGGACGCGGGAGATTCGCGCCGAACAGGTGGCGCAGATTCTGGGAACGAGCGATTACGAGACCGTGACGACGCTCAGCTCACGGCTGGAGCGGCGGTATATCTAGAACAAAAGGGCGAGTCCAAGACTCGCCCCCTCCTCGATTGCGCGGCGGCGGAATCAGTTTCTCGAGAACGAGCCCATCCCGTCGTCCCAAATGTCCGGGCCGGCGTTGGCCTGGTTGACGGACAGCGGGTCCTCGTCCTCCTCCAGGGCCTGGTCGACCATATCTTCCGCCGCATTGACCGCGAGCCATTCTTCCACGGCTTCGCGCGCGACGTCTCGCACGTCGCGGTCGCGCGAGTGCGTCAGGCGGTCCAGGACTGCATACGCGCGTTCCGCGCCGATCTCGCCGAGCGCGTAGATGGCGAGCAGGCGGAGCGGCTTGCGCACGTTCTTGCCGCGGACCATGTCGATCAAGATATCGGTCGCCTCCTCGAGGCCGAGCTCGCCGGCGGCGTGGACGGCTTCGTACTGGATCTCGGTATCGCGGCTGTGCAGCTCTTGCAGGATATAGTCGGTCCACCGCGGGTCGCCGTTGCGGGCCATGGAAAAGAGCGCGCTCACCCTCAGCCGCCGGTCGTCGTGGTGATAAGCCCATTCGACGAGGTCGAGGACGTCCGGGTCTTCCGAGCGGAAGGCGAGCGCCTCGATCGCGTAGCGGCGCGCTTCAACCGCTTCCTCCGGGTCCTGCGCGATGCGAAACAAAAAGTCCGTCACACGCGCGTAATCGGCCGGCGTGATGCTGATCTCGTAGCCGTCCCAGTCTTCAAAGGCGGCGGCGTCTCCCTCGAACACGTAACGTCCCAACGCCGATATGGCGTGCGTTCGCACGTCGCCGTGCGAGTCTTCCGCGGCTTTGTGCATCAGAACGTCGATCCACCGCGGGTCGGGGTCGTTCCACAGGCAAGCGATGGCTTCGGCACGAACTTGCGCGTCCGGGTCGTCCAGCAGCGAGCGGAGAAGGGTGAGGGCGTGCTTGTCGAACGGGCGGTAACCATCCTCGATGTCGGCCAGTAACGTCAGTTTTTCCTTCTTGGTCATTTTCGGCAACCGGGTAGGCATCCGAGGTCGCCTCCTTCCTATCAAGTCCTAGCAGACGCGAGCCACGTGGAAGGACTCGATCCGCGATCGCACGTCGGCTCCGTGCCTGACGTTATTATCTTTATTCTATCACGTTTGGCAAGTTTTCGCCACTGAGGGAGGATTCATGGATATGTGGATTCCCGAGATCTCGATCGCGGAAAAGATCGTGCGTCCGGTCGTGGTCTATTTGTTCTTGTTGATCGCCTTTCGCGCGGCGGGCAAGCGGGAATTGGGCCAGATGACGCCCTTCGACCTCATCGTCCTGCTGACGATCAGCAACGTGCTGCAGAACGCGATGATCGGGAACGACAACTCGCTGGGGGGCGGCATCATCGGCGCGCTGACGCTGTTCTTCCTGAACGGCGTGATCGCGCGCGCGACGTTTCGCTTCCCGCGGCTCGCCCGGGATATCCGTCACGTCCACCATAGTCTGGTCCATGCAAACGCGTCCGA
>JAMCRS010000458.1:2173-3038 GCA_023380675.1 Chloroflexota bacterium
GCCACGACGCTGATCGAAAACGGGGAGATTCTCTCGCCCAACCTGCGACGCGAGGTGATGACGCTGGAGGAGCTGCAGCGCGCCCTGCGCAAGCACGACATCGACTGGGACGACGTCTCGCGGGTCGAGCGCGCCGTGCTCGAGCTGGACGGTACGGTGACCGTGCGCGTCAGGGGAAACTGAGCGTCACAGCGGCAGTTTCGACTGCTTGCCGGCGCGCTCGGTTTCGATCGCCGCGCGGAGAAATTCGCGAAACAGGGGATGCGGGCGGTCCGGGCGGGACTTGAATTCGGGGTGGAACTGTGAGCCGACCATAAAGGGGTGGTCGCGCAGCTCCGATATCTCGACCAGGTTTCCTTCCGGCGAAAGGCCGCTGTATTCCATGCCGGCCTTGGTCAGCATTTCGCGATAGGCGTTGTTGAACTCAAAACGGTGCCGGTGCCGCTCCGAGATCGTGTCGACGCCGTAGGCGCGCGCCGCCGCGGTGCCGGGGACCAGCTTGCACGGGTAATGGCCGAGGCGCATGGTGCCGCCCATCTCGGAGATGCCGCGCTGGTCGGGCATCAGATCGATGACGGGATAGCGCGTCGCGGGGTTGAATTCGGTCGAGTTCGGCTCGTCGCTTTCGAGCGTATGCCGGGCAAGCTCGACGCACATCACCTGCATGCCCAGGCAGAGCCCCAGGTAGGGGATCTTGTGAACGCGCGCGTAGCGTGCGGCGAGGATCTTGCCTTCGATGCCCCGCTCTCCGAATCCGCCGGGCACGACGATGCCGTCCGCCTGGGTCAGCCGCTCGAACGATTTGTCATGTTCGAGGTCCTCCGAGAGGATCCAGTCGATCTCGACCGACCGGTTGTTGTAGAGA
>JAMCRS010000459.1 GCA_023380675.1 Chloroflexota bacterium
GGGCTGAGGCGGACTTGGACATGGCTGCTTCCTCCTTGGCGGGATGGAAGCATTATGCCATAGTTCAGGTTCGCCTCTCTAGCTCAATCTGTGATGTACTGAGACTACAAAGTGGGCCTTGGGCCCGACATTGATTACGATTGTGCATGCATCGGCAAGGATTCGGTTGCCATGAAGAATGTCGGCGGAGGATACATAGTCGTCGGTGTTGAAGATAGGACCTGGCGACCAGTAGGATTGCCCGGCAATCTTCGATTGGATACAAAGGCACTGCGAGACAAGATCAGAAAGAGCACCGGCCTGGATATTGAAGCGGACATTGTCCATCACCAGACCTCGGTAGACGGCGGTAGCAAGTTGTTTGCTCTCGTCATGATTAGGGCTACGGCAAAGATGTCCAAACTTCGAATCCCGTCAATGTGTAAAACCAGCTTCTTCCCAAGCGAGAAATGGGGAATTCGTAGCGGCGATATTTACGTGCGAATCGGGGACCAGACAAGGCGCCTAGACGACGCGTCACAACTTGAAAAGTTGCTTGAAGATCTTCAAAGCAGGTATCAGGAAGACGATCTGGAACAAGCAAACGAGATCCCTTCGCCATTTGCGGTCGAATCGGGTCTATACCGCTTGCTTCCGCGAGAGTATGCAACCTTCATAGGACGCGAGGGTTTCAAGGATCGGATCCGAATTGCAGTCGAGGGAGATCCACGTATATGGATTATCAATCTTCACGGACCCGGAGGTGTTGGAAAGTCAGCACTCGCAACGTGGCTCGCATACGCGTACCATGGGGAGCGGGGCTTTGAAGCAATTCTCCACTTGTCGGCTAAGGACATTGGTGACAAGTTAAGGACCTGACGAATTTGTCAAGTTGAACAATTGCAGCGGCGAAGGGCGCGTCCGGTTGCGTTTTTGCTTGAGCACGCCAAACCGTTTGGCATTCGCCGCGAGGAACGCTACGGGGTCAGTGGTCTCACCCCGCTGAAAGGCGCTCGTGAAAAAGTAGAGACTGCGATACACCATTTCGAGCGACAGGGCGGCCAACGGTTTGTTCAGGGCTTCGGCCACCGCATCGGTGAGGTCCACCAGTACGGCGTACAGCAGCCAGGTCGCCCAGAGTTGCAGCGCCACGCCATTCTCGGAACCCACCCAGAAATACGCCAAGCCCAAAAGGCGTTTCACAATGGCGTAGGCATCTTCAATCCGCCAACGTTGCCAATACAGGGCCACGGCATACGGCGTGGGCAGGCGCTCACCGTCCAGTTCATTCGTCAAGTAGCGATACCACTGCCCGTGGTACAGTACTTCGATGAGCCGCACCAACTGGCGCTTGTCGCCCTGTCCGATCCAGATGAGCTGCTCGTGCACTTGGGCGGTGCGCCGCACGACCTGCTCGACTTGGTAAGCCAAATTGCGCTTGGCGCGGGTCAGGAAGGTAACCTGAGCTCGGGTGAGTTGCGCAAAGACGGTGAAATTGGTGTAGCCCAGATCGAAAATCAAGAGACTGCCCGCTTGGAGCAGCGACTGAATCTCGGGCCAGAACCGCTGATCATGGGCCAGTGCATCCGCTTCATACCAAATCTGTTTAGGCAGGCGAGAGCAGAGGTCAAGGAGAGCCGTCATGCGGCCAGCCAGTGGATTGGTCTCCGCTTCCCGGAGCAAGCCGACCTTCCGTAACAGAGCGTCCAGCGTCGAGCCGTCGTGAACCAAGACCTCCGTATAGTGCGCTTGCGCCCACACGATTTCCAGCGGCAAGGGACGCTGCCGCTCTCGCCAGCGGGCCTGCAGTTGGGGCAACAGTGTGGTCAGCACCTGCAGGAACAATTCGGCGGGCAGGGTGCGCAGACGTTGGGAAACCGCCTGCTCGCTGACCTGCGTCGGCTCCGCCCAGAACAGCCCTTCGGTGTTGAGTAAGTGGACGAGTTGACGGACCGAGCCCACTTGCCGCCAAATCATGGTCAGGACGAGCGCCACCATGATGGGAAGGGTCAGGAGGCGCTGACGCAAGCCCAGATCGTAGTAAAAGACCACGGTCGAGAAGGTGATCGGGCGAATGAGCTCCGTCAGGCGCTCGGCGACCTGCTCATCGGGAGGAGCGGCGGGCGGACGCTTGCTGCGATCCCGCTGAATCGCCCGCGTATGGCGGACGGAACTGGCTTTCTTCTTCGGTTGTTCAGGTTCGGAATTTCGCTGAGGCATGGGGGCTTATGTACACCCATCCCCGCCTCAGGACAAATTTGACAAACGGAACGTTACGCTAACTTGTCACCAATGGGCTAAGGATTTGGAATTGTCCACGGAGGCCGGGATAAGGCACTTGAGGCCGACCTTGGTGTCCCTTGAGGACCTGTTGGAAAGAATTCTTCAGTTGTTTGAGCACGGGGAGTACAGTTCCAGCGGCCTTGAAAAAAGCAAAGAGGTTGTCGTTGAGATCTTGTCGGCCTACAAGACCTTGATCATTCTCGATAACATGGAAACGATAAGCGACGGGCGGATAATGGAGTTCATAAGGTCCCTACCCCAAGAGACACGTGCCAAAGTGCTCTTGACAAGTAGGCGTCGCACAAGCGAGTGGGAGTATCCCATTCAAGTAACAGAGTTGAGTCAAGCCGAAGTACGCGACTTCATTGGTATCCGATGCAATGAACTGGGCCTAGACTTTCCAACTGACCGAACGGATGTAATTGAAAGAATTACCCAAACTTCCGGAGGTTCGCCGCTAGCCATACAGTGGACGCTCGGAGAGTATGCGAAAACAAGGGATTTGGAAGCCATCCTCGCGCGCGCACTAACGCCAGACTCCCCACTCCTTGAGTTCAGCTTCAGAAATTCCTGGAACGTACTAGACCACGTCGCGCGCCAAGCGCTGGCAGTGCTGTCCATTTTCGAGGAGCCACCCACGGCTCAAATGTGGAGGACAGCTCTGGATTGGCCGGTAGAGAAGATAGAGCGAGCAATAAGTTCGCTCGTGGAGGTCACATTCGTCGCGGAACGGACCGAGCGCAGAACCGGCGTCATCACCTATCGCGCTCTGCCGATCACACTCAGCTTCGCGCGTAACGAATTGGCGAAGATGGGCGAATTGGAGCGTGAGTCGCGACTGAAGTATCAACAATTGCGGAACAGCCTGGAGCTAGCGAGTGTCGAAACGAGACAGTACACTGATCTGTTTACCCGATTCGGCGCCACGACTGATACTTAAAAGAAAGCAATCATCATTTGCCGCATGGCAGAGGGCCAGGCGCGCTCGTTCGGTTATGATTCCGCAAATCAGTACTTCAAGCAGGCGCTTGATGTTGATCCCAGGTCCGTATATGCCCTTGTCTCCTACGGTCTTTTCAAGCTGGATCTGGGTAGTCTGGGTGAAGCGGAACGGCTCATTAAGGAGGCGGCAAATCGGTGTACGAAGCAGACCGGGTACTACGTGTACTTCAGCTTATCAAAGGTCTACAATGAGACGCGGGACAGGTATAAGCGCGCGGAGGCCCTAAGGAGAGCGCTCGAGTATGAACCCGATCATACCATCGCCAAGCACTCGCTCGGCGTAGCCCTAAGTCAAATGGGCAATTTTGACCAAGCCTTGGCGATATTCAACAACATCATTGCCGACGAACTTGCAAGAACTGA
The DNA here is from genome assembly GCA_023380675.1 of Chloroflexota bacterium. The sequence continues at coordinate 3,628 of JAMCRS010000459.1, forward strand.
TGGACCAACCGAGAGTCTGGTTTACGCGCTTAAGACCAAAATAATCACTCTGAGACGCGCAAGACGCGCGTCAGAGGCTTCTGCCGCTTTGCAGGATGCCTTGAATACCGTCAGGAACAATGCGACCATTCGCCATCTGGAATATCAGCTGCGGCAACTTGTTGACGACGAACTCACGACGGCAGACGGCTAATGGGAGACGTCCGGGGACCTGGGTGACTGCGGCGACCTGTCTAGGAGGTGCACATCGCAGCGAAATGATTTTCGCGGCATGTCACGCCAACGGGGCTGTATATCCTTGGTTTAGGCTGTGTGACGCGGCGCAAGCAGCTTTCCTGATGGTAGCACAAGTGTCAGGGGTAACCGGATCGCCGCTTGAAGCTCGCGGCCGCGCGGGGCGGAAAGTGACAACTGGTACGTCACCCGAAGATCGGCTCTGGCCGCGGTTTCGAGGCTGATCCTCCTCTGTTGAGGGCCGTTCACCAAACTTGGCTATAGGCGGCGTCGATGCCAGACCTATCGCTATTGCCGGCCGCGCCGCAACAATCTCCTCGAACGGCAACACCCGCCGATGAATTCGGCGGGCTACATAATTGCGCCCAATGAATGGGGATAGCGCGACCACGCCAAATACTTGTGAAATAATGGTTCGGGTCTGTGCGAAAGAGCAGTAGCCGCCGAACCGTCCTAGCCGGATTTATCCGGCGCAGCTATCTAACCCCGCGATTTATCGCGGGGCGGAGCTAAACGCCAACCGGCCGCGCCGCGAGAACCCCTCGAATGACAACGCCCGCCGATCAGTCGGCGGGCGAAATGCACTTGTCCCCTTCCCTGACCATCGCTCAATTCCGAGCGTAAGGTCCCGCAAGTACCTTCGTCTCGTTCTAGACCCAACTGTAGAATCTGCGTAATCTGCGGATTAGTTCCCTCACTCCACCCTCACCCCCTCGCGTGCCGTAAGATCACGCTCAAAATATGGTAGCCCGCCAGCAGCGATCCCCGCACGGTTCCGCTCACTTTCGACTGGCCCGCCCGCCGGCTGTGATAGCTGATCGGCACCTCGACGATCCGCGCGTGACGTCGTGCCGCCTTGGCGATCATCTCGATCGGCCAGCCGAGCGTCCACTCGCGCATGTCGAGCGAGGAGAGCGTCGCCCGCGAGACGGCGCGGTAGAGGCCCAGGTCGGTCACCGGCGCCCCGTACATCCGCCGCAAGCAGAGCGCGCCCAGCCAATTCCCAAACCGCTGTTGCAGCGGCATCGATCCCGGCTCGATATATCCGCGCGTGCGTGATCCCAGGACCAAGTCCGCCCGGCCTGCCATCAGCGGCTCGAGCAGCCTTGGCATCTCCGCCGGCAAAAACGAAAGATCTGCGTCGATGAACACGAATGCGTCCGCCTGCGGAGCCGCGGCGACGCCGGTCGCGCACGCGTTCCCGTACCCGCGCCGTGACTCGCGCAAGACCCGCGCGCCGGCGCGCGCGGCCGCCGCGCTCGTCCCATCCGTCGAGTCGTTGTCCACGACGATGAGGTCCGAGACCCCTTGGGCCCGGACCTGCTCGATCACGGCGCCGATCGAGCCCACCTCGTTCAGCGCCGGAATGATGACCGTCACCTTCACAGCTCGCCTTTCAGGAATTCTCTCGTCCGGCGGGCGGTCCCGTTGGTGGCGTGCCGCAGTTCGTTTTGGAGCCGGGCGAACGTCTCGTGCGTGTCCACGTCGTACCAGCCGGGCAGCAGCGTCGTGTTCAGTCCCTCCGCCCGCGCGATCTCCAACGTGTCGCGTAGAACGTGCGGCGTGGACATTCGAACGTCGCAGAGCAGACGCGGCTGCGGCTGCTTGATCCCGATCAAATAGTATCCCCCGTCCTCACTTGGCCCCAGCGTCACGTCCGCGTTCTCCAGGTCGGTGAACGCCCGCGCGACGTATTCGCTCGGAAGGGTTGGACTGTCGCTCCCTATGATGACGGCCTGTGCCGCGCCGTTCTGCAAGCAGTGCGTGAGCGCACGGTCGAGACGCTCGCCCAGCTCGCCGCTGCCCTGGGGGATGAGGCGGTAGTCCGGCGCGAGCTCCCGAAAATACTCTTCCTGGTCGGACGGGGTGTAGGCGATCCAGCGTTCCACCCCCGGAACACGTCGCGCGATCTCGAGTGTGTCTTGCAGGAAACACTCGTACAGCTGTGCGGCGCGCTCAGCCGACAAGGGCGGAGTCAGCCGCGTCTTGGTTCGTCCCGCCGCCGGCCGCTTGGCGGCGACCACCAATGCGCGACCCATATCGCTTGATTCCTTTCTTTGCAAACTGGTGACCAGCATACAGCCAGGGTGCGCCCAGAGTCCCTAACGTCAGCCGCCACTCACGCCAAGCTTGCGGCGGCAGCGTCGGCCCCGGCACCAGCACGTACTCGAATAGCGGCATCTTGAACGTCGTCACGTACGAAAAGAACACAGCCCCGGTGACGAGAGACCCCTCTGGCAAGAGCGCTGCGAGCGCGATCGGCCACACGGAATACCACGCCTCGAGCCACAGGCAACTGACCAACAGGAAGAATAGCAGGACCGACGTGCTTGCTTCAGCCACGGAGTCGAAAGAGGGGCCGCGCTGCCACAGCTTCCGCATCTGCCGCACGATCCACGCCCCGAGAAGGAGCATCGCGAAGCGGATCGTGAGCGAGTCGGCGAGTTGTGCCCCGAGTGACGATGCGAGTGTCAGATCGACCAGTGTCGGGAGCGAGGTCGTAAACAGTTCGCTGCGTCGCGCCACTCCCAAGATATCGCCGCCGTGCCAAAAGGGAGCGTATGCGGCCGCGACTACCCCCGCGCAGACGGCCGCCGTCACCGCCAAGAAAACGGCACGCGACTTCCATCCTCGCGCAGCCGAGAGCCCGGCGACCACCACCAGCGGCACGAGCAGCGCCGGGATGAACTTGACCGTCGCGCCGATGGTCAGTGCGGCCGCCGAGAGCGTGAACCGGTCCCATGCCAGCAAAAAGAATGCAAGTGCGATGAACAGCACCATCACCGCGTCGTTGTGTGCGTTCCCGGCGGTCTCGTACAGCACCACCGGGTTCCACGCAAAGAGCGCTGTTCCGAGCAGCGCGCGCTCGGGCGCACGTCGCTTTAATGTGAGCGCGATCAAAATCGCGGAGCCGGCATACGCGAGGACGCTTACCAGTTTGAATGTGAGAACGTTCGCCATCACCCCGTCGCCGGAGAGCCGGGCGGCGCCGGCGGCAAGCAGCTCCCAGCCCGGGCCGTACGCCGATGGGTAATAGATCCATGCCGTGTAGGGGTAGAAGGGGTCCTTTTGGAAATCGATC
>JAMCRS010000460.1 GCA_023380675.1 Chloroflexota bacterium
ACGACGGCGCAAGGATACGTCTACAAAAAAACGCTGCTCGAAATTGCCAAATCCCTGGGTTGGCAGGAGAACAAGAAACTAGACGAAAAGGCGGACCTCTATCCGTACTTTTTGCGGCGCTTGCTCGCGGCGCTGAATCTCCTCAAGCGAAAAGGCATGAGCGGAGGCCAGTATCCCGAGGTGGAAACCTGGCTGCCCGGGCAGGGCCAAGCGTTCTGGTCACGCCCGCCCGCGGAGCGGGTCAAGGCAACCTTCGAAGGCTATCTCGACGCGCTGACCTGGAACGAGCTGCGAATACCAAAGACGACTTACGGATACGACCACCGCCGTGCGGCGCCGGAACAAGTGAAGAATGCCCGGCGCCTAGTCACCGAGCATCTGAAACGCCGGGGCGCATCGCGGTGGATCAACCTGGCCGACCTGATCGACGGAATACGCCTTGCCGAGTACGAGTTTCTCTTCCCGCGAGACCCGCGCGGGCCGGGCTATTACGGCTTCAGCCGCGGCAGCGGCTCTCCCTACTATCACGCCAACAATGTCTTCGGTATCACCTTCGCGGTATCCGGCGGCGAAGCGGCCAACTGGGACGTCGTCGAGGGCACCATCATCACGCACATCGTCGTCGGGCCTCTGCACTGGATGGGCTTGACGGATATTGGATACGACGACAAAGTTGCCGCGCCGCGCGCCTATCGTTTGACGGCGATGGGCGCGTGGCTGCTCGGCGTGGGAACGTCCGTCGCGATCCCAGAAGAGGGCGGACGGGTCGTCGTACAGCCGAATTTCCAGATCCTGGCGATGGAACCCATCGCCGAGAACGTGCTGATGACACTCGACGAATTTGCAGAGTTCGAGGGCGGGGACCGCGCACTCAGCTATCGCCTGACGCGCGAGTCCGTCTATCGCGGTCAGCGTGCGGGGTGGGACTCTGCGCGCATTACGACGTACCTCGAAGAGAACGCACACGCGCCGCTGCCCCAGAACGTGAGGCGTTCGCTCGAAGAATGGCAGGCGCTGCACGAGCGAATCACGTTTCGCCGCGGTATCCCGGTCCTGCAAACCGACCACGCGGCAACCCTGGACGAACTCACGGCGCACCCTGCGCTGGCGCCGATACTCGGCCGCCGCGCGAACGAGGTCGTCGCGCTCCCCAATGAAAACGCGTTGACCGTGGCCCGCGCGCTGCGCACGGCAGGTTGGCTGCCGCTCGTCACGGCCGCCGATCAGTTTACGGCGCCGGCGAGCGTCTTGGCAGACAAAGAAGGAGCCGTCGAGTTCCTCCAGCGCGCGCCCAGCGTTTACGCGTACGAGGGCATCGAGCCGTTCGCAGAATTCACGGATGCGCGGCATGCGCGCATCACCCCAGCAAGCGTCGACGCGGCAGAAAAGCACGGAATGTCGGTTCCCGCGATCCTCGACCGGCTGCGCGGCGTGCAGCGCGGCGACCTTCCAGTCCAGTTGGTCAGCCGCATCAAGGCGTGGGGCCGGTACTACGGGGCCGCGAAACTCGGCACGTTGACGCTGATTGAATTTCGCGACGAACAGGCCCGCAGCGAGCTGCTGGCCGATCCCGAATTGACTCCGCACCTCATCCGCTTTGAGGCGGGCGACCGGCCGCTCGCGCTCGTCCGCGACATAGATCGGGTCAAGCTACTGCTTGCCGATCGCGGTGTCGAGATTCGAGAGTTTGAATAGGAAATTCCCTTCCTCTCTACAATACCTTCGCCACAATCCTCACCCGACCAAGAAAAAGATGCCCGCTTTTCTACATGGAGAGGTGACCTCTTCCTGCGTCTTCCTGCGGCTAGAGGAAATCTGCGTAATGTGGTAAAATAGAACCGTATCGAACCCTCTGGTAATCGGTCGTCGCGCGCCGGGCGCGTGACGGCGTCGGGCACCCCCGCTCGAAAAGTGCCGATTGCCGCATTCCTGCCACTCGTGTGAGCCGTCTATGACGCAATTCTGGGACGAGTATCACATTGCGCGTTCACCGGACGAGGTGCTCGAGCTGCTGGCTCGCTATGACGGCCGCGGCCGCGTCGTCGCCGGCGGCACGGACCTGTTCCTCGATTTCAAGGACGCGCATTGGGCCGGCGAACGGCCGCATTACGCCGCGCTGATCGACGTGACGCGCATCTCCGGCGCGTGTGAGATTCGCGAGGACGACGGATGGGTCGTGGTCGGCTGCGGCGTGACGCATACGCAGTTGGTCGCCTCGCCGTTGATTCAAGCGCGCGCCGCCGCGCTGGCGGAAGCGTGCAGCGTCGTCGGCGGCCCTCAAGTGCGCAACGTCGCCACGCTGGTCGGCAACATCGCGCACGCGCTGCCGGCCGCGGACGGCTTGATCGCGCTGCTGGTGCTGGACGCGCAAGCACACGTCGTACGCCCGCAATCGAGCCTCGCTCAGCCCACCTGGATCCCCATCGAATCGCTCTATCTCGGACCCGGCAAATCGGCGGTCGATCCCTCGCGCGAATTCATCAACGCGATCCGGTTCCGACCAACCCAGGCCGGCGAGGGGAGCGCGTTCACGCGCGTCATGCGCCCACAGGGCGTTGCGCTGCCGATTCTCGGCATGGCAGCAAGACTCAAGACCGCCGACCAACCTCCCGCGCACGCAAGCCGGTCCGACAGGACTATCGCGGACGCGGCGATCAGCGCCGGGCCGGTCGCGCCGGTCCCGTTCCGCGCGCGAGAGACGGAGGCGTTTCTGCGCGGCAAGCTGTCCGGCGCCGAAACGCTGGCGCAAGCGGCGCGGGTCTTGACGAACGAAGTAGAACCTCGCACGAGCGCCCACCGGGCCACGCGAGAGTATCGATTCGAGCTGCTGCCGGTCCTACTGCAAGACGTGGTCACACGAGCGATGAACAGAGCCCTGGCAGGAAATTCTCGCGATTAGCCGACGTCAGGCGTGGACTCGCGAGCTGTCTAGTCGGAGGAGACGATGTCTCTCTTGAATATGAACGTGAACGGAAAGGAATGCGCGGTCGAGGTGGAGCCGCACGAGTACCTCGCCTACGTTCTGCGCGAAAAACTCGGCTTGACCGGGACGAAGATAGGTTGCGACGAAGCAGAATGCGGTGCGTGCACGGTGCTCGTCGACGGCACCGCGGTCGACTCGTGCCTTTATCCGGCGCTCAAAGCGCAGGGAGCACGGGTCGAGACCGTGGAAGGGCTGACGCGCGCAGCTGCGGGGCCTGAGCCTGCTCTCTCGGACCTGCACCCGCTGCAACGCTCGTTCGTCGAACACGGCGCCGTGCAGTGCGGCTTTTGCACCCCCGGCCTCCTCATGGCTGCCAAAGGTCTCCTCGACAAGAATCCAAGCCCAACCGATGCGGATATCAAGGTCGCACTTAAGGACAACTACTGCCGCTGTACCGGTTACGTCAGCGTCCTTAACGCGATCAAATCAGCGGCGAGCCAGATCCGCGCCAGCGGGACGGCCGCGGCCGCTGCAAACGCCCCCGATCTTCCCTCGACCAAAGCGCCTCTGGCCGCAGTGGGCCAGCCGCTGCCGCGCAACGA
>JAMCRS010000461.1 GCA_023380675.1 Chloroflexota bacterium
AGCGGGAAAATGGGCGCTACGTTTCTTGATCGAGACGGTGCTCAAAAGCCTATCCTGATGGGATGCTACGGCATTGGCCTTGGTCGCCTATTGGCCGCGGCGATCGAGCAACACCACGACGAACATGGCATCGTGTGGCCCCCCGCTATCGCGCCATTTCAGGTGCAAATACTCGGTCTCAACATGGGGAACGAAACGGTGGCCGACGCGTGTGCGAGGGTCTACGCCGAGCTCGAAACAGCCGGCTTTGAGGTGCTTTTTGACGATCGCACGGAAACCGCCGGCGTGAAGTTTAAGGATGCCGACCTCATCGGCACTCCACTGCGCGTAACCATTAGTCAGCGCTCAGTCGCGGCCGGCGGGGCCGAAGTGACGTTGCGCCGAACGAAGGAGCCTCAGACCGTACCTTTTGACCAGCTCGTGACCGAGCTCAGGGCGCTGCTATCAGAGGCCTGAAACCAAGTTTCGGCCAATATAATATACAATTAAGCGCGCGGCGTTGCGCATGCTCGCCGTGCTTGCTGCTCCCCTCCGCGCACTTGCTTTGTCCAAAGTGAAGTGTTATACTTCTGACACACGAGAGGAAACCGTTTGAGAAAAGTGGGTGACCCCCACTTTTCTTGCTGTGGTGACCTTGACAGGATCGGCTCGCTCGGCCTTTGCCTAGAACGGGAGGCTCCGGCCAACCATGAGGAATGAGTTTATCGCCGCCATTAGTTTGGTGAGCACAGAAAAGGGCGTCTCTAAGGAAGTGGTCATCCAGGCGCTGGAGGCCGCTTTAGTTTCTGCGTACAAGCGCAACTTCAACACGCCGTTGAACCAGGTGGTCTCCGTAATGGTTCACCCCCAAACCGGCGATGTGAAGGTTTTTGCGCAGAAGCAAGTAGTCGAAGAAGTTAAAGACCCCCGAATTGAGATCAGCCCTGAGCAGGCGCAGGCGGTGAACCCAGAGGCTCAGCTTGGCGAGATGGTGGAGGTTGAGACAACCCCATCGAACTTTGGCCGCATCGCGGCGCAGACCGCGAAGCAGGTCGTCTTGCAGCGGCTGCGCGAGGCGGAACGCGACATGGTATTCCAGGCCTTCGCCGAGCGCGAGGGCGACATTATCACCGGCATCGTGCAGCGCATCGAGCCAAAGGCCATTATCGTCGACCTGATGGGCAAGGCAGAGGCGGTCCTCCCGGTCAGCGAACAGGTACTCGGCGAGCGTTATCGGCCACAGCAACGGTTGAAGGTCTACGTTGTCGAGGTACATCGCAGCAGCAAGGGACCTCAGATCGTCCTGTCGCGCACGCATAAGAACCTGCTGCGGCGGCTGTTTGAGCTCGAAGTGCCGGAGATATTCAACGGGACTGTCGAAATCAAGTCTATCGCGCGGGAGCCCGGTTCCCGTTCTAAGGTTGCGGTCGCCGCGCGCCAGGAAGGCGTCGATCCTGTCGGCTCGTGCGTCGGCCATCGTGGCGTGCGCATCCAGAATATCGTCAACGAGCTGGGTGGTGAGAAGATCGACGTGGTGCAGTGGAGCGCCGATTCCGCGCTGTTCGTCGCCAATGCCTTAAGTCCGGCGCAGGTCGTCAGTGTGGATATCGATGAGACCGAGAAGACTGCCACTGTAATCGTGCCTGAGCGCCAGCTTTCGCTGGCGATTGGCAAAGAGGGGCAGAACGCAAGACTAGCGGCGCGATTGACCGGCTGGCGCATCGACATCAAGCCCGCCGGTGGCACCGCGGTCAGTCGACCGATTGAGGAAGTGCTCCGGCCGGTGGAGGAGCACGCAGAGGCTCCAGCCACGGCGCTTGCCGATCCCGAGCATGCAGACGATAACGCTGCCCAGGATATTGACCGCTCACCACTCCTCGACAGCCTCGGCGAGGTTAGGAGTCAGGTCTAAATTCGACAATGGCAGGCAAGACGGCTAACACGGCGCGGCCGAAGCACGTGCCACAGCGCACCTGCGTAGCTTGTAGACAAGAGTCGGCGAAGCGCGAGCTCGTGCGCATCGTCCGCACTCCCGCGGGGATAGTCCAGATCGATCCCACGGGCAAGGCTTCGGGCCGCGGCGCATATTTGTGCCGCCGTCGCGCTTGCTGGGACATGGCAGCTAAGAAGCGCATTCTAGAACACGTGCTGCAGACTACCGTCGGGCCGGTCGAGAAGGTCACGCTGGAGCAGTTCGCGGCGGGTTTAACAAGTTAGACGTGCAGAAAGGAGGGGATATATTATGGGAACAAGGGCAGGATCACGGCGGCCTTTTGGACCCCCACACCGACATCGTCCACGTGGTGGTACAAACCGGCGGCCAGATAACTCGATCAGGACCCCGCTTTCTGCCACTAAGGTCGACCGGCGTGCCGTCGAGATTCCAGGAGCCGTCTCGGTCAAGGAGTTAGCAGAGATTTTGGGGCTCAGCCCGGCAGCGGTGATCAAAGAGCTGATCGGCAAGGGCGTTCTGGCCACAGTTAACCAGACTATTGATCGCGGCACCGCGACCATCATCTCGCAACAGCTTGGGTTTGAGGTGCAGGAACCGGTCGCTCCAGAAGAGGTATCGGCGGAAGAAGACGGTCGGGGGTGGGAAGCAAGGCCACAAGACGAGGGTAAGCTCTTGCCTCGTCCTCCAGTGGTCACAATCATGGGCCATGTCGACCATGGCAAGACAAGCTTGTTGGATGCCATTAGGCAGACCAACGTCACCGCCCAAGAGGTTGGCGGCATTACACAGCACATCGGCGCCTATCAGGTTGAGGTCAAGGGCGAGAAGATCACCTTCCTCGACACGCCGGGACACGAGGCTTTTACCGCCATGCGCGCTCGCGGTGCGCAAGTCACCGACATCGCGGTTCTGGTCGTCGCTGCCGACGATGGCGTGATGCCGCAGACTCTTGAGGCTATCGATCACGCCAAGGCAGCGCGGGTTCCGATCGTAGTCGCCATTAACAAGATAGACAAGGGTGATGCCAACCCCGATCGCATCAAACAGCAGCTCACCGATGCCGGTATCTTGGTCGAGGAGTGGGGCGGCGACGTTCCCGCCATCGGCGTATCGGCTCGCCGCAAGACCGGCATCGAGGACCTTCTCGCCAATATCCTGGTGGTTGCGGAGGTTGCTGAGCTGCGGGCGAACCCACAGGGACCCGCTAACGGCGTGGTCGTTGAAGCCAAATTGGACAAGACCCGCGGTCCCCTCGCCACCGTGCTCGTGCAGCGCGGCACTTTGGAAGTCGGAGATAGCGTTGTCGTCGGCGCCGTACAGGGCAAAGTACGCGCTATGTTCAATGACAAGGGAAAGCGACTCAAGAAGGCGGGGCCGGCTATGCCCGTCGAAATCCTTGGACTGGTTGAGGTTCCCGCCGCGGGCGATCTCCTTGCCGTCGTCAAAGACGACAAGGAGGCGCGTGCCATCTCCATGGAGCGCGCCCGCCAGAAGCAGGCAGACGTATCAGCCCCATCCGGCGCCGTGTCCCTCGACGAGGTGTTCAGCCAGATTCAAGCCGGCAAGATTCAAGAGCTCAACATCATTCTGAAGACCGACGTACAGGGTTCCATCGAGCCGATTCGCAATTCGTTGGAGCGCCTCAGTGACGAGAAGATCAAAGTCAAGGTGATCCACCAAGGCACCGGTAGCATCACGGAATCGGACGTGCTCTTGGCGCAGGCGTCCAATGCTATCATCATCGGCTTCAATTCGCGACCTGAACCCGGCGCCAAACGTGCGGCGGAAGCGGCCAACATCGACATCCGTTTCTTCAACATTATCTACGAGGTTGTCGCTGCCATCGAGAAAGCCCTGCTGGGCATGTTGGAACCCACCTATGTGGATGCCTTACACGGCCACGCGGAGGTGCGCCAAATATTCAAGGTCGGTCGCAGTGAGATTATAGCCGGCTGCATGGTTTTGGACGGCAAAGCCATTCGTGGGGATTTGGCACGCATCAAGCGCGGCGGCGAAGTGATCGCCGAGCGCAGGATCGTCAGCCTACGCCGGTTCAAGGAAGACGTCAAAGAGGTGGCCACCGGTTACGAGTGCGGCATCGCGCTCGATGATGCCGGCCAGCTCCAACAAGGCGACATAATCGAGGCGTACGCAAAAGAGCGCACGACCTAACAGCCGTGTGCGCAGTGGCGATAGGTACGACACGCGATTGATGGCGGGCCTCCCTGCGTCGGAGTCGTTGCTCCCGTAGCCCAGGCTCAGCCCATCGCGGTGTCGATGGCCCGGCTCGATGTTTAAGGCGTGAGAGCTGGCCTACCTATCGCCACTTTTGTCACTGCCACACGCCTGCAATGTGGGAAGGTGGTTCGCTATGGCTTCACGTCGCATCGAACGCGTGAACGAGCAACTTCGTGCGGAGATCAGCGAGCTAATCGGGCGACATATGAAGGACCCGCGTCTACATGGTATGATTAGCGTTACGGAGGTCGAGACCAGCCCTGATCTGCGACGAGCCAAGGTATTCGTCTCGATCCTCGGCACCGCTGAGGAGCGGAAGGAGACTCTCGCTGCGCTGCAGCACGCGGCTGGTTTCTTCCGGCACGAGCTGAGGGAGCGATTGCGCATGAAGCGCACACCGGAGATCGACCTTCGCTTGGACAACTCGATCGAACGTGGCGATCGCATCATGCGCCTGCTGCGGCAGGTTCAGGACGAGTCGATGTCCGCGCAGAATGCGCCGGAGACCCCCGCCGTCGATGTCGAGGCGCCACGGTCATCCGAGCACGGTGAGGAAGATAGCTAGTGGAGGACCGCTCCGAGTTTAGACGCTTAATTGACAATGCGCGCCACGTAATGGTTGTCGGACATTGCAGTCCCGATGGGGACTGTGTTGGCGCCATGCTGGCGCTGGGTCTGGCTCTCAAATATCTGGGGAAGGCCTATACTTTGGCACTCCCAGATCGTGCACCAGAGTCCCTCAGTTTCCTCCCCGGCAGCTCTGCTCTGCTCGTCGCGCCAGATTCACTGCCCCCATCGGACCTGATAATTGTCCCGGACTGCAGCGATCTCACGCGCCTTGGCGATCTGTACGAACAACACGTCACCTCCTTTGCCGACAGTCCGATCGTCAATATCGACCACCACGTCTCAAACAGCCTGTTCGGCATGTTGAACTTTGTCGACCAGCGCGCCGCGGCGGTCTGTGAGCAGCTCTTCTTTCTGTTACCCCAGATCGACGTCCCCATTGACCTACCTATCGCCACCTGTTTACTGACCGGCGTCGTAACCGACAGTCAAACGTTCCGGACACCAAGCACAACTGCGCGCACGATGCGGGTCGCCACGGCATTGTTTGAAGCAGGTGCCCCGATGCGCGAAATCGCCGACCAGGTCTACAACAGCAAACCCCTCGCCACCTTGAAGCTCTGGGGCTTGGCCCTTTCTCAGTTGAGTGCGGCGAGGGGTGTCATCTGGACAAGGCTTACCGAAGCGATGCTCCAGGAATCAGGCGCCTCATGGGAAGAGTCTGAGGCCCTGGTCAGTTTACTCGCCTCCGTGAGAACGGCCGATGCAGCGCTGCTCTTCAAACAAATGCCCGATAGCGCGATCCGCGTTAGTCTGCGTTCCGCTGGCAAGGTGAATGTGGCCGCCGTCGCCGCGCATTTTGGTGGTGGTGGCCATTTCGGCGCTGCCGGCTGCACCTTGAACGTGCCACTCGCTGAGGCAGAGCAACTGGTCGTCGCGCGCGTGCAGGACACCTTGGGCAGCGTAAAGGCCACCAATTAGCCGCGTGCTTATGCTTGCTGGTGCCCTAGTGGCGCCTATCGTCATAACGAGCTGAGGACTGGCTGTTGTCTCGTTTCGACGGCATTCTCAACGTGAATAAGCCCCCCGGCATGACCTCTCACGACGTGGTCAATCTGGTGCGAAGACTGGCGGGACAGAAGCGTGTTGGCCACGCCGGCACACTTGACCCCTCCGCCGAGGGCGTCCTGTTGATTTGCGTCGGCAAGGGCACCAAGGTCGTCGAATACTTGACTAATGATCGCAAGGCGTACCGCGCGGAGATAACGTTGGGCGAGAGCACGGACACCTACGATGCCGAGGGTAGCGTGACCAAGCGAGCCTCCACGGAAGGAATTACCTTGGCGTCGATTGAGCGCGCGCTCGGCATGTTCCGGGGCCCAATTACTCAGGTTCCCCCCGCTTACTCGGCGATCAAGCTTGCCGGCAAGCCATTGTACAAGCTGGCCCGCGCTGGAGTTGAGGTGTCGCCCCAGCCTCGCCCCGTGACCATCTATGCGCTCGACCTGCTCGATTGGCAGCCGCCAGTGCTAACCATCTATGTCAAGTGCAGCAAGGGAACATATATTCGCTCTATTGCGAATGACCTGGGTGCCGTGCTTGAGTGCGGCGCCCATCTCAGCCACCTCCTGCGCTTGGCTAGCGGTCGCTTCACTTTGGCCAGTGCAAGTACCACCGAGGAGCTCGTTCACGCCTTTGCCAAGGATGAAGCGTCAGAGTTGATCTTTGCGCTGGACGAGGCATTGCTGGATTACGGCGCCCTGATTGTCGGACGAACGCGCGAGAGCGCAGTACGCAATGGCGTCCCGTGGGCCGCTGGGCCGGCTACATCCAGTCAAGTAGTAGGCGACCGTCGCCCCGTTAGGGTATACTCTGTTGAGGGTGAGATCGTTGCCATGGCCGAATTCGATAGCCACGCCGGACGATGGCAGCCCTCGAAGGTCTTTTGAGGTCAGGAGCATAATGCACCCGCTAGAAAACCTGGAAAGCCTGCGCTTCAACCGTAGTATCGTGCTGACGATAGGTGTCTTTGATGGCGTGCACCTTGGCCACCAGTATCTCATTGAAGGCGGTGACAACCGCGCCCGCGAGCTCGGCGGCCTTGGCGTCGTGCTTACCTTTCACCCCCATCCGCAGTTGGTGCTCAACCCCTCGCTGCAGCCAGCCTATCTCACCACGCTTGATGAGCGCCTGGGACTGATCGCTAGCCTGGGCATCGATCTTACGATTGCTCTGCGCTTCACGGTCGAAATGGCGAGGGTCACCGCCCAGGACTTCGTATCGACGCTGTGCCGGGCCTTCCCGCTCGTTGAGCTGCGTGTGGGCCCCGACTTCGCGCTAGGGCATAAGAGGCAAGGCACCATCGCGGTA
>JAMCRS010000462.1:0-1917 GCA_023380675.1 Chloroflexota bacterium
CAAGTTCGACAGAGTGAATTCGCCGATCACGATGGCAAACGTCAGGAACGCGCCGCTGAGCAAAGCCACGCGCAGATTGGGGAAGATGACGCGGAACAGAATCGTGAACCACCCCGCGCCCAGACTCTGCGCGGCTTCAGTCAGCGTCCGCACGTCGATCGCGCGCAAGCCGGCGTCTACAGAACGGTAGGTGTACGGCAGCGAGATCACGATGTACCCAAACATCAGCAGCATATTGGTCGTCGTGGGACTGTTGGTCAACGCGAGCGGCGGACCGCTGTAGATTCGGATGAACCCGAACACCAGCACGATCGCCGGGACGACGAAGGGCAGCAGGGTGATGAACTCGACGATGGGGCGCGCCTGGGGCAATCGCAGGTGGACCCAGTACGCCGTCGGAACGATGAGCAGTAACCCGACGATGATAGTCGCGACCGCCATCAGCGCCGAATAGGTGAATGAATCCCGAAAGCGCGGGTCGTTCAGCACGTTCTGGTACGCGAGGAAACTCAGGACCCCGCGCTGCTCGCGCAGCGAAAAGTCCAGCGTGCCGTACAGCGGCAGAAAGAAGTACAGCCCCCCTATGATGATCCAAAACCACGCCCAGAGATTGATCTTCTTCATCGCAGCCACCTCGCCGTACGACCTTGAAGCCATGTGTAAAGGGCGATGGAGAGCACCATGATGACGATCATCCCCAGCGCCAGCGCGTAGCCCAGGTTCGGGTTATAGAGAACGTTCCCCGCGATTTGCTGCCCGATGCCGATCGTGATGAGAGGCAGCGTGCCGCCGGTGAGCGCGTACGCCGTCGCGTAGGCGCCGAAGGAATTGCCGAAGAGCAAAATCGCCGCGCCGAGCAGCGAGGGCAAGAGAATCGGCAAGGCGATGTACCGCCAGTACTCCCACGAGTTCGCGCCCATATTCTCCGACGCTTCGCGCCACTCGCGCTTGAGCCCGTCGAGCGCAGGCGCCATGATCAGCACCATCAACGGAAATTGAAAATACATATAAGTCAGGGCAAGCCCCCAGAAATTGTAGAGGTTGAAACCCAAGTTGTAGACATTGATCCCAAAGACATTGACCAGCAGTGCCGCCAGGAAACCGGTTCGACCCGGGGTGGCGATAAAGGCAAACGCCAGCGGAACGCCGGCAAAGTTCGACGCAACGCCGCACAGCGTCATCAGCGCCGTGCGAACCCACCGCGGCAGTCCACCGAGGATGGCCGCGTACGCAAGCAAAAATCCGAACAGCGCGCCGCCGATCGCCGTAACCGCGCTGATCTGAATACTGAGGACGTACGAATTCACGATACTGGGGGTAAAGAGATCGGCGATATTCTTGAACGTGAAATTGCCGGCGGTGTCTTGAAAACTTCCGACGACCAGCGAACTGGAGGGCCATACGAGGAAAAGGATCGCAAAGAGGAAGAACGGAACGACTCCCAGCCACGCCAAGATATCGTCGAGATATGAAACTCTGCTTGAGGTCCTCGCGCGGGGTTGAAGTTGAGCAACTTCTGCCACCGTAAATCTCCTCACTTCCTCCCCGTCCCCTCCCCCGTTTCAGGGGGGAGGAGTTGGGGGTAGAAACTATTTTACGTTCGCGCCGACGACGCCGTCCCAGTTCTTGGTGATGACGTCTTTGTACTGCGCTTGCTGATCGAGCGTCGGGAAGACGGCTTTGGCGTAGTTCGCGGCTGGAGGCAATTTCGCCATCAAGTCCGCTGGCAACTTGTTCGCCTTCGCCATCGCATTGAAGCGGATGGGGTGGCAGTAGCCCTTGAGCCAAGTGAGCTGCCCTTCGTCCGAGTACAGGAACTCTTCCCACAGCTTCGCCGCGTTCGGGTGCGGCGCGTACGCGCTGATCGCCTGGATGTAGATACCGGCGACCACACCGCTCGTGGGGACAACCGTCGTG
>JAMCRS010000462.1:1930-2887 GCA_023380675.1 Chloroflexota bacterium
AGTCCCACGTTAGACTAATGGGGGTCTCGCCCTTCGCCACGGTTCCGGTCTTGCCGATGACGGGCACAAAGTTACCCGCTTTGTTCAACTTGGAGAAAAAGTCGAGTCCAGCTTGCCCGGCTTTGGCGATATCGCCGCCATCCGAGGAAAGCCCCGCGGCGAAGACCGCCTGGATCGCCTGAGCCGCGCTGCGCGGATCACCGGAGAGCGCGACCGAGTTCTTGTATTCCGGTTTCTGCAGATCGGCCCAATCCTGCGGCGGGTTCTTGATCACGTCCGAGTTGACCTCGAACGCCATCACGCCGTAATAGTCGCCGTACCAGTATCCGTGGGGATCCTTGGCATCCGTGGGGATCTCATCCCACGTCGAGACTTTGTACGGCGTGATCAATTTCTGATCGATCATCTGCGGTCCAAAGCCCAAACCAACATCGACCACGTCCGGCGCCTGAGGACCTTTGTTATCCTTGTTCGCGACGATCGCTTGAAGCTCCTCGCCCGAAGAACCATTCGGATTGAGTTCGTTGACCGTCAAGCCGTATTTCGATTTGAACGTGCTGATCGCCTCACCGTAGTTGCACCAGTCGTGCGGCAAAGCGATGACGGTGAGTTGTCCTTCTTTCTTCGCCGCGGCAACTAACGCATCCATGCTGCTGGACGCGGAGGTTGGCGCGGTGGTGGCTGCCGGCGCGCTGGTCGGCGCGGTCGTTGGCTTGGGAGCCGCAGTCGGCTGAGCCGGCGCGGCGGTTGGTGGTGCCGCGGTAGGCGCAGGCGTGGGTGCCGGCGCGCACGCGGCGGCGATCACTGCCAAGGCAATGACCAATACAACGAGAATCAAGTACTTGCGTTTGTCGAACATTCGGCTCCTCCAATTCGAAAAATCTTATCACGATCCGGAAAGTCACTCGTCACGTTCTAGTCGATGAACCATCACCTCCTTCCAGATGCAAAAAGGCA
>JAMCRS010000463.1 GCA_023380675.1 Chloroflexota bacterium
TGGGTTGCCGATTGTGAGCAACTTGAACAAGATCAATATCGGCGCCCAAGTCGCGGACCAGCTCAAGAACGACGAGACGGCCGAGGCCGGCGCGATCCGAGCCTACAACGAGGGCATTCGCCTGTCAGCGGATGTTGGCGACAATGGAACGCGCGATCTCTTCGAGTCGATTCTGACGGACGAGGAAGCGCACATCGACTGGCTCGAGGCCCAGCTCGAGCAGGTCCAACAGATGGGAATCCAGAACTATTTGGTCGAGCAATTGGGCTAGATCGCCCGATCGCTCGGCTTTCGATCGCAGCAAATCGCAACCGCGGATTTCGCGAATAACCGCCAAGGTCGTTTCTTGCCTGGTCGGGATTTGCGAGATTGGCGGTTGCTTTAGTTTTCGGTTTTGTCCCCTTCAAGGAATACCTACGCCAAAAACCCGTTTTCTCGCAGAAAACGGGTTGCGGTCCTCTTCGGCGAGAAAACGGGTTGCGGTCCACGCTCGCGCGATAGATTTGGCGAAGGTATTGTCAACGAAATCGGGTCTCGAATCTCTGCGCGAGACGTGCTCGACAAGACTGATACGCGGTCAGTCCGATGGAGCGAGGTGCAGCCGAGCTGACGGGCGACTCTGCCGCTAGCCGGCGGCGACGACCTGTTGGCGTCCTTTCTGCTTGGCGACGTAGAGGGCCTTGTCGGCGGCTTCGCTCAAGGTTGCCGGGTTGGGGTAGTGGGGGAAAGAAGCCACGCCGCAGCTGAACGTGGCATTGAATTCCTCGCTGCCCGCCATATGTGTGATCTGTCCAAAGACCCGGCACATTTCGTTCATCAGCTCGACCGCAGCGGCCGGCTCGGTGTTGGGAAGGATCGTGATAAACTCGTCGCCGCCGAACCGGCCGATGATGTCGGACGCGCGCAGGCGGCGCGAGAGCATGTGCGCAAGCGCTTTGAGCACCCGGTCGCCCGTCGCGTGCCCGTAGGCGTCGTTGACTTGCTTGAAGTGGTCGACGTCGATCATGGCGAGCGAGAGCGGGACGGAATCCCGCGAGGCGTGGGCGAGCTGCTGGTCGAGGCGTTCCTGCACGGCGGTGTGATTGAACAGCCCCGTCAGTCCGTCGCGCGACATGAGCGCCTGGAGCTGCCGATGCCGCTCGATGCGCGACGCGACCGAGGCGATGAGATGGTCCGGCTTGATCGGCTTGATCAGAAAATCGTCGCCGCCGAGCCCGACCGCGGCGAGCTGTCGTTCGCGATCCGTCTCGGCCGAGAGGTAGACGATAGGCAAGCTGACAAAGACCTTGATCTGGCGGATCATCTTTGCCAGCTCGACGCCGGTGCAGTCGGGCATGTAAAGATCCAGCAACAGCAGGTCGGGGTTGAACTCCTCGAGCACCTTGAGGACGTCGAGCGCTTTGGTGACGATGAGCGTCTCCATGCCGGCTTTGCGCAGGTGCATGGAATTGGTCTTGGCCTGGATCTCCGAGTCGTCCACGATGAGGATGCGGTACGGCTGGGGATCGACATCTACGATGAGCTTGTCAAGCTCGTCGATCAATTGATCGACGGCGACCGGTTTGCGAAAATAGCCTTTGCCGCCGGCACGAATGGCCTGCAGTCGGGCGACCGGATCGTCGCGGACCGAGATGAAGAACACGGGCAGCTGGCCGCCAAATTCCTGCGCTATATCGAGGACCTCGTTCGCGCCGGCCAGCTCGCCTTCAGGGAAAATGATGTCCATGAGGACGGCGGCCGGGATGGCCTGGCGCAGCGCCGTGCGCAGGTCGGCCAGATGCGTGAGAGTCTGGACGGCGTAGCCGAAATGGCTGACCTGGGCGGTCAGATTCTCCGCCTGGACCGGGTCGTCTTCCACCACGTAGACCAGGCTGGTGGACCGCGACTCGTGGAGGGACGGGACATTCTTGATGGCGCGCTCGATCGTTTGCTCTTGTGCGTTGCCGGCGTCGCGCTCGCATGCCAAAAGCGCGGCCTGCAGCTCGCCGAACATGGCTTGAAGGTCCGAGCCGGCGGGTGTGGACGGTTTCAGTGCGTTCTCGAGGCTGCGAGCGGCGTTGCCGATCCGGCTGTAACCCAACGTGAGGGCGGTGCCGGCGAGCCGATGCGCGGCTTGAACGAGTGCGGCGGACTTGCCGGCATCCTCCTGCGAGGCGCGCCAAGCGCGCCACGCGATCTCGATCTGGCGCCGGTCTTCCGGAAGCTGCTGCAAGAAGGTTGCGACGACGTCGTGGTCGCTCATCGGAGCATGTCCTCGAGAACGGCGGGCAACTCTGCGCGCACCCGGGAATACTCCGATTGGGCCCGGGCCAGCGTCTCTCGAGCGGCCGCGAGCGTGCCTGACTTGGCCTGGCTTTCCATCTCTTTGCACAGGGCGGAGAGGGTCTCTGCACCAAAGGTCAGGCTGGCGCCCTTGATCGCGTGCGCCGTCTTGCCGAACGAGTCGGCGTCGCCCTGCTCCAGCTCCGCCTCCAAGCGTCGGAGGCGTTCTTCCGTATCGGCGATGAATTCTTGAGAAAGGTCGACGACCATCTGGACGTCGGCGCCCTGGTAGGGGAAATACTCTTTCAACGTCGCGACGACAATCGAGCCCATCGCCGGCGCGCCCGCGCCGGCCCTCCCTTCGCCGGGGGCATTCTCGGCTGTGGTCGTCGCGCGCTTGAGCGCCGGACCGGGCGGGACGGCTGCGGGGGAATCCAGAGCGCCGGCGGGCGATATCATCTCGAGCTGCATGCACCTTTCCAGGGCCTCGCGCAATTGCAGCACGTTGACGGGCTTGCTCAAATAGTCGTCCATGCCGGCGGCGAGATACTCGTCGCGCTCTCCGTCCAGCGCGTTGGCGGTGAGGGCGACGATGCGCGGCTGGATCCGGGGCTGCAGGGTGCGGCGCAGGTTTTGCGTGCATTCGATGCCGTTCATCTCCGGCATCTGGATATCCATCAGTACGACGTCGTAGCGCTGGCGTCGAAAGGCTTGGAGCACTTCCAGGCCGTTGCCGGCAACGTCGGCGCGGTAACCGAGGCGCTCCAGCATGAGGCGGACGACCTTTTGATTGACCGGATGGTCTTCGGCGAGGAGGATACGCAGAGGATGACGCGAGGCCATCTGGCTGTCGAACCTGTCTTCGGCTGAAGGCTTGGCAGCGGGACCGGCAGGCTGCTCCGAGAAAACCATCGCCAGCGCATCGTACAACTGAGAAGGCTTGATCGGCTTGTGCAGATAGGCGGCGGAACGCACGCTGTCGGGCGGCTGGACGCGCGAGCCGAGCGAGCTCAAGAATACGATCGGCAGCTGCGCTTCGGTCCGCCGGCGCCGCAATTCGGCGGCGAGCGCCAGTCCATCCATGTCCGGCATCTGCACGTCGAGCAGAGCGATGTCGGCATCCAATCCGCCGTCCACCTTGTCGAGCGCGGACCGCCCCGAGTCACAAACGATCGACCGCATCCCCCACGAGTCGGCCATGCGTGTCAGGATGTGCCGGTTGGTGGCGTTATCGTCCACCACGAGGACCGTCCGACCGCGCAGATTCGTGCGGGGGACGGCGCGGGTGCGCGCGCCGGTAGAGTCGGCGATGCGGAAGGAAAGGGAAAAGTGGAACGCGGTCCCTTTGCCCGGCACGCCATCGCTCTCCACCCAGATCTTGCCGCCCATCAGCTCGGTCAGCCGCTTGCAGATGGCCAGTCCCAGGCCCGTTCCGCCGAAACGACGCGTGGTGGATGCATCGACCTGCGAAAAGACCTGGAACAGCCGGTCGACGCGATCGGGCGGGATACCGATGCCGGTGTCGCGCACCACAAAGTGGAGAGGGATAGGGTCGGCGTGCGCGGATGGGGATTCGGCCGCCACCGAGACTTGAACTTCGCCGGCTTGCGTGAACTTGCAAGCAT
>JAMCRS010000464.1 GCA_023380675.1 Chloroflexota bacterium
GCGCCTGCCGGCCGGCGAGTACATGAGCCGGCGCGGGGAATTGTGGGAGATCGTCACGCACGCGCTGGATTCGCTGCGCGCCGAGTATGATTTGGTCGTGGTCGAAGGCGCCGGCAGTCCAGTCGAGCTCAATCTTCGGCGCGGCGACCTGGTCAATATGGCGATCGCCGAATATGCGGACGCGCCGGTCGCGTTGGTCGGCGACGTCGATCGCGGCGGAATATTCGCGCAATTGCTCGGGACCCTCGATCTGTTGGAAGGGACCGAGCGCGCCCGGCTGCGCGCCTTTATCGTCAACAAGTTCCGCGGCGACGCGCGGTTGTTCGAGGACGGCGTCCGGCTGCTCCAAGAACGGAGCGGCGTGCCGGTTCTCGGCGTCGTTCCCTTCATCTATGACTTACGGATCGCCGACGAGGACTCGGTCGCGCTGGAGGAGCTGATGGCCGCTGAGCGCACCGGGGATCCCGCGGCTCAATCGCCGAACACCTCAGACCCGGGCGCACGCCCGCTGGATGTCGTGGTCATTCGGTTTCCGCACATCAGTAATTTCGACGACTTTGATCCGCTGCGCGCCGAGCAGGACGTCGCGGTCCGGTTTGTCGATCGCGCGGAGGACATCGGCAAGCCCGACCTCGTCATCCTTCCCGGAACCAAAACGACTATCGCCGATCTCGCGTTCGCACGCGAGCGCGGCCTCGCGTCTCGCATCGTCGATCTTGCTCGCTCGGGCGTCCCGACGCTCGGTATCTGCGGCGGCTACCAGATGCTCGGGCGCGCCATACTCGATCCCGACCGCGTCGAATCGGACGAGGACCGCGTGGAGGGATTGGGGCTGCTTCCGATCGTTACGACTTTTCAGGCGGAGAAACAAACGGTGCGAGCGCGGGGCTGCCTCGCCGCCGGCGACGGACTCTTTGCCGGCGCGCATGGGCTGGAGATTACGGGGTACGAGATTCACATGGGACGGACGGAGGCGCAGGCGGGCGCGCCCGCGCTGATTCGCGTCTCGAGACGCGGAGAACGCGCGGAGGAAGACGAGGATGGTGCAGTTTCAGAGGACGGCCGGATCGCGGGGACGTATTTTCACGGCCTGTTCGACAACGACGCTCTGCGTGCGGCTTTGCTTAACAATCTGGCGGCACGGCGAGGGACCGCGCGCGCTACGCATCCCCTGCGCTTTGATCGCGGCGTCACCTACGATCGGCTCGCGCAGATTGTGCGCGAACACCTTGATATGAGCATCCTTTACCGTTTGGTCGGACTGTGAATTCAGGTGCCCTTCCCTTGACAAGGGAAGGGTGGGGTCGTGCTCTTGCCGGACGTCCCGGGATTCAATTCTCTGACTTCGCCACTCTGCTGAGGCGCAGCACCAATTCTGTCCTTGCCTCATTCCGGCCGGTACGGTGCCTCTTCCTCGATGTCCCCCACGTATTCGGGGAGGTCCTTCTGCCCCAACATCTGCCGGATCGCCTGTATCTCGCCGATGTGATACCAGTAGTGGTACGTCATGCGCCGCATGCCTGATCCAACGGACTGTCCAACCGGTTTTCCGTCGGCAAGCAGATCGGTTTGAAGCGACTGCGTCGTCAGTCCGTCAAGGTACGGGTCCGCCTTCTCCGTCACAGTGTGCCACATCTCAAGCATTTCTTTGAGCGACGGCGTGCTCATGGGCGCGCCGTACCGGAAGAGCTCATTCAGTTTAGGGAAGAGGATCAGGCCCTGCGCCCGCTGCAGCCAATAGCGCTGCTCGTGCCAGGCGAGGTGTCCGACCGTCCAGGCGATGCAGTTCATCGGCCCAAAATGCTCGGCCCCCTGCTCTTCCGATACGCCTTCCAATCCGCGCTGCCATTCCCGGCGCGTAAAGCGAAACTGATCGACGAGCGGATGTGCCATTTTCAGGCTCCTGTTGTGCATAGAGTGACCACGTTTCGGCCTTCCCCTCGACGATGATCGCTTCGTCGTCGCGCTCGGTAGACACAACGCAACTGGGATTCGCCGAGAGATTGCGCGCCTTGCGCGATTCTTGCCCGGTGCTGAACCAAAAGGAATCGTCGGCAAGAGTCCGCCACCGCTGGCCGCGTCGAGGATGCCGTAGCCCGGCATGTGCGGTCGGCACGCGCGCGGCGCTGCCGGCCGACGCGGAATCAAGTCGGGTTGATTTGACACGGCATTCATGTCATTCTTTTGCCTGACTGACCATATCGAACAGGTTCCCTTCGGGATCGTAGAATCGGCCAAGCGCCACCATCCCCGGGACGACTCGCACATCGTCGCAGCGGACGCCCTTGGCGCGTAATTCCTCCGTCGTCTTGAACGCGTCTCCGACATAGAAATTAGCGACCGGTGCGGCTTCCGTGTGAGGGATCGCCTCGGGCTTGGTCCACCGATTGATCCCGATGTGGCAGCCCTCCTCAGGACCGAACTCTCCCCAGCCGGCTTGCGCGTCTGACCAGACGACGTGGAGGCCGATCGTCTCCGTCCAGAACCTGTACGCCTTCTCCCAGTCGACGACGTTGTATTTTACGGACCCGATCTTGTCCGGCATCCCCATAACATGATCCTTCTAGCGCGCTGGATAGAACGCATGTGCGTATTCGAAATCTAGCACGGTTGGCCGCTATTGTCAA
The DNA here is from genome assembly GCA_023380675.1 of Chloroflexota bacterium. Next base: position 2,628 of record JAMCRS010000464.1, read on the forward strand.
TTCTGCGCCAGGCAAAGTTAAAAGGGCGCGTGTTTCACACGAGAGTACATCGAAAATCCTGAGCGATGTCCAATGGCCCTCTTCCATCTCCCTGCCAGGGAGAGGTGCTGGTGCGCCCTTGAGGCGGTGCGATTCACCGAGCCAAAGACGCACCAGCGGCTGAGGGTCGACGCGGGGGCTTTCGACACTCTCCATTTCTTCGGAACCACACCT
>JAMCRS010000465.1:0-1256 GCA_023380675.1 Chloroflexota bacterium
TAATGTCCATACGTTTTTGGCCTCGGAAGATGGTCACAGTCACGGTCTCGCCGGCCTTATGTCCATCCATGATTTCTTGAATGTCCTGGTCGTTTGCGAGGCCAGTCGTGATCGGCGTCGTTATTTCTTTGCCGCCGACCAGCCGGGTTACGACCTTGCGATTCCCCTGCGTGTGCACCGCGCGCGTTGGAATGAAAAGCACGTCCTTCGCTTGGTCGACCGCGATATTCAGGTTGGCCGTCATGCCCGGCATTACGGCGGTGTCGGCGTTCGTGAGCGCCAGTGTGATCGGATAGTTGACGACGCCCTCCGTGACCGTACCGGCGGGCCCCATCTCAGTAACGGTGGCGCTGTACGTCTTGCCCGGGAGCGCGTCGAACGTGACGTCGGCCTTGTCTCCCGTCTTGATCTTGGGCAGGTCCACCTCGGCCACCGTCGCTTGAACCTGAAGACTCGACAGGTTGACGACCGTCACGGCTGGAGTGGCGCCTCCGGTTGTCGAGGACCCGGCCTGTGGTGTGGGAGTCTCCGAGCCGGTCGAACCGGACCCGGTTGAGCTCGTCCCGCTGATAGTCGACGAAGAACTGGCGCCCGCTCCCGAGCCGTTAGCGCTGTCGCCGACATGGAAGTTGACGGCGGCGACGACTCCGTCGATCGGCGAAATGATGTTCGCATCGTTCAGATTGGCGGTGGCCTGGTCGACCGCGGTCTGAGCTTGCTCGAGCTGTGCTTGCGCGGTAATCACGCTCGTGGCGGTGATGTTTTGGGCGGCGATCGTGTACGACGCGAGAGCGGCCTGGTAATTATCGGCCGCAACGGTCAACGAGACCGCCTGAGTTGTCGCCGCGATATTGGGATTCGATGCGCCGCCGGCCGTGTCGTAGGCTGCTTGAGCATTCTGCAGGGCGAGCCGCGCGTTATCCAATGCCGCCTTTGCGGCGATCAATTGGTCCGGGTTCACTGCCGCTTTGCCCGCGACGCGGGCGTAGTTGGATCGGGCGGTGACGAGATTGTCCTGCGCCGTCTTGAGCGCCAGGTCCAGGTCGGTCGGGTCCAGGGTCATCAAGACTCGCCCCTTGTTCACCTTTGCCCCAACGGTCACGTCGACCTTTGTCACGCGCCCGCTGCTCTTGAAATTCAAGTCGACCGCGTCCGGCGCGGCGACGTTGCCCGCCTCTGACACCGTTGCGATGAGAGTGCCCCTCTGCACGACGGCGGTCTGGAGATTGCGCGTGCGCGCAGCGGCGTTTGCGTTT
>JAMCRS010000465.1:1266-34176 GCA_023380675.1 Chloroflexota bacterium
CGGGCTGCCCTACGAACAGGCCGGTGACGACGAGGGCTGTGCCTGCGAGCGACACAAAAAGACGAATATGACGTTTCATGATTGTTTCTCCTGGAATGGTCGCGTCACGCCGCGCGGCCGAATACGCATAACGACGCCTAAGCCCCGATCAACGATTCGGTAGCCACGCGCCCGCCGGCGTTCGCGGATCAGCACGATGCGCCTTGTCGCGGGGCGGATTGTCCGCGGCCCCGCGAGCGAAATGGGGTGGGGCAGGGAGTGGGAGGCGGATCCGGCGAACCCGCTGGGGCCGGGGCGTTCAAGGAGGACTGCGAAGCCTGGGTCGGCGTGCGCGTAGGGGTCGGCGTGGCAGTCGCAGTAGAAGACGCGTTTGGCGACGACGTCGCAGCCGGCGTGCGCGAGGCCGCGGGGCTGGGGGTGGCATCCGGCATGGGCGACGCCTCAGGGGTGGCTGTCGCTCCCGGTGTGGGAGTGGCCGACGGGGTAGCAGTACCGGTTGTCGGCGGACTCTGGTCAGGCGATGGGGTTGGCGAGGGTGCGGCTGTCGGCGGCGGAGTCGGCGTGGCTGAGTTCCCTGCCTGAATGGGCGCGACAGGCTGCGGTTGCGCTGACGACGGCTGAGTCGACGTTGGGAGCGCCTGCGGAATGATCGGCTGCGGGTTCAACGCCGTGTACGCCGGCGGTTTGGCTGGCGCGGGCCACAAAGCCGCGGCGAACGCGACGGCCAAGAGGACGGCGGCTGCCAGACCGATCTGAACGCCGAGGCGCGCTTCGTTCGCATAACTTCCGTAGATGGAGCCGCGGTCCGGCTCGCGCGCGCGACGGGGCGCGCCGGCGAGACTCAGGAGGCTATGCGCGGGAGCCGAAGCGTAAATGGCGGCCTGAGAAAGACAGAGCAGCAAGAGTCCGGCGGTGAGGCCCGACGGCGACCGCACCAACGCGCCCAAGCCGCCGACGACGCAGGCCGCCGCAAGCGTCGCCTCCCAACTGGTGGCGTGGAGCGCGCGCGCCCACGCCGAGTTGGTGCGGGCCTTGGGCGTGCGCAAGAACACGCCGCGCTCGCGCACGACGGCCTGGACGCACGCCAGCGCGACAACCCAGGTCAGGCTGAACCACAAGGTCAAGGCGTAGACGGAACGCCGCCACGAGATCGACAACGACTGCCGCAGTCCCCAGAGCGCACGCAGCATATTCGTGCCGATGAGGACGATCGGAAGTACGACGAAGGCCTCGACCGCCGGACGGAGCAGGGCCGTTTGACCGGCGATCGTGAGGATCGCGCTGATCAGCACCACGACGGTGAAAGCAAAGGTGAGCAGCTCGTTGAACCACTGGAGACCGGCGACCAGATAAAAGTAGCGTTGGGAGGCGGTCAGCCGGTTCTCCGGGTCTAGCCAGTGCGCCCACGGCATCAGCTTGCTCCAGTGTTTCTTCAGGATCTGGACGCCGCCGAAGGTCCACCGAAAGCGCTGCTTCTTCAAGCCTTCAAAGTTGAGGGGCATCAGGCCGCGCCCGAAACTTTCGTCGACGAACAACGACTGGTAGCCGCGGTTCAGAATGCGCAGGCTGGCTTCGGCATCTTCGGTGATGCACCATTCGTCCCAGCCGCCGATCTCCTGCAGCACCGATTTCCGCAGCAGTCCCATCGTGCCGCAAAAGATGATCGCGTTGCGCTCGTTGCGGGCCGGCATCGAGAGTGAAAAGAAATAGCGGTGTGTCAGCCGTCGTACGCCGCCTGGAAGAAACGATTCGTCTCGAATTCGCGATAGTCTTGCGGCGTCTGCACGAAGGCAATGTCGCGGTCCTCGAAGTACGGAACGATGCGTCTCAAATACTCGGGCTGGACGATGTAGTCGGAGTCGATCACTCCGATGATCTCCGCCCGCGGGTCCGTCATGGCCAGCGCAAAGTTGAGTGCGCCCGACTTGTAGCCGGGCCAACGGTCCAGATGCAGACATTTGAATCCATATTCGCGACACACCGCTGCGAGCGGGTGCCACGTTTTCTCGTCGGGCGTATTGTTGTCGACCAGGATGACTTCGTAGTTCGGATAGTCCAGCTTGGACAGCGCTCGGAGCGTCTGTTCGACCAGCTCGGGAGGCTCGTTGTAGGCCGGGACGTGCAGAGACACCCACGGCGCATAGTCGCCAAAGGGTTTCGAGTCGACACGGCGCTTCCAGCGGGTGCGGCACAGCACGTCCAGGACTTCGAAGGCGTACGTGAGCGACAAGGTCAGCGCCGCAGTTTCGAGGCCGAGGAGCAGGTAAGAGAAGACGAACGCGATCGGCGATAGCGGGCTGAACGCGGTCACGGCCAGAGCGTACAACAGGTACACCGCAGTCGTCACGAGCGCGAAAAAGAAAAACGCCTGGCCGGGAGCGGTCCAGTCCGGCAGAGCGGCGATGAAGGGGATCGCCGCGCCCATCACGAGCGCGCTGACGACGACGGTTTCCACGGTGGGACCTGACAGCCACAGAGCGATCACGGTCCCGGCTTGAACGACGATCGCAAAGTACAGCGCGGACACCAGGAAATTGCCGGTACGCCACCGCGTTCCAAACAGCATGACCAGCACGAACGACATCGCCAGCCACACGACCGAAAGATAAAACAGAGTGGCGAACATCGTCAACCCGCCCAATGAATGAGGAACAGCATGACGACGACCTCTCCGACGAAGCCGAGCGCGGCCGCCAATACGAGCGCGAGCCACGCCAGTCGTCGTTCCCGACCGTCGCCGGATCGCTCGCCGAGGACCTGAAACGCACGCCAGGCGACGAGGGGCCCCATGATTAACGCGCCGAGTCCCGCCGGCACCAAGCCGAGCGCGACCCAGCGCACCGTCTCCAAAACCTGCTCGCCGCGAGTCCGTTTCCGACGGGGAAAGACTTCGGGAGCTGCGCGCGCCTTGGGCACGCGCAGCGGGCGGGAGTCGCGAAACGATATGATATAGCAGTCGTCGGTCTCGGCGAGAAATGCGACAAAGGGATCACGCGCGAGCCGCTCTGCCATGATCCTCTGCAGGCTTTCGTGCACCCGCGAATCGCCGGCAACGCCAACGGCGCGTTGAGCGTAGTCGAGTGCGTCCTCCGGATCGCGCGTGCTCTCGATCAGTCGGAGCCACAGCTCGGGGTCATCCGCGGCCGCGCTCGCGATCGCTCCTCGCGGATCGGGACGCCCTGCGGACGTAATAGCTGAATTTGTCTGTTGATCCATCTCTACTTTCGCCCCGGATGATTTACGCCGGCCGGTCTGAGCCCGCACGGCCGGCATTGATTTTCTTGCCGTAGATTAGAACGATGCGAGGGCGCCGGCGTAACGTGCCAAACCAAAGTGCGATTCGGGCGCTGTCGAGGATAATACGACAAGGCGAATGGACGCGATGCTACGTCAACGTCGTATTCGGCTCTATAGGATCGAACCTGGGTCGGGTGTATGCTCGGGATGGACCGTGTCGCATGTTCGCGAGGGCTGCCTCTGGGGGCCGAGCGTCGTTCCTGGGACGGCCACGCGCGGAACGGCACGTAGGGGGCGCGTTCGGAAAGGCGCGCACTGCGGGTCGCCGCGTCGGCGCGGTCATGCCGGCGTCTGACGAGACCCACCGGCCGTTACGGAAGGAGATTGAAATGCGGAAACTTTACGTGGCAGGTTTGCTGATAACCACCGTCGCGCTCCTTGTGGCTCTGGGCTATGTCATCTCCGGCTTTTCGGCGGCGATGGCGTCGGCGTCAGCGCAGCCCGGAGTGGGCAATGTGGGGGCAAGCTCTCCTGCGGAGTTGGCCCCGGCGTCGGACCTGGAGGCCAAATACGAAAACATTTACGCTCAGACCAGCCCATCGGTCGTCGCGATCGACACGGTGCAAGACCAATCACAACTGGCGCCGGGCGCGGGTCTCGGGCAGTCCGGCCAGCCCAGCTTGCACGCGCTCGGCTCGGGCTTTGTCTGGAACAACCAGGGCTATATCGTGACGAACAACCACGTCGTCGCGAACGCGACGCGGCTCTCCGTCACGTTCTCCGACGGTACCACGCTGGACGGCAAGGTCGTCGGCGCGGACCCGGGCTCGGACCTGGCTGTGCTGCAAGTCAATCGACCGGCCGGTGAGCTGCACCCGGTGGCGTTGGCCAATTCGGACCAGGTCAAGGTCGGTCAGTTGGCAGTGGCAATCGGAAACCCGTTCGGCGAGCAGAACACGATGACGAGCGGCATCGTGAGTGCGGTCGGCCGTTCGCTGCCGGTCGGCAGCGCCGATTCGCCTGGACCGACGTTCTCCATTCCGGACGTGATCCAAACGGACGCGCCGATCAACCCCGGCAATTCAGGGGGCGTGCTGTTGAACGATCAGGGTCAGGTCATCGGCGTGACGACGGCGATCGAGTCCCCCGCCGGTACGTCGGCGGGAATCGGCTTTGCGATTCCGTCGTCGTTGCTCCAGAAAGTGATTCCGGCGCTCATCACGAGCGGTCACTACGACCACCCGTACATTGGAATCAGCGGAATGACGATGACGCCCGACGTCGCACAAGCGATGGGGCTGCAGAGCGGCCAGCGCGGCGTGCTCGTCGTGGACGTCACGCCCGGGAGTCCGGCTGAACACGCCGGAATACACGGCAGCACGACGCAAGCGACGATCGACGGCGTGCCCGCGCTCGTCGGCGGCGACGTGATCGTCGCGCTCAACGGCCAGCCGATCCAGGCCTTTGACGACATTAGTTCGTACCTCGCGCGCTCGGGGGCGGTCAATCAGACTGCAACCCTGAGCGTCTTGCGCGGCGGGAAGGAGCAGACGGTCAAGATCACTCTCGCCGTAAGAAGCAGCGCGCAAACGGGACAATGACGGTATGGGGGTGCCCAAGACATGGCTGCCGGAGCATCGAAGAATCATCACTCTATGTTTCGTCCATCGATCCGGAGAGTTCTCGCCGCCGTGGTTGGAGCGTGCTTTCTCGGCACTGCGCTTTACGTGCAGTCGGCCGTCAAGCCTGAGATGATCGTGGCAAAGGGGATCGCCGACCCGGCGGTCCCCCGAACGGCCGGCCGGAATGCGCAAGACAATGACCCAAGCCGCGCGCCGTCTACCGACGACGCGCGGTCCAATCTACCGGCAGATTGCTCGCCGGCACTTTCGGCCAAAGCGTCCCCGGCTTACAGTTCGAGTGATTTTCTCTCGGGTTATCTGGACAATCGCACAGCGGCGATGATCGTCGATGCCAAGCCCTGGTCCGTAGGCTCGGTGAACATGACGCAATATCGGGGAACGCTGGGCGGCAGTAGTTTTTGGGATTTCTGGAGCCCGACGGAGCCGTGGACGTCGCCGAATCACCTTTGGCAAGACGACGCCGGCCAATGGCGACCCTTCACGGAAGAGCAAGTGGTAAGCCCGCAGGGAAGCGAGAGCGTCGGCTACGTATTGGTGGATCGGACCGGTCCCGGCGTTTTGGAAGAGCTCTGGTTCACTCAAGATACCCTTCCCAGATTCGACGAGATCGTCAACCCTGCGAGCTGGTTCCAACGCGAGAACCCGGCGGACCTCCTCGAATGGGGTGACTTGTCCCGGCTGGGCAACCTGCGAATCCTCGTAGACGACAAAGTCGTGTACGACGGTCCGATCGAGGACTGGTTTTCAGGCGCGGCGCAGAAGCTGCCGCCTGAGCTCCAGTCCATCTTCGTGTGGCGGTTTCAACAATTTGGCTCGGACGGCAACATCGTGCCGATCCCTTACCAAAAGCACCTCCAGGTCCTGACGTACAGCGGGACGGCAAAGCCAAAATGGTTCATGGCGAACGGCGTTCGGTTTTCCGCCGGAACCGAGGTCCAGTCGTATGCGGACAGCCCCAATAGTCTCCCGCTGGACGCAATGAAAGCGAGCGCAAAGTACGTGACCAAGCCGGAAGACTATGTCGACTCTTGGAGCGGAGTCCAGGATCGCGAGTTCACGATTACGGCGGACGAGCCGGCGGCGATCGAGCTCCCCGGCGCCGGCACGATCGAAGCGATTCAATTTCGCGTCAAGGCGCAAGACACCAAGAGCCTGCATTTGACCGTGACCTATGGGGGCGAGACCGGCATCGACCTTCCCTTCCTCGCGTTTTTCGGCGATGCCGGGCGCGTTGAGATTCACCACTCGACTCCGATTGGCGCCGTTAACGCCGGTGATGCGGTCCTCTTCTACAGCAACTTCCCGATGCCCTACCAGAACGGAATCGAGATTCGAGTTTCGGGCGACAACTCGCAGCCGGTCCCGATGTCGGTCCGGCTCGCCGCGGACTCGGCGGTCTACAACACAAAGTTGCGTGTGCGATACGGCCCGCCGGAACAATTGAACGTCTACGGGCCGGATTACCGCATGCAGATCGACGGGGATGGAAAACTGGTTGGCCTGGTTCTCGCGACCGAGGGGCAGAGGTACGATCTGGTCCCCAAAGTCTATCTGCCGGGCGAACCGGCGACTCTGGATCCCGAGGCGGCTTTTTGGCCGATGGCGTATCTGGAAGGAAATCTGGCGCTGAGCGACGGAACGGGGAGTTTCCGCCTTTACGGCGGGCAAGAGGATTGGGCGGGCGGCGGTTACTACTTTAATTCCGGCTACCTCACCCCGCCGGGCGGGTCGAATCGCCCGTTTGGCGGACTGCTCCGCTACGACAATGGGGAAAATGGTTACGCGACGATCTTTCGGTACTTTAACGACCTCTCCGCATTCCGGTTCAAAAACGGGCTGCAGATGAGTTTTGGCCACGGCACCTGGCGTAACAATTTTGCCGTGCAGTATGGGGTCACCGCATTCTATTACCTGGAGGTCCGTGGAATGGCGCCCGTCGTCCTACCGACGGACTCGCTTTTCGCGGTCGATTCTGCTGCTTGCCGTCCCAACAACGTACGCGCCGGCGGATGAGTCGACAAGCGCCGGCCAGCGGCCTTCACGTTGGAAGACCAACCGTGGGCACGTTGGTCTTCCAACGTGCCCACGGTCGGCTGCCGGCGCCGACGGGCTAGCGGACAACGTTCGGTAAGAATTCGAGCCTGCCGCCAGCCCTTGGACTTGGCTCGACTCCCCAGACGCGAGTGCCTCGCCAATACAGCGTTGCGTGGTCCCAAGCCGCATAAACACCTTCCGCGCCGCCATAGGAGTAGTCGTCGGTTTCGCCATAGTACGACCAATCGGTCTTGTTAAATCGGATTTGGATTTCGCCGCTGTCAGTACCGGGAGCGAGCGAGCCTGCAGCCGCAGTAAAGCCGATCTCGAGGTACGAGTCTGCGCCCCGGTCCGGTGAGCCAAGTGTGACGAACGTCCCCGTCACGTTCGAACAGCCTATGGTTGCATAGTCGCACCAAAAACTCTGAGCGAGGTGTGAAGGGTTCTCGGCGGTGTACCAGTAGCGGATCTTGAGATCGCTCAAGGCGATCGTCGTGGAACCAGAGTTGACGATCCTGAACTGCGGCTTGATCGAATTGTCGTCCGGCAACGGCGGATTTTCGCCGTCGCGGTACTGCACCTGCAGGCCAAGCAGCGGCGAGCCGGGGCCCGATGTCGGCGTGGGAGTGACCGTTGGAGTCTCGGTGGGCTTAGCGGGCAACGTGGGAGTGGGCGTGACTGTCGGAGTCTGCGTAGATCCGGCGGGCACGGTTGGCGAAGGAGTGCTCGTGGCCGCTAGCCCGCCGTTGTCCAGAGCCATCATGATCGACGGGTGAGAGACTCCGCTGGCGTCGGTCCCGCCGGCGAGGTACGATTGCTTGTCGGCATCGATCGTCGCCCAGTCGTCCTTAAGGATTCCTCCCGTGTCGCCGGAATCGGGATTCCAGGACCAAAAGGTCCAACTCAAGCCGGATGGGCCAGTGCCGAGATAACGCGTGAGTGCGTCGAGCCACTGACGGTCCGAGGCGGTTTGAAGCTTGGTCCCGAACTCGCCGACGTAGACGGGCGCAATTGCGCTCTTAGCGAGATAGCCCCAAAACTGGTTCCAGACGGCCGGCAGGTTGTTGGGATAACTGGGATCGGCAAACCAGGTCTGCGGGTAGATCGATGCGGGATATTCGTGAGCCGAATAGACCAAGCGATTCGGGACGTTCAACTGAACCGGATAGCTTGCGGCGCCTTCGAGGTTTCCACCCCACCACGTGCAATCGACGCCCGCGCCGGCGGTGAGGCCGCCCGGACCATAGCAATCCACCCCTTCGACGAAGATGAGCCAGTTGGGATTCACGGAGAGGATCGCGTCGCCGGCGCGCTCTGCAGCCAGCCGCCAATCGATTGCCGGATCGCCGCAGCCCCAGCACGCCGGACTGCGGGGCTCGTTGTGCAGGTCGGCGCCGACGACGGTGGGGTTGTTCGCATACCGCCGGGCGAGCATCTGCCAATCGTCGATCCATCGTTGTTCGGAATACGACGAGGTGTACCACAGTGCGGATTGGGCGTCAGAGCCGGGACGGTGGCGGTCCAGAATCACGCGAAGCCCGATATCGCCGGCGTAGGCGATCAATTTGTCCATGATTCCGAGTCCTGTCAGCCCGGCGAGGTCGGAGTTCTTGCCGCCCGAAAAGTCGATACCGTTTGGTACGCTGCCCGCGTCGAAGAGCTGATTCGAAAAGGGCAGGCGCAACGTGTTGTAGCCCTGGGCCTTGATCTGGTTCAGCATGTCCCGATAGTCTCGGGACCATAGGCCGTGGGGCGCGTAGCTCGACGTTTCCAGGCCAAACCAATTGACGCCGGCGATCCGCACGGGCTGGTCGTTCGAGTCCAGGATCTGGCTTGCATTCGTGTGCCAGTAGCCGGTGCCGGCCGCGCGAGCCGTCGTGAGATTCGTCAGGACCGCCGCTCCGAGCACAAGCAAAAGCAGGAGCGTCTTTGCGGTTAGTCGAAGCGGGTTCGAAATAACGAAATCAAGAATCGCGCCCGTGCGTATTTTGGTTCTCAAAGGGAATATCTGTATGGGTAAAGCCGTAGGCGGATGGATGAGAGTGAGAGGAAGGGGCGAAGAGGGTGAAGCGGGCGTGCGGCTCGGACGTTACTGGGCGTGAAGCTTTGCCTTCATCAGAACGACGGTATACGGGTTCCAGGTCGACAGGGTAAAGTAGATGGTTGTGTTGGACAAGTCGCCCGTCGCGAATTGACTCAACTGATAGGGTCCGTACTCGCCGCCCCAGACATTCTCCAACCCTGGCGCCTGAAGATTGTCGCATTGGCGGAACTGCCAGCTCACGTGCATAAAGCCGCAATACCCCTGGTCTGCCCAGGGATCGAACAGGATCTGCGGCTCAGTCCAGGGACCCCAGGGCTGGTCGGCCGTTCGCAGATTGATGCCGCGCCGGTCGGGCGTGTCGCAGTTGTAGAGCATGATCCATTTGCCGATGAAGGCGTTGTACGAGACGGAGAATTCGCCGACGCAAGGTTGGTCGAAGAGCGGTTGGGCCGTCCGCTCGACCAGGCCCCAGGTTGGCTTACCGGCACCGTCGAGTCCGGTCCAATAACGCAGGCTCGCCGGCGTCGCGATTTCCGCCGACGGCTGAAATGCGAGATAGACGTCGCTCTTGCGGTATTGCCCGGAGCCGAAGAGGATCAAGCCGGCGCCCTTGTCTTGAGGCAGCCCTTGTACGTCCTCCGCCTCGACTTGGGTGGCCGAGACGTTGATAAAGTACTGCCGCGACAAATCGTAGAGGTACTTGAAGGAATAACCGTCGTCGTCCGATACCGCGACGACCGACCGATGCATCTCCGCCCAGCCGTCGCCGTGCAACGCGTCCGTCGTGTTGTAGACGTACATGCGGCCGTCGACGCTTACGCCTTCCATCGGGACCTCGAACTCGCCGTGGCTGATGCCGGGGATGATGACGGGGTGGTAGTCGCCGGCTCCGTCGTGAAGGAACTCGAGGTGAAGCCCCTTCTCCGCGGTGGTGTCCGTGGTGTAGCCGATGGCGTGACCGCCCGGCCCACCGATGGTATCGCCAAACAGGAGATAGGTTCGACCGTCGTGCCAGAACGGCACGCCGAGATCGCTCGCCGCCAAGCGATAACGGCTCGCGGTCAAGTTCTGGGTCGGCGCGTCGTACTGCGGATCGCGATCTCCGATCAGTTGTGAGATCTTGGCTGCGCGCGAGGCGATAATGACGTTGCGGATACCGCTCGGCGGGGCCGGGACGCGCGTGATCGGACCAAATTCAGGTGGGAACGTCGCAAGACCGGACATCTCGACCTTCGTTTGAGTCAACGGCAGAGCGGAAGCTTGAATTACGGGACGGCTCAGTGCGGAGAGGATGACCAAACAAATGGCTCGGGGCAGCGTGCGCATTCGCCGAAAGGGCGGAAACGACATATTCTTTAATTATTATGCCATTCATTGCCTCTAATGTCAAATTAACACCTCGCCCATTTCTATTCCACTGTATGGTAATAAAGTACTGTCGCTCCGTAGCTCACCGGAAAGTTGTTTCCCCACGTACCGTGTTCGAACGCGAGGCGCAAGCCGTTCCTGAACGGGAATGCGGACAGATCATTGAAATAACGGAAGAGGGTCGCATAGCCGTTTGGTCCCCCTTGATAACTCAATAGACCGCCAAAGGGCCGGTTGGAGCCGCCCGGCGGCGCCTGAAAATCCGAATTGAAGTAATACCCTCCTTCCGCCCAGTCTTCTTGACCGCTATAGTACCGCGTATTCCCGGCGCCGTCGGTTAGCGTCAGGTTCCCCTCCAGATACCCCATGGGCCATTTGTTCTTGTACGGATCCGGCTTGCCGGTCTTGGGGTCCAGCGGCACCGGGACCTGATCGTAACCCTGGTCCTTCGTCACCAGCACCAGGGCGACCATCTTGCCGTTCCCCGGCAGATTGACCACATAGTCCGGGCCGTTCACAGTCAATTGTTCGCTCGGCTTGTAGGCGGCGCGCAGTTGGGTATCGTACTTCAGAGCGGGATCATCCACAACCTTCGCCGAAAGCGAAATGGGGGACGCGTCGTCCGAGAGGACCTCGATCTTGATCCCCTTCTGATAAGGCATCGGAAGGTTGCTGTAAAACAAGTTCGAGGCGCCGTCGTCGATCAGTCCGATCGGGGTCGACGTGTGGTAAGAGACCTTGTCGGGCTCGCCAAAGAACGCAAGCAGCGGCATGGCCAGCCCAATCTGATCGCCGTACAGCACCTCGAGCCAAAGCCGGCGGGGATCGTACTTCTTGTCCACCTTGAATTGTACGGCGAGCACGGCGCCGGAGCCGGAGAACGAAAGCACGCCCGGCGTCCCCGACTGCACCGTGAGCGGGACCGTCTGGGGATCCATCGTATCGATCAACTGCTCCGGATGGAGCACGTTTTGGCTGTACTGCTGCATTTGGGCAAGCGTTGGCTCAACCGCGGTGCCGGTATAGGATTCGACGGACGTCCCGGGCGGCAAGTCGAGCCCCGTCGCCATGAACCATTTCGGCTTGCCGCTGCCGCCGTAGACCGATACCTTGATGTGGTTCTGATACGCGACCGGAATGATGTTTCCGTCGGACCCGAATTGTTGATAGTGCCATACCAGGATTTGCTGCAATTCCGGCGACAGGTCCTGCGCCGCGCCGGAAAACCAGTCCTCGACCGGTCCAGCGTAGACGACCTGGCCGTCCACTTCGATGCGGAGATTGCCCAGTTTTGACAGATCGCCCCATTCTGTTTGGTCCGGCGGATCATTCGACAAGAGATTGTTCAACGGATTCGCCGGGCTGAGCACACTCATGAACGAGGTCGTCGGATCGTGGGTGAACCACAACTTGTCCATGACGCCCGGTCCGTCTTTCTCGAACAGGACGTAGGCGGTCGCCGACTGGCCGGCGGCCGTTTCGATGGTCTCCGACCGGTACGTGTGCGACTGACCCTGTTGGTCGTACCAGAGGTGATTCGGCGAATCCCACGGTTCGGACTCGCCCCAATAGTCCCAGTAGCTGACGCCGCCGTTCGACTGTTGGAGTTGGACCATGTTGGTCGAGCCAAAGTCCCACGGCTTGCCGTCGACGATGACGGGAGAAGTGAGGTTTGTAAAGTAACCGCTCAGATAATCGAGCGAGGTCGCGCTGGGAATCGTGTCCGGGACGGCAGCGGCGCTTGCCTCGGAAGCGGACGCGAGATCTCCCTGGGCCGGGGATCGTCCGGCCCCGGCCGGTTCGCCGGCCGCGTGGGCGCTCGCGCGCGGCGGGGTCGGCCGCGGCGGCGCCGAAGCCTGGGCCACGGCCTGCTGCGAGGCCTGGGCCGACAGCGTGCCGACGGCGAAGCCAAGTACGGCGATCGACGTCAGCACGAGCAGACGAAACGCGAAATGTGCCATCGTCGAGAATACTCTTTTCATCATCGTCAACCTAGGTGCATAGAGTTTTAGGGTGGCCGACTCCAGCCGCGCGACAGGGGTCGGCGTCGATCAACGCTCGGCGGACGTCAGGGGCGTCGTCGACGAGAGCAGCGCGTTCAGGTCCGCCGTCGAGAGAGAGCGCGTCTTTTTAAAGACGAGCGGGACCGGATGATCGTAGACCGCGAGGCTTTCGTCCTCCACGCCCCAATTCCAATCGAGCGCGCCTTGCGGCGCGCGAGCGAGCAGCGCGGGAGTCGCCAGACCCGCGTAATCGATGGAGTCGTTCGAGATCGTGATGCCGGCGAGAGTCGGGTCGTCGCGCGCGTAGGCGACGAGATCAAAGCCCAGCTCGCCGTCGAAGAGCAACCGGTAATATCGGGACGAGACGGGATAACGCGACGACAATCTCGGAATGGTCGCGTAGAGGCGCCGGCTGGCGAGAACGACATAGTCGCTGTTTTCGAGAGCGTTCACGAGCATCTGCTCTTTGGACGGATCGTCCGGATCGAACATCGGCAAAGTCTGAATGTGGTACGCGGTCGGCCGGGCGGCGGCGCCGAGACCCGGCATAGAGACCGGCAGCGCGTCGTCCCACTGCTCGATCGCGAGCGTTGAATTCTGCGGCACGTTCTGGTAGATCCACTGCGAGATCTGCAGCCACGGGTGTTCGCGCGAATAGATCGAGACGAACGCGATCGAGTAGGCGAGCGAGGCGGCGAGCGCGACCGCAAGACCGGCGGTGGAAACGAGCCGGGCGCCGCGCCCCACCGCCGGCAGGCGGGACGTGACCCACGCGATCCCGTACTTGACACTCACCGCGGCCATCAGGAACAGCCAGGGGAGGAGCGGGAGCAGGTAGCGTGGGTACTTGGTGAACTCCGCGCCTATCATGAGCATGTAGGGCGCCGCCCACGCGAGCACGAGCCCGTCCCGCCACTGCTGCCGGCGCCACGCCACGACCGCAAAAAGCGCGCTGCCGCCCCACGCGAACACGCCCAGCGGCAGCCCAACGCCCCAGAGACTGCTCTGGACGACTTGATAGACGAATGGGACTGTTCCGGCGTACTGCCGCGTATATGGGTAATCAAGCCAGCCGCGAGCGACCAGCCATTCCGTCCCCACCTGGCCAAAGTATTGAACGGGATCGAGGACGGCATAGGGCTGCGTGACGATAAAGACCCCCAGCGCGATTCCCAGAACCCCGGCGAGAGACCGGCGTACTTGCCAGACGGCCGAGCACGCGGCGAGCGCTGTCCCTTTTAGACTGCGCCAGCGCGATCGGACGCCCTGGCCGCCGGCGAGAGGCGTTATGGATACGTGAGGCGCCGCGCCGCGGACCACCGCTGCCGTCAACGGCACAACCAGCGGCAGCGCCGTGACTTTGGTTGCCATCGCAAGTCCAAAGGTGAGACCTAGCGCGACGGCGTCCAGCCGCCGGCCCTCTTGCGCAAAGCGCGCCGCGAAAAACAGCGTCGCCGCCACGAGAAACGTGAGAAGCGTGTCGACTGCGTAAAAGTGCGCGAGCTGAATGTCGAGCACGGATACGGCCATGCCGGCCGACGCGATCAGGCCGACGACAGGATCGTAGAGGCGGCGAGCGATCAGAAAGACGAGCACGATCGTCCCGAGGGAGAACAAACCGGACAGGAATCGACCAAGGAGCAGGAGCGAGACGAGGTGCGGGTCGCTCCACGGGACCGACAGCGTATTCGGCGGCGCAAAGATTCCGAGCGCGCGGATGAGATAGATCGGAAACGAGCCGTACGCAAAGAACTTGGGATCGAGCGGACTGTCCGGGGAAAGGAATTGAGACAGGCTGTCGGGCCAGCGCAGGCGCGTAGCGACGAGCAGGATCTGCCGTTCGTCCGGATGAAAGAGATATCCGCCGTCCCAGGCGAGTCCGAAGAAGCGAAATGCTGCCGCCACGGCGACGACGCCGGTCAGCGCAACGAGAGACCAAGGGATGAATCCAAGCTTTTGTTTCATTGCCGAACTCAGAATCGCATTGTTTGGATGAAGAGGACGAAGAAACCGCAAAGTGCGACGGCGCCGGCAAGCGACTTGTCCCGCAACAGCAGGTCCGCCGGCTCTCCTCCCTCGCCTTTCTGCATCATCAGGTACAGATATCGGAACAGCGCAAAGACGACCAAGGGAATCGTCACCATGAGAAACGGGTACGGCATGGCCGTCGCGAGCGGCGACGTGAAGGTCGCCTGGCTGTACACCATGATCGTGCAAGCGACATCGATCATCAGCAACTGGTCGACGAGTGGAAGCGAGTACTCCTGCAACGTACGCCGATGCTGTCCGGCCTGGTCGGCCAGCACGCTCAACTCGTGGCGCCGCTTCCCAAGCCCGAGGAAGAGGGCGAGGAAAAAGAGGGACAGGAGCCACCATTCGGTCATAGCGACCGAGATGACGAGCGCGCCTCCGACCGCGCGCAGGATAAAGCCGGCCGTAATCACGAACAGGTCAACGAGAACGACGTGCTTGAGCGCGAACGAATAGGCGAGCTGGAGGGCGAAGTAAGCCGAGAGCACTGCGCTCAGCCAGAGCCACCCCATGTCGACCGGCGTTGCGGTCAGTCCGAGCGCCGTCGTCACTCCGACGCAGGCCAGCGGCAGAAGCAGGGCGACCACGGCGGCTGTGCGCGGACTGAGCTCCCCCGCGGCAATCGGCCGGAATCGTTTGACGGGGTGCTGCTGGTCACGCTCGCGATCTACCAGGTCATTGACCAGGTAGACCGAGCTCGACATCAAGCTGAAGAAAACGAAGGCCGCGGACACTTTCATCACGTCCTGAGGCTGAAGGAGAAGGTTCCCGCGGGCAAAGACGATTCCCGCGAAAACGAAGACGTTCTTCACCCACTGCTTGGGCCGCATTGCCCTGAGGAGCGGGACAAACGTCCACGCCGCCGATCTTGAGGTTGCCGACTTGATATCTGTCATGATCGACCTCTTTCATTTAGTGAGATGCCATTCGCCGAAGAACATGCGTCAAGCCGAACGGGCTTGACATACTCCCGCGCGTGGATTGGTCCGACGTGTTCGATTGCGAGTATATCGAATCGAGGAGGAACGCGCAGTAGCGCAAAGCGCCAAGTCGGCGTAGCAATTCGTACGACGACGCTATCGGTGTTTCCGCTACAAGGCCGGCCCGGCCGAAAAGTGGAGCGAGATGCTCTCGCCGCGTAACGCGCAAGGCCATCACTTCGTTGTTACGAGTACGGCAAGGTACTGAATGGGTTGGAACGCGGCTCGCCGCTTTAGAATGTCTCGGAAAGGCGAGCGCAGCCCTTTTGACACGCGTCCCTCAGAGGCGTTCGGCAAATCGGTCGCAAGTGGATGCGAGCCATCCAGCAAGCACGACGCAGACACGGGTGCCGTGCCGAAGACGGCTCTGACAAAACCGAAACGCTTGCCGGCGGCGGCCGTCTCTGCAGCTCCACAGCGGCGTAGATAAGGGGTCCAAAAAATGTTCAACCGGTCAAGGCTGCTTGTCGCTACAACGGCAGTTGTTGCAGTTTTCACTCTCGTAGCCGTATCGGTATCGGCTTCAAGTCCTCCTCCGCGCGGCTTTAACGCACCTTCGAACATCAACACCCTGCAGTACGTTTCTCCAGTTCCCGGATCGCAGTACGTGACGCCGGGAACGACGATCGCCATCCGGCAAGGCGAGCCGATCGCACCGGACAGCGTCGCGGCCGACCGGTTCAATGTCACAGGCTCGAGCAGCGGCGCACACTCCGGCGTTGCGGTCCTGGCGGACGACGGCGAGACGGTCATTTTCAAGCCACAGCAGCCGTTCGCGCTCGGCGAGACGGTTTCGGTCAGCGTGGATCGGGGAATCCAGACCAAGTCGGGCCAGGTGCTCGAGCCGGTCTCTTTCGATTTCACCACCTATGCGAAGCAAGCCCCGCTGCCTCCATTGGCGCCGGCCGCGCCGCTCGACCTGAAACGGCCGACGCCGCCGCCCATACTTGAAGACACAGCTCCCCCGCCCGCGCCACGCGCGAGCACGCTGCCGTCCGATCTGCCCGCGCTCATTACGAGCGTCCGCGGCAATGCGGCCGAGGAAGGAGATTTTTTCGTCGCTTCCTTCCCCTTCCCGCTGGGACCGAGCAACTATCTCTTGATCCTCGACCAGTCCGGACGCGTCGTGTACTACAAACAAACCAAAGACATGGCGGCGGATTTTAAGGAGCAAGCGAACGGGCTGCTGACCTATTACACGGATGGCGCATTTTACGAGCTGGACCACTCCTACAACGTCGTAAATACATTCACCGCGGCGAACGGTTACCCCTACGGCGCCGATCTCCACGATCTGCAACTGCTGCCCAATGGGCACGCCCTGCTGATGATCTACGATCCGGAGTACGTGGACATGAGCCAGGTGGCGGTTGGCGGCGCGTCCAACGCGGTCGTCACCGGTCTGGTCCTCCAGGAACTCGATTCGAGCAAGAACGTCGTCTTTCAGTGGAGGAGTTGGGACCATTTCCAGATCACGGACACGTACGAAGACCTGACGCAGCCGATCGTAGACTATGTTCACGGCAACGCGATTCAACCGGAGCCGGACGGGAATATCCTGCTTTCCAGCCGTCATCTCGCCGAGATTACAAAGATCAACCGCCAGACCGGCGAGGTCCTGTGGCGGCTGGGAGGCAAGCATAACCAGTTCACATTCGTCAACGACACGACACAGCCCGCGTTCTACTACCAGCACGACGTCCGTCGCTTGAACGGCGACATCACCGTCTTCGATAATCGGACTGGCCTGACCCCATACTATTCCGAGGCGCTCGAATTCAACGTCGACGAAGCGGCCCGGACCGCGACGTTGGTCTGGCAGTACCGGCATACGCCGGACCTCTACGCGCTGGCGATGGGGAACGTGGAGCTTTTGCCGAACGGCAACCGGGTCATCGGATGGGGAACGGCCGGGGTCGTCACCGAGCTCAAGCCGGATAACACAACCGCGTTCGAGCAGTACATGCCCGCGCCGGATTCCACTTACCGGGAATTCCTTTATCCCTGGCACGCTACGCCGGCGGTTGCGCCTACGCTCGTCGCCAACGTGGAACCGGGAGTGGTCGCGCTCACCTACAGCTGGAACGGTGCGACCGATGTGGCCTATTACCAGGTCTACGGCGGACCGGCGCCGCACCCGACTCAAATCGTCGCGACCCAGCCGCGGGCGGGCTTTGACACCGAGACGAGCCTGCCGTACGACCCGGCTCAATGCTCTTACTACCGCATTCAGCCCGTGGACAACCAGGGGAATCCCATGGCGTTCTCTAATGAAGCGACCACCTGCCCGTCGGGTACGGCGCCGTAAGTGCGCTTCGGTCCGCAGCATGCCTGCAGCCCGGGGAATCGTTGGGTTCGAAGTTCGACGCGTGCGGGCGGGTCAGAATCCAAAGGGACAGTTGTTGGAGGGAGAATGACGTTGTTCAGTACACAAGAGTCGTCGTCCGTCGCGAAACACGCAGGGTCCGCGCGGCGGCGCTCGCGGTTTGTGTCGCCGTTGATGGTCGTTTCTATCCGCAAGGCCTACCAAAGAGTGGCGCCGCGCGTGGACTCGCGGCCCGACAAGCCCGGCGCGCCGGCCGAACGTGGGCTGACTGCCGAGTTAGTGCCAGCCGTCGTGACGCTCCGCGACGACGATTGAGCGGTGAGGAGAGGTTCCTATGCGCGACGAAGATGAGATCATGGCGAGCCAATGGAAGTACCTGCGCGGTAAGTTGAAAGAGCGATGGCACGGGATCACCGACCAGGACATCAAGGTGGTCGACGGCAATCGAAGTGTGCTGCTCGAGATCCTGCAGGAACGATACTCTTGCACGCCGTATGCCGCCGAGGAAGAGGTGAGATCGTTTCTCAAGGAATTTGGCCCAGCGCCGAATTCAAGCCGGTAACGCGCCAGATCGCGTGGTGTCGCGAGACGGCTATCGAACGCGGCAAGACCGCGCCAAGCGGAGCACAGCCTCCGCCGCCGAGGCGACCGCGGAGTGTCCGCCCATCCGACGGGGCTGTTTCTGAAGGAGGTTTCAGTATGACGCACACAGACGTAATCGTGGGCAAGTGGGACCCGATGCGCGGCAGGATCAAGGAACGATGGGGTCGAATCGCCGATTTTGACCTCGATCGAGCGCCGGCCAGACACGCCGGCCTGGTGGGGCTCGTGCAGGAGAAATACGGTTACACAAGAGAGGAAGCCGAGCAAGAGGTCAGCCGCTTTGTCGAGAAGATGAACGGCTACGGAGGCTTGCGCCGCGCATCGAGCGCGGCGAAGCCACACGTTGTTTCGCGCTAGGAGACGGGAACGCCGAGCTGTCCGGCTGTTGAACGAAGCCTAGCCGGCCAGAGGGTCATCTGCAGGACCAGGAATCGAGAAGGGGTCTCGTGCAAGAGACCTGCGAGTCGGAGCGCGGTCCGCCTCCCGACGACAGCCGCTCTGAGGCGGGCCGCTGCCGGCGCAAACCGCGAACATGCGAGGGTCGTGGCTGAGCCTACTCCTCGATTCCATCCGGATCGATGGAACCGTAGTGAAGCTCGGTCGTCAGAGCGATCTGCCTCGATTCGCGCCGGGCGATCTTGTCCATCGTTTCGCCGAGAACGTCGGCACGGTCTGAGGTCGCCGACAGCTCGCGCTTGCTTGGCTCGACGCTCAGGATCGTCACCGTTTGTTCTGCGCCGGAAGGGGGAAGGTACTGAACCGTTTCTCCGCTGGAGCGACCGAGGATGGCCTGAGCCAAGGGAGCGCGGTCGCTCATCAGCCCGGCAGAGAAATCGGACCGCCTGTCGGGAACCAGGTCAAACTCCAAGCGTTCGCTGGCGCCGGCCTTGACTTTAATGATCACGTGCGTTCCGACGGCGACACAGAGACCGGGCGAGTCCGCTGGGTTTTTCGATACGATCAGATCATTCGACATGGTTTTTCACACAATTCCGCTTGCGGAAAATAGCCCAATTCTAATGGGTTGTCAAGCGGGATGCTAGCACCCGTGTTCATGCTCCTCTATACTCGGCCGATTCGTCACCGGGTACCGATTCCTCTCTTGACGTGCGCCAACCCCGTTTTACAATAGGTCCAGAGGTAATGGATGAACGTTCGCTGGCTGGCGCTGTCCACGATCGGCCTCTGCGTCATCGTTCTCGTCACCACGCTCGCGATTCAAGCCGCTCCGCTGCTCGCGCGCGGGCAGGCGCCGCAGGTCTCGTCGAACCTGTATTTGCCCTTCATCGCGCGTCCCGACGCGATCCCGACGGGTCCCACGCTCGGCGGGTGCGCGATGTTCCCCGCGGACAACCCTTGGAACCGCGACATCTCGAGCGATCCGGTCGATCCCAATTCTGCCAATTACATCGCGAGCATCGGCGCTTCGACGCATCTCCACGCGGACTTTGGGGCGGACCCAACGTACGGCATCCCCTACACGGTCGTACCCGGCACGCAGCCTTTCGTACCGATCACGTTTACCGCGTACGGAAGCGAAAGCGATCCGGGGCCGTACCCGGTCCCGCCGGATGCGCCGGTCGAAGCCGGCAGCGACCGGCATGTGCTCACGCTCGATTCAGGCAACTGCACGCTGTACGAGATGTATAATGCGTCGAAAGACGCCGGCGGACCGGGTTGGTTCGCGGATTCCGGCGCGGTATTCGATCTGAGCTCGAACGCGCTCCGGCCGGACGGCTGGACGTCCGCGGATGCGGCCGGCTTGCCGATATTACCGGGACTGGTCCGCTACGACGAGGTCGCCGCTGCTGCGATCATTCACGCGCTGAGATTCACGGTTGCCCAGACGCAGAAGGCGTACGTGCACCCGGCAACGCACTATGCCAGCAGCAGCACGAACGCGAATCTTCCGCCGATGGGAATGCGCGTGCGGCTCAGGGCGAGTTACGACATTTCGGGATTCACCGGCGAGGCGCGCGTCGTACTGAACGCGCTGAAGAAGTACGGCATGATGGTCGCGGACAATGGATCGAACTGGTATATCAGCGGTTCGACCGACACCCGCTGGAACGACGATGACCTCAACCAGCTCAAGACGGTGCCGGGAAGCGCGTTCGAGGTCGTACGCCTGGGGACGCTCTACAAATGACGGTGATCGCCACGGAAACAGAACGCGCAGGCCGTGAGGTTATGGCCTGCGCGTTCCCGGCCAGCCTCACCCCATGACAACCATCGTCTTGAGCCGGGTGGGGTCGTCCCAGGTGTCAAAGACGCGGGGATAGTTTGCGAGCGGCACCCGGTGTGAGACCAGATTGTCCGCGCGCACGCGCCGGGTCGCCAAGAGCTCGAGCGCCTGCGCCTGGGTCAGCGGATTGTTGAACGATCCGACCAGCTTGAGCTCGTTTTCGTTAATGTCGAATGGATTGATCTCGATCCGACCTTGCTTCGGACTCACTCCGAACAGTACGACGGTACCGCCGCGGCGGGCGTAGAGTGGACTGCTCGTCTGCACGGCCAAGTTGCCCGTGCACTCGTAGACCACGTCCGCGCCAATGCGCCTGATCTTTTTCAATTCCGCGGCCACGTCCTGCCGAGTCGGATCGACGACGTGGGTGGCGCCGTTCTCGAGCGCGAGGCGCCGCCGGAACTCGACTGGCTCGCTGACGATAATGTTGGCCGCCCCCGCGTGCGCGGCGCATTGCATCAGCAGATTGCCGATGCTCCCCGCGCCCAGGACCAGGACGGTGTCTCCCAACTGCGCCGGTCCTACCTCCAGGCCGCGCACGACACACGCCAGCGGCTCGCAAAAGGCCGCTTCTTCGAAGGTCAAGGAATCTGGCACGCGGTAGACGTTCGTCGCCGGCGCGACCGAATACTCGGCGGCGCCCCCGTTGATCGTGATGCCGAGGGTCACCAGGTTTTCACACAGGTGCTCGCTCCCCATTCGGCAGTAATCACAACGATGGCAAACGATGTTCGGGTCTACCGTCACCTTGTCACCTGCCTTGAGATCCCGCACCTCCTTGCCGACCTCGACAACTTCGCCCGCGTATTCGTGTCCCAGTACGACGGGATAATTCGCGTAATATCCTCCGGTAAAGAGCGTATGCTCCGTCCCGCACACCCCGCAGGCTTTGACCTTGATCAGGACCTCGTTTGGGCCTGGCGCCGGCATGTCTAGTTCCTTCACTTGCACATCGCCGGGGCTGTAGATGACGGCTGCTTTCATCTTGGTCTCCTTTGGAATAGGGTCAATGTTCCAAGCACAAGTCGGGGCGCGACAACCAGACCGCTTTTCGCGGCAGGCTTTGGCGGGACATCGCATTCTGCGTGTCGTGCATTTTGACACTATTTTACACGTAAAGTGAACGAATGGCAAATCCGGAACCAATTTTCTGTTCAAATGGACGTTAGAGTATTGACATCACATCAGAATAGTGCGATAATATTGTTCGAACGAACATATAGTCACGTCTGCGGTCACGCGCAGAAGCTCGGCCGGGAGGAGTCCGCTGCCGATGAACAAGTCTACCCTGTCGCAGCGCCAGCGGCGCATCATAGAGATCAGCCAGACACAAAGCACTCTATCAGTGCCAGATATCGCCAATCTCTTTTCCGTATCGGAAATGACCATCCGGCGTGATTTGCGCCAGCTCGACCACGCGGGACTGCTCCGGCGGATCCATGGCGGCGCCATCGCCGACCGCGGACGCAGCTATGAGCCGGCCTATATGACGCGCGCGGGTGAACAGACCAAGCAAAAAGAGGCGATCGGCCGGTACGCGGCCGGGCTGGTCGCCGAAGGCGACAGCATCGTCCTGGATGTCGGCACCACTACTTTGGAGATCGCGCGCTGCTTGGCCGGCATGCAGAATCTCACCATTCTCACATCCAGTCTCCGAATCGCCAACGTGCTGGCCGACTCCCCGGGCGTGCGTCTGATCGTCACCGGCGGCGTCCTGCGCAGCGGCGAGCAATCGTTGGTGGGCCACCTTGCCGAGCGGGCGCTGCAGGACTTTCACGTCGACAAGGCGTTGATCGGCGTGGGGGGCATCGATCCACAGAACGGCCTGACCGAATTCAACCTGGAAGACTCGTTGGTCAAGCGCGTCATCGTCGAACACGCGAAGAAGGTCATCGTGGCCACGGACAGCTCCAAGCTCGGACGGACGTGTCTGAACTCCGTCGCCCCGCTTGCGCGAGTCGACGTCGTGGTGACCGACGAGGCTGCCTCTCCCGCTATTGTTAACTCGATCCGTCAAAAAGGCATCGACGTGATCGTCGTGCCGGTTTGACCGTCCCCTCGTTTCACAACCGCCAGCTCCATTCACACTGCACGCGGAGGTAATGGACATGTCCGATTGGACGCAACAATTGTTCCGGGTCGGCAAGCCGGTGATTGCCATGGCCCACATCCCGGCGCTGCCGGGCACCCCGCGCTACAATGCGGACGCTGGCATGCGCGGCCTCGTCGATTCCGTCCGGCGCGATATCCGCCACCTGCTCGACGGGGGGGTGGACGCGATCATGTACTCGAACGAGGACGATCGACCGTACACGCTGCACGCAGAGGTCGAGCAGGTGGCGGCGATGACGCGCGTCATCTGCGATACGCGGCCCGAAGGCGTGCCCTTTGGCGTGGACTTGATGTGGGACCCCAAGGCGTCGATGGCTATAGCCGCAACGACCGGTGCGTCCTTCATCCGCGAAGTCATCACGGGCGCCTACGAATCGGATATGGGGCTGTGGACGCCGAGCGCGGCGGACACGCTGCGCCTGCGCCGACAGCTCAGCGCGGAACACGTTCGCGTCTTTTTCAACATCGCTCCCGAGTTCTGCTCGACGCTCGGAAGCCGCACGGTCGCGCAGCGTGCCAAGAGCGCCGTCGTCTCTTCCCTCGCCGACGGCATTTTGGTTTCCGGCTTGATGGCAGGGGCCGAGGTCGACGTGTCCCAGCTGCGACAAGCGAAAGCAGCGGTCGGTCCCGAGGTACCGGTTTTTTCCAACACCGGCGCACGTCTGGACAACATCCGCGACGTGCTCGCCGCGGCCGACGGCGTCATCGTCGCGTCCAGCCTGAAGGTAGACGGCCAGACGTGGAACCCGGTCGATCCGGCGCGCGTCAAAGCTTTTGTGAACGAGGTCCGATCTGCCCGGGCGGCGGCCTCACGTGACCGCGAACCTCTTCCGTCCCAATAGCTCGCCGAAACCGTTTCCTCTCCACTCACCCGGAAAAAGGCCGCAGGCAGAAATGATGGAACACGTCATCGGCATCGATATCGGAACGACGGGCACGAAGGCGATTGCGCTGCACGTCGAGCGCGGGATCGTCGCCGAAGCCGTCGCACCGGCGTCGCTCGCTTCGCCACAGCCCGGGTGGGCCGAAGAGGACCCGCGCGAATGGTGGAACAACGTCGGGACGGTCGTCAGGGCCGGCCTAGAGCGGGCGCGCCTCGAGCCGTCGCAAATCGCGGCGGTCGGCGTCAGCGGCATGGTCCCCACGCTCATCCTGATGGATGCCAAGGGCGAGGTAATCCGGCCTTCCATTCAGCAGAACGATGCCCGGTCGTATCGGGAGATCGACGTTTTCCAGTCTCGCTTCGATCCTGCCGACGTGCTCGCGCGGACCGGCAGCGCCATCACTCAGCAGAGCATCGGGCCGAAGCTGTATTGGTTGGCGCAACACGAGCCGGACGCGATGGCACGCGCGCGTCACGTCATGGGCTCGTACGACTATGTCGTCTACTGCCTGACCGGCGAGTTCTCGTGCGAGCGCAATTGGGCGCTCGAAAGCGGTCTGTTCGACCTCGGGCGTGAAGACTGGGACGACGCTTTCCTTGCCTTCAGTCGAATCGATCGCACGTGGCTGGGACAGGTCCGCTGGCCGAGCGAAATCGCTGGCCGCGTGACACCGGGCGCGGCGAAACAGACCGGGCTGGCGGTCGGAACGCCGGTCGTGGCCGGCAGCGCCGATCACATCGCCTCTGCCTTTTCGGCGGGGCTCAAAGCGCCCGGCGACCTGCTCGTGAAATTGGGCGGGGCGGGGGACATTCTGTTCAGCCTGGACGAGCCCTTGGTCGACCCGCGGCTGTTCTTGGACTATCACGTCATCCCGGGAAAATACTTTGTCAACGGCTGCATGGCGTCGAGCGGAAGCCTCATCAAATGGTTCCGCCAGCAGTTCGCGCCCGATTGCGACTACGCCACGCTGGATAAGGAAGCGGCCGCCGTGCCGGCCGGCAGCCAGGGACTGATTCTCCTCCCCTACTTTCTTGGGGAAAAGACACCGATCAACGACCCGCTTGCCCGCGGCGTGCTATTTGGGCTGACGCTGAGCCACACACGCGCGCACGTCTATCGCGCCGTTCTCGAAGGCATTTCCTTTGGATTCAACCACCATCTTGAAGTACTGGCCGAACGAGGCTTGCACGCGGTCCGGGCGCGGGTGACGAACGGAGGCGCGCAATCGCATTTGTGGAAACAAGTCACCGCCGACATCCTGGGGGTCCCGCTCGAACAGATCGCCGCCCATCCGGGGTCCTCGCTCGGCGCTGCGTTCGTCGCGGGCAAGGGAGTCGGAGTGTTTCCGGAATGGAGCGAGATCGAACGGTTCGTGTCTATCCATTCCGTCGTGGAGCCTGATCCGGGCGCCCACGCGCGCTACGCCGAGCTGTTCAAGCTCTACCGTAGCTTGTATCTCGACCTGAAAATGGACTTTGGCCGCTTGAATGAAATTGCCGGGAGTGGATCATGATCGATTTAGCTAACAAGGTAGCCCTCTTGACCGGCGCGGGCACGGGCATCGGACGCGCTTCAGCGCTGGCGCTGGCGAAGGCGGGCGCACGTCTCGCCGTTACGGACATCGACCGGGAGTCCGTCCGCGGTCTGGCGGACGAAATCAACGCCGGGAAGGGATCTTGCATCTCGGCGAAACTGGATGTGACGCAGCCGGAAACGGCGCAGGCCGCGCTGGACGCAGCGCTCGCCAAATGGGGACGGATCGACATCTGGTACAACAACGCCGGCGTGAGCACGATGAACCGTTTTGTGGACCTGACCGAGCGGGACTGGGATTTCAACATGGACATCAATGCCAAGGGGGTGTTCTTGTGCTCGCAGGTCGCGGTCCGGCAGATGGCGCGGCAAGCGCCCGATCCGGCCAACGGGCTGCGGGGCAAGATCATCAATACCGCCAGCATGGCGGGCAAGCGGGGCAACGCGCCTTACCTGGCCCACTACGTTGCGAGCAAGTTCGCCGTCGTCGGCCTGACGCAGGCAATGGCGGGCGAGCTGGCACCCCTCGGGATCACGGTCAATTCGGTTTGTCCGGGTTACGTGCGGACGAGCATGCAGGAACGTGAGGTGCGCTGGGAGGCGGAGCTGCGCGGGATGAAGGTGGACGAAATCCGCCAGCTTTACATCGCGGACACCCCGCTCAAGCGGCTCGAGACCGCCGAAGACGTGGCGAATATCGTGCTCTTCCTTGCGTCGCCGCTCTCCGACTTTGTTACGGGTGTCTCGGTGAGCGTGAACGGCGGTTCGTACATGGATTGACGCGAGGCATCACAGCCCGCTCGATCAAGGAGAGGACCGATGGCAAAGAACCTGGTGCTGGGGACGAATGTCGGATTTGCGAACCGGGCATTTCCGGAGCCGGCCGCGTGGGCGCAAATCGTGGCCCGCGATCTGGGTCTGAAGGAGGTGCAGTTTTCCTTCGACCTGCTCGATCCTCTGCTGCCGGAGCCGGGGCGCAGCGCCGCCTGCTACGAGATTACGAGCGCCGTAACGAAGTACGGTCTGACGATGCACTCTACTTTTACCGGCGGTATCATTTATTCGCAGAACCACCTGGCTCATCCCAATCCCAACGTCCGCGCCCAGGCGAACAGTTGGTATCAAGGCGCGCTGCAAGTGACCAGCATGCTGGGCGCCGAAGGGTGCGGCGGACACGTCGGGGGAATGAGCGCGGCCGATTACGACGACCCGCGCAGGCGCGGATACGTCCGCAGTGAGCTGATCGAAGCGGTGCGCAACCTCACTCTGCTTGCGGCGCGACTGGGGCAGAAGTACTTTCTCTGGGAGTTTATGCCTTCGCCGCGTGAGATTCCGCACACGCCGGAAGAGGCCGTTGAGCTGATGCAGGAAGTGAACGAAGGGGCCGCGCTCCCGGTCTACCTGTGCTTCGACGTGGGGCACTGCAACTCGTATGACTTTGAGACGCCGGGCGACCCGCATGCCTGGCTGGAAAAACTGCTGCCCTACTCTCCGGTGGTGCACTTGCAGCAGACGGACGGCAAGGCAGATCACCATTGGCCCTTCTCGCGGGAGTACGACACGGCGGGGATCGTCAAACCGCAGCGAATCGTCGACATCGTCAAGTCGTCGCCGTTCGAGACCGTGTACCTGCTGTTCGAGTTCGGTCACGCATTCGACGCGCCGGACAGTCAAGTGATCGACGAACACAAGCAGAGCGTCGAGCGCTGGAGCAAATGGCTCTGAAGCCGGGCGTGGACCGGCATGGAAAGGAGGGTGCCTATCGGGGGGAGCGTCTGTGCGTAACATCAAATCCGTCGAATTCGAAGGCGAATAGGAGGATCAGATGAAGTACACCCGAATCTGGGCTGCGCTCTTGCTGCTAGCGGTGATCGCCGTCAACTGCAGCCCGGCACCCGCTGCCGTCACTCAACCTACTCCAATCGTGAAGGAGGTTGAAAAGGTCGTCACCCAGCAGGTCGAAAAGGTCGTTACCCAGGAAGTGGAAAAGGTGGTGACGCCGACGCCCAAGGTGCTTTCGCAAGCGGAGCAAGACGCGCTCTGGGCACAGTACAAAGGCAAGGGGATTGAGATCAATTTCCTGTCCGAAGACACGCCGCCCACCGCGGCCATTATCAACCATACCAAGGAATTCGAGGACCTGACCGGAATCAAGGTCAACATCACCCAGGCCGCCCTATCGGACGTGGTGACCAAGGTGCTGCTCGACTTTTCGGCGCAGACGGGCGACATCAACGTCATCTATGCGGACCCCATGCAGATGCTGGCGCCGATGTCCGGGCACTTTGTCGACCTGCGGACCTTTATCAACGATGCCACGCTGCCGCCACTGCCCAAGGGGCTGGACGATTTCGACAAGATGAACCTGGTCGGCTCCAGCTACTTTATCGACCGAGACCGCCTGCTGGCCATCCCCTACGATGCGCCGACCATGCTCTTGGTCTACCGCACGGACATCTTCGACAACCCGACCTACAAGAAGATGTTCCAGGACGCCAAGGGGTACGATTGGACGCCAGGACCGAACATCACTTGGGAGCAGTACGCGGAGATCGCCGAGTGGATCAATGCACAGGTGGCCGCCGGCAAGATCGCCGACGTCAAGTACGGCACCGGCCACCAGGCCAAGCAGTACGACTCGCTGATGTGCGACTTTAGCAACGTTCTGTTGGCCTACGGAGCGAACTATTTCAAGAATCCAGATTTCGCCACCTGGGGCACGAGCGTCCCGGGCGGCGCCACTCTGAACACGCCGGAAGCCATCACGGCAGCCAAGTTGTATCAACGCATTCTCAAGGCGGCCGCGCCGGGCAGCACGGGCTGGGACTGGAACGGACTGGCCGAAGGCTTTCAGTCCGGGGACATTGCCATGGCGCCCGAATGGCACGAGTACGCTTCCACGTTCGAGGACCCCAAGACGTCCAAGGTGGCAGGCAAGGTCAAGTGGGCACTCCTGCCCAAGGGACCGGCCGGCAGCAAGAACCTCTGGGGCGGCACCGGCGTCGCGGTGAACCGCTATGCGACCCCCGACAAGCAGAGGGCCTCGTGGCTCTTCATCGAATGGGCCACCAGTCCGGACGTGCAGAAAAAGCTCTTGCTCGAAGGCTCGACGCCGACCCGCACCTCGGTCTACGACGACCCCGAAGTGCAGCAGTGGATCAAGGATCGCAAGAGCCCGCTGATGGACACGCTCGTGGTCCTGAAGCAAGCCTGGACGCCAGAACACATCGGGTTGTCGCAAGGCAAGGTGACGACCTGGATCCAGTTGGACGAGGCGATCTTTACCAATCTTTCCCAAATGCTCGCCGGGCAAAAGACCCCGGAGCAGGCCATGCAGGATGCGACCGGGCAAATGGACAAGATCGATAATTGGCCTCCGAAATGAACTAAACGGAACGCGGGGCGGAGGGGTTTATCCTCCGCCCCAACCGTACTGCAGGCGAGACAGCACGCAAGGGAGAGGTCTAGCCAACGTGGCATCAAGCAATTCCGGAATCCTAGCTGTTTTAGACAACACGCGCCGGCGCGCGTCCGGCCTGCGCCATATCCCGCTCGAAATCTGGATGCTCGCGCCCACCGTCATCATACTCCTCGTCATCGACGTCTACCCGACGCTGTACATGGCCGTCATGAGCACCGTCCAGTTCTCGATCAACCCGGATATACCCAGTACGTTCGTCGGACTGCAGAACTGGCTGGAGATGTTTGCCGACGTCGCCGTCTGGAAATCCTGGCTGACGACGATCCTCTATTTCGTCAGCGCACTGGGGCTGCAGCTGGTCTTGGGAACCCTCTTCGCCCTGTTGATCGAACGGACTCCTTTTCTAAGCGATTATCTGGCGACGATACTCTTGAGCCCGATGTTTCTCGCGCCGGTGCTCGTCGGGCTGTTGTGGCGGTTCCTGCTGCACGACAGCTTTGGCGTCTATGCCTATTTCCTCCACGTCACCGGCTTGCTGGGCCAGACGAGCCTCCTGGGTGACGTGAACACGGCCTTTCCCACGGTGATCCTTATGGATACCTGGGAGTGGACGCCGCTGATCATGATCATCGTGCTGTCCGGCCTGCGCTCGCTCCCGTCCGAAGTCTTGGAGGCCGCGCTGGTGGACGGCGCGTCCTTCATTCAGCAATTGCGCTACATCACGCTGCCGCTCCTGCGCCCGGTGTTCGTGGTTGCGCTCCTCATCCGGAGCATGGACCTGCTGAGGTTCATCGACCACCTGATGGTGACCACGGCAGGGGGGCCGGCGGACGCGACCAAGATCCTCGCCATCCGCATCTACGAAAACGCCTTTCGCTTTTACAAGCTGGGCTACGCCTCCGTCCTGGCGATCACGCTTTTGGCGGCGACCATCGTGCTGGGCCGCGTGTTTGTAAATCTCCTCGGCGTAGAGAAGGAGGAGGTGGACGCATGACGAGGCAACGGCACCGGCGGCTGAGCTGGAAAAAGGCCGCCGGCACGAGCGTCATACTCGCGCTGGATGCGGTGGTGCTCTTCTGGGTGGCGTTTCCGGTCTTCTGGATGTTCCTCTCCGCCTTTAAGCAGGAAGAAGGCATGTTTTCCATGCCGCCCAAGTTCATTTTTTCCCCGACGCTTTTCAACTATCAAATGCTGCTGGACCGGGGAGTGCTCGTTTACTTTCGCAACAGCCTCGTCGTTTCGCTGGCCACGGTGGTGGTCGCGACCGGGCTGGGGACCCTTGCGGGTTACGGACTGGCGCGCGCCAAACTCAAGAACAAAAAAGACATCGCCTGGTGGATCATTACCGTCCGCATGGCCCCGATCGTCACGGTGCTGATCCCGCTCTATCTCATTTTTCGCGGGCTCTCCCTGCTCCACACGCTGCAAGGTTTGGTGATCGGCTTTACGACCTTCTCGCTCCCCTTTGCGACCTGGCTCATGATGAGCTTTTTCCAAGAGATCCCACGCGATCTAGAAGAGGCGGCGTGGGTGGACGGAGCGGGCAAGTTCCAGGCCTTTTGGCGGGTGGCGCTGCCGATGGTGACGCCCGGCATCGTTGCAACCGCGGTACTCTGCTTCGTTTTCGCGTGGAACGACTATTTGTTCGCGACGGTGTTGACCTCCGGCTCGACGCAGACGCTGCCGGTGGTGACGGCGGCGCTCCAGACCATGCGCGGCGTTTTGTGGGGACAGGTGATGAGCATGGGCACGCTGATCTTCGTCCCGGTCCTCTTGGTCGGCATCAGTATCCGCAAGTACCTCGTCCGCGGCTTGACGATGGGCGCTATCCGCTAGTGGGTCCGCCCATGGAGAGAGGAACGCAAGCGTCGACGAACGAACTAGCCCTCGAACTGGCGACCGCCTGTACCGCCGCGCGCGGGGCCGGCTATCTGCTCAAAGAGCGATACGGATCCATTCGCGAGAGCGACGTCGAGTTCAAGGGGAAGACGAATGTCGTCACCGCGGTGGACCGCGCGGCCGAACAGATCGTCGTCGAGTCGTTGTTGGCCGGGTTTCCTCATTCGGCGATCCTCGCGGAAGAGGCGGGGCGGCGCGAAGCGCCCGATGCAGACCGGACCTGGATCATCGATCCGCTCGACGGCACGTCGAACTATGTGCGAGGCTTGCCGCACTTTGCCGTCTCGATCGCGTGCGAAATCCGCGGCCAGGTGGAGCTCGGCGTCGTCTATGCGCCGGTGCTCGACGAGTTGTTCTGGGCGCAGCGGGGCCGCGGAGCGTGGCTCAACGGTCGGCGGTTGAGCGTCTCGAAGACGCGGCACTTGGTCGAGGCGCTCGTCTCTTCCGGGTTTCCGTACGAACCGGACAAGCTCGGGTGCGACAATCTGCCCGAGTGGGCCAGGGTGGTCCGCGCCATCCGCTCGGCGCGATCGAACGGCGCGGCCGCGCTCGACCTGTGTTACGTCGCCTGCGGGCGCCTCGACGGCCACTGGGAGTTGGAGCTCGAAGCCTGGGACGTGGCCGCCGGCGCGCTGCTGGTCCGGGAGGCCGGCGGCGGCGTGACTGGCGCGGACGGCAGCCCCTTTACGGTTCGGTGCGGTCAGATCCTCGCAACCAACGGTCATCTCCACGGAGAGCTCCTGGCCCTGCTGCAGGCCGCGCGAGCCTGACGCTCGCATCGTTCATTCATCTCAGCATGCGGAGGAATAGAATGAGTTCGCTTGATGCTCTGGTGGAAAAAGCCATTCAGAGCGCTCTCTTTACTGCCCCGGTCTTGGAGCCGGACCTCACGCGATTCATCCAGCGCGAGGGGGACCACATCAAGGCGCTCGCGCAGAAGGCGATGCGCGACGGGTACGAGCACATCTTTTGGGTGGGCAGCGGCAACTCGTGGTGCAATCTCTATTCGGGAAAGTACCTGCTGGACCGATTTACTGACCTCCCCTCGGACTATTATCAGAGCTACGAGCTTATCTGGCGCGCGCCCCGGCGATTGAACGCCAAGTCGCTTGCCGTGTTCGCTTCCTACTCTGGCGCGACCGAAGACACGCTGAACGCGCTGCAATTCGCTCGCAGCAAGGGCGCGCATACGGTCAGCATCGTCAACAAGGCGGACAGCCCCATGGGAGAGGCCGCGGACGAAGTGATTCCGTTCGAGTCCAAGGCGCTCTACATCCTTCCCCTCGCGGCAGCGTATCTCTTCGCTCTCGAGGTCGCGCGGCTGCAAGGCGCGTCCGAAGCGAGCGCGGTGATCGACGGACTACGGGCGCTCCCGCCCACTCTGGGACAGCTCTACCGGGACGAGAAGGTACACGCCGCGGAACTGGCCTCACAGTTTGCGGACGAGAAGGTGTTTTACGTGCTGGGCTCGGGGCCGCTCTACGGCCTCGCCTACAAGTTCGGTTTGACCGTATTCATGGAGAACATGCGGGTGCACGGCTCGTTCGTCGAGACATCTGAGTTCCGGCATGGTCCAGTCGAGATGCTCGAACGCAACAAGCCGCCGATGGTTTTCCTCGTCGGGACGGATGAATCGCGCGTGATGAGCGAGCGGGTTATCGCGCTCGCGCAGAAGAACGGCGCGCGCACCATCGTCTACGACATGGCTAGCTACCCGGGCATCCATCCCTTGCTGTCGCCCTTTGTCCTGATGGTCCCGCTGCAGTGGTTCGCCGTCTACGGCGCACTGCTCCGCGGCATTACGGACCTGGACGATCGCGTGTTCATGGGTCGCGGCCTCTTGAACCAGGGCCAAAAGACGACCTGGCCGTAGGCCATGCGAGTTTTGCCTTGAAGCGCAGGCAGACGATGACTCTAAAGGCTATCAGCATCGGCGACAACTGCATCGACAACTACGTTCGCCCTGTGCAAGAGCGGAGAGTGGGAGGCAACGCGGTCAACGTCGCCGTTCACTTGAGCCGCGGCGGAGTGTCGTCTGCCTACCTGGGAGCCGTGGGGAACGACGAGGCCGGTGGATGGATCGTCCGCCAGATCGAGGGCGAAGGAGTGGACGTGTCGCACGTTCACGTCGTCCCCGGGCGCACGGCACGGAGCGACATAGCACTGGACGACGGCGAGCGCACCTTTCTCTACGAAGATTTTGGCGTCGGACAGGATTTCCGTCTGGATCCGGAGGACATCCGGTTCATCGACCAACACGACCTGGCTCACTGGAGCATTCTGGGGCCGGGGCTGGAAGAGATCCCCGCGCTCCACGAGCGCGGGGTGATGACCTCACTGGACTATTCGTCACCCGATCGTTACGACCAGGTGTTTCTCCGCCAGACGCTGCTGGCCGTGGATGTGGCTTTTTTCTCAGGATCGGCGATCGGAGGACCGGCGGAGTTGGAAGCGTTTGCGCGCGATCTGCTCCCCCTCGGCCCGCGGCTCATCGTGGTGACGCGCGGCGAGCAGGGCAGCATGGCGCTGGACCAGAACGACGTGTAT
>JAMCRS010000466.1 GCA_023380675.1 Chloroflexota bacterium
GGCCGCCTCGAAAGGGGTCGGGCTGCCGTCGACCGCTTCTTCCAGGCTCGCGTCGTCGTGCGCAGCCGGGTGCGCCCGGCGCCGCCTCAGATGGTCAATCGCCTGGTTGTGCGCGATCTGCGCCAGCCACGCGGCGAACTTGGCCCGGCCTGCATCGTAATCGGCGGCCCGGCGCCACACCTTGACGAATACCTCTTGCACTACTTCTTCCGCCGCTGGCCGGTCTCCCAGGATCTTGATCGCCAGCGAAAAGACGAGCTGCGCGTAGCGGTCGTACAGAACAGACATGGCACGCGAGTCGCCCGCCTGCAGTTGAACGATGATTTCCGCGTCGTCTGGTCCGTTGTAATTCATAAGCCGCTTGTCAGGCGTGACGGCAGTGCGTTTCCGAGCAGGCGTCCATACGCGCCCCTTTCGGGACGGGGCCGGCGGAGTCGTCGACCGCGCCGTGATTCGCACTCCGAGCCGGTTCATTTCACGTATTTGTCGAAGAACGCGATCGTCCGCTGCATCGCGAGCGTGAATCCTTGTGTAATGTTGTGATTGCTGCCGGGGTAGGTGTACAGCTCAACCGTCTTGCCGGCCGCTTTGACTTGGCCGTACAGCTCCTGAGAGAATTTGAGTGGTACTTCCTCGTCTGCGGTCCCGTGGTGCAATTGCAGCGGCCCCGAGAGATCGGCGACGTAACTGTTTGGCGAAATCGAAGCCCAGAACGCGGGATTCTGTTCGGGCGAGCCGTATTGTGCGAAAAGGTCTTGGCGCCACCGGCGTGCGCTTACCGCGACCGGCGTGGCAATCGGCGTAATCGGATGCCACGCCGTCATCAATTCGGGATAAGACCCGACCACGCCGGCCCAGATTACGCCGGCTTTGATATCTTTAGAAACGACCATCGCCCTGAGCGTAATCTGGCCGCCCATCGAGTGTCCCCACATACCCACCCGGTTCGGGTCGGCATCTGCAAAGTGCTGAATGGACGTCAGGGCGTTCAGGACATCGATTGTATAGGCTGGCGAGCCGTATCCGCCGGTCGCCTGGCCTTCTGAATTCCCGTGCCCGCGATAGTCTGGCTTGAAGACGATGTAACCGCTCCTTGCAATTGCGTCGACGTAGGCAACGTAACGCTCCGTCGTGTGATACTGTTGGGGCGGGATGTATCCGTGGTTGAAAACGATTGCCGGAAAACCGGTCGCAGGCTTGACGCCCTTGGGGACGGTCAGCAGCGCATAGATTCTCAGGCCATCAGACCGGTACGACGCGATGTATTGGCTGTAATTGGATCCGGGTGCAAGAGTTTGCTCGATCGTGATATCGCTGCCGGGATAATCACGCTGGCGCAAATAGGCGATGGTCAGCGGATCCACCGGCATTGCGGTGGGAGATGGCACGCCAGTCGCCGTGGGAGTCGCGGAAGGCGCAGACGTCTCGGTGGGCGCTATCGCCGCAACGTCAAGTGCAGTTGGATTCACGGCGGCGTTCGCGGCGAGCCAGAGCACCCCAAGACAAGGGGCCGCGATGATCACAGATACAAGTCCCAATCCCACCCATTTTAGTTTTTTCATCTCTTGTTCGCGCCGGCTCCAGTACTGGACAATTGTAGGGCGCGCAGGTTAGAATACCCTAAGCGAACACTGAGAATATGCTGAGAATCCGGGGCTGTATTTTTAAGCATTTTCTCAGCATATACTCAGCGTTCGCTCACCCCACATTTAGCGATGTGTGCTAAAATTAATAAGAATAAGAGGGGACCGTGCAACGTCGCTCAAAGGGGAATTGCGTTGACACAAAACACCCAGGATTATCGGTCGCTCGTATTCGTGCACATTCCCAAGGCTGCCGGCACGACTCTGGGCCGGATCATCGAGCGCCAGTACTCGCCTCGTTCTCTGGTCGGAATCGATGCACGTCCAGGACCGGACGTCTTTGCGGACCTGACCCGGCTATCTCAGGCGCAGAAAAGCCAAATTCGATGTGTGATGGGAAAGGTGCCATTTGGTGCGCACATCCATATACTCCCGCCGTGGCGTTATGTCACCATGATGCGGAAACCGGTAGACCGCATCATTTCGCACTATTTCTATGTCCTACGAACTCCCCTACACTACCTGCACGAACAGGTCGTATCACGGCACATGACGTTGCTTGATTACGCCACGAGCGGCCTTTCAGGTGAGCTCGAAAACGACCAGACCCGGTTGATCGCCGGACGCGACCCGGGGGACGGGGGCGAAATGCTGCGGATCGCGAAAGCAAACGTCCGCGAGCAATTCACCGTCGTGGGGCTGTTGGAGAGGTTCGACGAATCCCTTCTGCTTATGAAAAAACGTCTGGGGTGGCGCAACATTTACTATGTGCGCGAATGTGACGAGGGGCCGGCTGGCCCAGGATGCAATTCCGGACAAAGCCCGCGCGCGAATTGCCGAAGTAAACTACCACCGCCAAAGGCGGTGGCTTTGAACCATTGCGCCTGGAAGGCGCGCGCTTACTTTAGCCGTTAGTCGAACAGCTTGGTTTGCACGGCCTCAACTTGCTTTTCTTGCTTCTCTTGCC
>JAMCRS010000467.1:0-2102 GCA_023380675.1 Chloroflexota bacterium
GACTTCACCGATCGCGAGTCGGGCTGAAGGGAGTGGAGGCGGGGGTGGCGTTGGCGAAGGCGCCGCCGGACGTGGCAGAGGGGCACCGAGCGGCACCTGGAGCTGAAGTACCTGCTGGAGCTTGATGAACGCCCTGCCCTGATGGTTTTCCAGTAACTTCACGGCAGGCGTCGCGTTGAATGTGTGTGTTGCGGCGTGAAAGAGAGCGAGCGTCGCGTCTTCGAGTCTGGAGTCTGCCTCCAGGTCGTCCACGATCAGGCCGATGTTGTCGCGGGCCTGCTGTCGATCGATAAAGCGGCCGTGGCTCTTGAAAACCTTGTGATCAGAGAGTGACCTCGCGACGCCGTCCGCTTTCGTCTTCCCGTCCGGCTCCCGGGCGAACATGTACTTTTCCAGCCACTCCGCAACGAGAGACTGCGATAGATCCTGCGCGAACTGGCACTGAACCAGAAGCGCCGGACCGTACTGCCTGAGCATTGGGATCCAGGCTGGAAGAAGCGAAGGGTCGGCGCATTCCTTCTTTGCCAGCTCGAACTGGGCCAAGATGGCCTGGGCTGGCACGGCAGACCGCCCAGTCTCGGTCTGCATGATGAACTGGGGATCGATGGGACCGAGGAACGAGTGGGTGCCCATCAGGATTCGATCGGCCGCGCAGGCCAGCATCGTGGCCGCGGACATGGCTGCATGGGGAACGATCACGCGAACGTCCGCAAAAAGGGAGCGGATGTATTTCACCAGCGATTCAACCGCCTCGGCAGAACCTCCGGGTGAGTGCAGGACGATGTCGAGTCCCTTCTCGTGCGGGAGACCATTCAGTACTTCCATCAAACCTTGAAGATCCTCGGGAACGATGCTGACGGCCTCGGGTTCGGCCGGCGCTTGCGTCCATTTGCTTGCGTAGAGCACGGCGTTCCGGCCCGTCGCTTGGTGGAGCTGACCGAGGTACTTTCGGCGGACCACGTCGAATGCACTTACGCCCGGCGGGAGCGGGCCGGCAGTTGCCTGAGCCTGAAGCTCTTTGAGAATGTCACCCCAGGAAGTAGGCACGTCGAAGCCTTCCGATTTGGAAGAGAGCGAAGTCGATCGGCCCGGACTGAAATCTACGGCGTCGGTGCAGAGCCGTTAGACGTGAGGATCGTGGGTCGCGGATTCAGCATCCGGACGTAAGCGTCGACCTGTTGCAGGCTGGCTTGCGCCTGAGCGTAGGTCTCCATGACAGCCTGGACGCCGGGGTTCTGCACGGCGAGCCGTTCCTCGAGTTGTCGGACCTCGGTTTCAAACCGAGCAGCCGCCTTCTCCTGGCTGTGCGTCATAAGTCCCTCCCTAGGCTAAGGCAACTATACACCCCTTGCGCGCAGAAACCCTAGCACCAACAGGAGAATGGTCTAGCGGGACAATGCCCTGGCGTGCCGGTCGAAGTTGTTGATATTCAAAGGGGTAACGAACCGTGAGGACGTCCGTATCGTCACCGGAAAGGGAGCAACAGCAAACGCCCTACGCGATCTCCTGGCGCTCCGCCGCTATGAGGACCTGCGTGACTTTCTCGAGCGCTCGCTTTTCAATTGCGGGGATGGACGCGACGGTGAGCTGGAGCCCACGCGCGACCCGTTCCTGCGTGAGCGGCGCACCCATGAGGCCGATCCTCAAGGTCAACACCGTGGCCTCGCGCGCGCTCAGGAGTCGGCGGAGCTGCGACCAGCGTGGCAGGAGCGCGGCGCGTAGGGCCTGGCGTCATTCTTCGGGCGCGTGGACGCTCTGGTTCATCGACCCGCCGTCGAAGTTTTGATCCTACACAGACCGCGCGCGCTGCGCGGGATCGCGACTCGCCTCCGCAACCGCGACCGCGGTAAGATCCCGTCCGGCGGCTAGGGATGGCCACCTGAACGGCCGGTCTCCGCCCGGCCTGCCGCCGACTCCTTCTCGCGGAGCTGCAGCGGAGGCAGCCCGATGGCATCTCGCCGGCGCCGGGATCGATTCCGAACGGCCCGCCGCTGCGCCCCGCCGCCCCAGTGCGACTCCCGTGCGGCCACCCGCTGTGGCAAATCCAGCCCCCGATCCACCAACGCCACGCGCAACCCCGGCGCGCGCGTCACATAGGCCTG
>JAMCRS010000467.1:2112-2527 GCA_023380675.1 Chloroflexota bacterium
ACCACGTCGCGCGGATGACGGCTCTGTCCGACACCGACGTCCTCGCGGAACTCGCGGATCTCGCATACCCGCCCCGAAACCCGATGGACTCGCGGCATCCATCGCCGGCCCTGTTCTACTTCCTCGACCTGCAGGTCTCTGCGTTGTACCTCCGACGTTTTGAGCAACGAACAGCAGCGATCCTTGCGAATCCCGCGACCACGCGAGCCGTGAAACAGGCACGCTGGGCCCAGCGCGTCCTCGCGCGCCTCCGCACGCAGACGCGATTCGCCCGCCAGGGTCGCCGGGCCATCGAATACCAGGACAACGCCGCGATCGACGCCGTGTTTCTCGCCGCGCGAGACGCGCTTCGGCCGGTGTGTCAGCGCGCCCGCCGCGAGGGGTTCACGCGCACGTGGCGGTGGTTGTCGACGCA
>JAMCRS010000468.1 GCA_023380675.1 Chloroflexota bacterium
GCCGCCAGTCCCGGCGCGCCAGACACCGGCGCTCGGCGAACGACTCCCGCAACCGAGGCCACTTGCGGGCGTTGGTCGTCCTGCCGAAAAGAAAATCCCCCGCCGCGCTACTGGCGACGAGGGACCTTGTCCGATCACTTCAATCAGCGGTCGGAACCGCCGGCGACTTGCCTAAACGCCGAAGCCTGCGCCACATGATCGACGTAGGCGTTGAGCTCGCGTTTGGTTTCATCATTGTCCCAACCGAGAAGAGCGGCCATGCGAGCGGCGACCTGCGGCGCGACCCCCAGACCCATGTCGGACGATTCGTTCAAGACATGCAGTCTGCGCTCGAGGACATCCGTAATGGTCAGCGCCATCTCGTGCTGCACCGCGTAGACCACCTCCGCCCAAATGTACGGCAGCCCCGGTGCAATCGGTTCGGCCAGGTGCGGGTCACGTCGTGCGATCTCGAGCACACGGCCGGTTTCAGGCCCATGCGCATGCGTCAAGTGATCCAGTACAGCGGCGCTCGCTCCGTCCGGAACAACGGAGGCCGGCGCCTCCACCAAGGGGAACCGCGCGGTGGAGCAGCGCTCGCCCGGCTCGACGCCGAACTCGGAGCGCAGCCGCTGTTGGACGAGATTGACCAGCTCTTCCGCCATCGAGCGATATGTCGTCAACTTGCCTCCGGCAATGGTGACCAGCCCCGAATCGGTGGTCCAGATCTCGTGCTCCCGCGATGTCTTGGTGGCGCTTTTCCCTTGCTGCATGACGAGCGGCCGGAGGCCGGCGTACGCGCCAATAACGTCTGCCTTGGTCAGCGGCGCGCCCGAGAAGGCATGCCGGGCCGAAGCGAGGATGTAGTCGACGTCCGCCGCATCGGCAAAGACGTGATCGAAATCGCCATCGTAGTCCGTGTCAGTCGTACCGATGATCGTAAAGTTGTCCCAGGGAATGAGGAACATCAGCCGGCCGTCGCTGTGAGCGGGAAATGCGACGGCGCTGTCGCCGCCGATCTTGTCGCGCGGGACCAGCAGGTGGACTCCCTTGGTCGGCCTCATTCGCCGAGGCGCGCCGGGGTCGTCAAGCTGGAGCAGCGTGTCTGCCCACGGCCCGGTGGCGTTCACGACAATGCGCGCGTGAACGGCCAATTGCCGGCCGCGCGCGGTATCGTGCGCCTGCACGCCAACGACTCGTCCATTCTCTTTGAGCAAGGCGTCGACGCACACATAGTTCGCCACGACCGCGCCGTGCCGGTGGGCCGCGCGGATCGTCTCGAGTGTCAGGCGCGCGTCGTCGACCTGTCCGTCGTAGTAGTGCGCGCCCCCATTGATACTCTTGATGTCGATGCCCCGCATCCGGCGCTGAATCTCGGCGTTCGAGAACATGACGTGCCGCTTGAAATTGCGAAAGAGCGAGAGACCGTCGTACATCCACAGACCCAGGTTGATCATCCAGGCCGGCCAACGCGCGTCTCGATACACCGGAAACAGAAAGGGGAGCGGACGGACCAGGTGGGGCGCGATCTGCCACAGCGTGCGGCGCTCGCGGCTCGCTTCGAACACCAGGCCAAATTCGAATAGCTCCAGGTAGCGCACGCCTCCATGCACGAGCTTTGACGACTTGCTCGAAGTGCCGCTTGCAAAGTCGCCCTTGTCGATCAACGCGATCTTGAAACCGCGCATCGCCGCGTCGCGTGCGATGCCGGCGCCGGTGATTCCTCCTCCGACGATCAGGAGATCGTACGGCTCCTGGCCGAGTCGCTCCAGATTCGCCTGTCTCGTCCGAGCCGAAAACCCGTCAACGACCTGTAACGCCATTTCAGTCCTCGATATCCATCGATGAATTTAGCTTAGGCGTGCCCCGTGTTCTGGGTAGCTGGGTGTCGTCCGCCGCTATGCGACGTCTCCACGATCGTTCCGCGCCTGAGCATCTACGCGGCCGTCGACGATTCATTCATGGCGGAGAAGCCGCCGATGCCGGGTGATGGGCACGAACTACGTTCCGCGCTCGCCGCTCCCCAGGCTAACCTCTTTGTATGGCTCGGCGTGGATGACGACCCGTCCCAACTCAGGGAACTCCCGGCGCAGGCGGTTCTCCACTTCTTCAGAAATGCTGTGGACTTGCGCGATCGATTGGTCCGCATCGATCACCAGGTGCAGCGCAAGGTACACTTTGCCGTTCAGCTGCTGGACGTTTACATCTCTGAACGCATGCACATGCGGCAGCTGGCTCGCGACGGACCGAATACCCTGGACGTACGGCGACGTGCTCGCCGCCTTGAGCTCCCGGCCGGCAGCAAGCTCGACGGCGCGAGGTTCGATGTGCACGTTGATATCCGCGATCACATGGGGCCGCGCGGGATCGTTCGTCTGACCGAGCTCGTCCGAAAGGCGCGCCTCGAGACCGGAAGCGATAGAATGGGCGCGCTCGAAGCTGATATCCGGATCGACCTCGAGGTCCAGATCGATCCACATTCCACTGCTGGTCAGGTGAGTCGAAATATTGTGGATCGCCAAGTGCTCGCGCGCTGCCACGGCCTGGATCGTTTCGAGGATTCCTTCGTTTTCGCCGGTGGGCACCGCGCGCACGACAACATCCGCGAGCGGTGAGACCGTTCGGACCGCCTCCTGCACCTGACGCGTGACCGCGTGGCTTTCCTCAAATGACAACCG
>JAMCRS010000469.1 GCA_023380675.1 Chloroflexota bacterium
TGGCGGGGGGCAGTACTGTCGCCATGTTCCAGGCGCTGATCGTGCTCATCCTGGCCCCCTTCGTCGGCGTGACGCTGTCGCTGTCGCAGATCGTCGTCCTGATCGGACTGATGCTGTTGCTGGCGGCGGTCATGACGTCGTTCGGCATCGTAGTGGCGGCCCGCCAGCAGACGATGGAAGGGTTCCAGATGATCATGCAGTTTCTGCTGATGCCGATGTTCTTTCTGTCGGGCGCCCTCTTTCCGCTGCGGGGTGTGCCGCTGTGGATGTCGCTGCTCGCTAAGGTCGATCCGGTGACGTACGGGGTGGACCCCTTGCGCCAGGTCGCGCTGAGCGAGAGTGTGCCGCAGGAGGTGCTGCGTGCGCTCAGCCTGTATCCTATTGCGACGGATGTCGTGGTGATGTTGGTCTTGGGCTTTATGTTTCTCGTCCCGGCGGTATGGCTCTTCGGCAAGCAAGATTAGGTCCGACTCCGCAACGGACCGAGCGACCCCTTCTTGACGGAATACTTGTAAAGCCTATAATTCCCACGCCCAAGACTGGGCGTCGTATTCGCGAAGCAGTCGAGGGCATCCGCTGTCGCAGCGACACGCAATTGCATGCTCAACGCCGCCAGGCGCATCGCACTGCTCTTCGGGCAAGAGGGAGCGTGATACCCCATGGTCGATGAATCGTCCGGACAGAACGAGTCCTGGGAAGAGGATTCCTACTGGAGTGAAACGGGGGCCATCAAGAAAGCCAATCAGGTGGATGATTGGTTGGCGATCGATCGAGATGGGAATGTCACCGTCTTTAGCGGCAAGATAGACTCTGGCACCGGGGTGCAGACCGCGCTCGCGCAAATCGTGGCGGAGGAGCTCGACGTGCCAATCGAGCGTGTGCGGATGGTAATGGGCGACACGGCGCACACGCCAGACGAGGGAATCACCGCGGGTAGCACGACGATCCAATTCGGCGGCTTTGCGGTACGCAATGCCAGTGCAGAAGCCAGAGCCGCCCTCTTGGAAATGGCGTCCCAACGACTTGACGCCGCGCTGGACGAACTGGTCATCCGGGATGGGGTCATCTCTGTGAGCCATCACCCCTCCCGCGCAATCTCTTTTGCTGAATTGGTGGGCGGTAAGCGTTTCAATCGCCAGATCACGCTGCACGCGCCGCTCAAAAGGCAAGACGAATACCGGATCGTCGGCCAGCCGGTGGCGCGCCTGGACCTCCCCCGTAAAATTGCGGGTGCCGCCAGCTTTGTTCACGACATCAGGCTGCCAAGTATGCTGCATGCCCGCGTCGTCCGCCCCCCCAGCCCCGGTGCGGAACTCGTTTCCATCGACGAGTCTTCTGTGCGGGATGAACGCGTGGTGCATCTAGGCAATTACGTCGCCCTCGTATCCGAACGTGAGGAGTGCGCGGTGCGCGCGGCCAAGGAACTGAAGGTAGAATGGCGGGAGACGGCGCGCTGGCCGGCGATGCGGGGACTGGGCACTTTCATTCGGCGCCAACCCACCTCGGACGACACTGTGCGCGAGGAGGGCAAGGTCGAGCCGGCTTTCCGGAAGGCGGCAGTGCGAATCAGGGCGAGATATCGTCAACCCTTTCAAGCGCATGCTTCGATCGGTCCGTCCTGTGCAGTCGCGGACGTGAGGCCGGATCGCGCCGTGATATGGTGCAGCTCGCGGGGCGTCTATCCATTGCGCGACGAATTGGCCGAACTGTTGCAGATGCAAGCCGATAAAATTCGGGTCGTCTATGCCGAAGGCGCGGGCTCGTATGGGCACAACGGCTCTGATGACGCCGCCGCGGACGCCGCTTTATTATCCCAGGTCGTGGGCGCGCCCGTGCGCGTCCAGTGGAGCCGTGAAGACGAATTCGCATGGGAACCGTTCGCGCCCGCGATGGAGATGGAGGTGCGCGGCGGCTTGGACCAAAAGGGCAACGTCTTGGCCCTCGCCTACGAGGTCTGGACACCATCTCACGTGTCCGGAGAGCCGCTTCTGGCCGACGAGTTGAAATCGGGACGGCGAGGGGAACCGCCAGATTGGATGGGAGGCGGGGAGCGAAACGCGCCGACCAATTACACCATCCCCAACCAGCGAGTGAAGGTGCATTGGCTCTCTGGTTTGCCGCTGCGGACATCATCCATGCGCAGC
Source organism: Chloroflexota bacterium (assembly GCA_023380675.1). The sequence goes on from JAMCRS010000469.1 coordinate 2,145, forward strand.
CTCGGAGGAGCAGCGAACGGCTTTGCCAACGAATCATTCATGGATGAGCTTGCCGCCGCGGCGAGGGTCGATCCGTTACGGTTCCGCCTGCGCCACCTGAATGATCCGCGCGCCATTCAAGTTGTCAAATCTGCCGCGGAGCAGGCCGGCTGGGGTACACCGCTTGCATCCGGCGAAGGACGGGGAATTGCTTTCGCCCAATACGAAAACGAGGTTGCGTATGTGGCGACCGTCGCCGAGGTGCGCGTCGACACGGCAACCGGCCAAGTGCAGGTCAAGCGGATAGTGATCGCGCACGATTGCGGCTTGATTATCAACCCTGACGGCCTGCGGAATCAAATCGAGGGAAATGTGATCCAGTCGACGAGTCGCGCGGTCAAAGAGCAGGTAACCTGGGAAGGTACACGCGTCACCAGCCTCGATTGGGATTCTTATCCGATTCTCAAATTCTCGGAGGTGCCGGACGTGCAAATCGTGCTGATCAACCGCCCCGATGAGCCTGCGGTGGGCGCGGGCGAGCCTGCGACGGTGACAACTGCCCCGGCAATCGCCAATGCCATTTTCGCGGCATGTGGGGCGCGATTGCGTTCCATCCCTTTTACTCCCAAACGTGTTCGAGCTGCTTTGAGCTCGAGAACGGGCGAGCCGGGCGGGTGACGCTTTTCGCTTCCATAACAGCTGCAGGGTGGGCTTGGCAGATCGCACGCGCGCGATCTGTTTATGAATGCCATCGTCACCGGAGGGTCACAGTATGGGACAACCGACACGAACCGATGTGCGGAGGAAAGATCGGGCCGTCGTTGACGAGGCCTGGATTCAGGAACTACTCGAGCGTGCGGCCGTAGGCACGTTGGCGACCGTGTCTGACGGCGAGCCCTTTCTTCATCTTAACCTCTTCGTGTTCGATCGCAGTGTGCGCGTCCTTTATCTCCATGGCGCGGCCGAAGGCCGGACCAACACGAACATCCGAAATGACGAGCGGGTCTGTTTCGGCGTGTACGAAATGGGGAGGCTCTTACCCGGCGACACGGCTAACGACATGAGTGTCGAGTATGCGAGTGTCATCGTCTTCGGGCGGGCCCGAGTGGTTGCCGACCCTGAGGAGGCAAACCGAGCCCTTGAAGCGCTGCTGGGCAAGTACTTTGCGCATCTCCAAGCGGGTCGCGATTACCGGCCAATCGTAGCAGACGAGCTGGCGCGGACCGCGGTGTACCGGATCGAGATCGACGAGTGGAGCGGTAAGCGCAAACAGGTGGGCGCTGACTTTCCGGGTGCCTTTTACTATGGGGAACGATAACTGGCCAGCGGCTTTGAGTTGGACGGCGCTGATATTGTAAACGGGGATTAGGCGGCGACACTGGGCTCGGTAAAATGCGGAGGAGCTTGCCGAGGTGCCGACGCGATGGTGCGGCATTTCCGAGACCTTACGCAAACCCAGGCGATAGGACTTGATGCACTCGGTCGATTTGATGGCACTCCCGTCCGTGAGGCGCGATGGCCCGCGCTGCCTGAATGGTCAGCGTAGAGCCCCCTCGGATGGGGATTCGTTGGGGCCTGAAAGGGTCGGAGCATAACGGAAAGGGGAGAATTCTGGCTGAAAGGTAGGTAAGTACCCTATGGACAGGAGTCTCTCTTCGTGAGTTAATGGGGAATAAAGGGGGTGGGCCCGAGAGGCCCGTACCGCTGCGAGATCTGCAATACGGAAGAGCCCATGGTGTCGTCAGCCAGCCGTTGCGTCATGGACGGCTGGTTTTTAATTTCCGTGTTTTCAGTGCTGTTGGCACTTGACAAATTGGTTCGTTTCAGTATAATTCAAACACAAATAGTTCTCTGGAGAAGTACCTTATGGCAACTCCAACGTCTGTGCCACTCCGTTCCAAGGAACAACGAGAAGGGCAATTCTTGGATTTCATACGGCGGGTTGATCCACATGCCGACCCGACGAGCATCTTGTTGTTTCGGCAGGTGCATAGGGCTGATCACCTGCTGACCCATGCGGCCGAAAAGCAACTGGAAATCGCGGGACTATCGTGGCCCAAATTTATGCTCCTCCTGGTATTGCAGGTTAACGAAGCCCATGGCGCAGGCACCGGATTGCAGCCCTCGGAGTTGAGCGAAGTGCAAGGAATTCCGCGTAACACCGTGAGCGAACTCCTCGCGAGTCTGGAAGAGGAAGGTTTGGTCAGCCGCGAGTTGCACGGCACGGACCGTCGCAAGTTCGTCATTCGCCTCACACCCCAGGGACGGAAAACCCTTAAATCCAAGCTGGGCACGCAATTCCGTCAAATCACCAAATGCTTCAATGCGCTCGGCGTTGAAGAGCGCGCGACTTTGCTGGATCTGTTGACGCGTCTCACCCAGAGCTTGTCCGAGATGAACAACTGATATGATCAAACTCTTGCGATTTTTGAAACCCTACCAAACTCTGCTGGTATTTATCGTGTTGCTGGCGATCGCTCAAGTCGCGGCGAACCTGTATTTGCCGAACTTGATGTCCGATATCGTGAATAACGGCATTGCACAATTCGATACCAACTATATCCGGCAAACGGGCGTCATTATGGTGGTGGTGGCGATTGGAGGCACCCTGTGCACCGTGGTCGGCATTTTCTTCGCCTCCCAAGTCGCGACCAGCATGGTACAAACGATCCGCGGAGAGCTTTTCAAAAAGGTCGAACGCTTTTCGCTTCACGAATTCGATACCATCAGCACAGCGTCCCTCATCACACGCACCACGAACGACACCACGCAGGTGCAGCAGCTCATGGTTATGATGCTGAGCATGTTAATCACCGCCCCGATCACACTCGTCGTCGGTGTCATCCTGGCACTGGACCAGGATGTCAGCTTGGCCTGGATCCTGCTCGCGATCATGCCGATTTTGGTCGGCGTGATAGTCATCGCGGCGTCCCGCGCGATTCCGTTATTCATGGTCATGCAGGCAAAATTGGACAAGTTGAATCTGATTCTCGACGAAAACCTGACGGGCGTGCGTGTCATCCGGGCTTTTAATCGGATCGACCAAGAGGAGCAGCGTTTTGATGTGGCGAACCTAGAGGTGACGGATGTGGCCATCCGGGTCAACCAGCTGATTGCCTCGCTGATGCCGGTCATGATGCTGATGATCAGCTTGTCCCAGGTCGCGATCATCTGGTTCGGCAGCCAACGCGTCGGCGCCGGCCATTTGCAGATTGGTGCGATGTTCGCCTTCATGCAGTATGCCTTGCAGATTCTCTTCTCGCTCCTGATGGTGGCTTTGCTGTTTATCATGATCCCGCGTGCTGAAGCGTCCGCCGCTCGCATCACCGAAGTATTGGAGATGCAGCCCGAAATCACGGACCCTGAAGAAGCGAAAGAGCCTACCGGGTTGCGCGGTGTGGTCGAATTTCAGGACGTGACCTTTAGCTATAAGGGCGCGGAAGCGCCTGCCCTGTCCAACATTACCTTTAGTGCCCAGCCCGGGAAGGTCACGGCGATCATTGGCGGCACCGGCGCAGGGAAATCGACGCTCGTCAACCTGATTCCACGTTTTTACGATATCGATAGCGGCCACATCCTCGTCGACGGGGTCGAGACCCGTGAGATGTCGCAGGAGGGCCTGCGCTCCAAGATCGGGTTCGTGCCGCAAAAGGCCGTGCTCTTTTCGGGGACGATCAACGAGAATCTGCGCTATGGTAAGCAAGATGCTACCGAGGAAGAAATCCGGCATGCGGCGGACATTGCGCAGGCGGCGGAGTTCATCACCAAGATGCCTGAGGGTTTTGATTCCCAGATTGCTCAAGGAGGGACGAACGTTTCGGGTGGACAGATGCAGCGTCTTTCCATCGCCCGAGCCCTGGTCCGAAAGCCTGAAATCTATGTCTTTGACGATACGTTCTCGGCGCTGGACTTTAAGACGGACGCCCGGCTGCGCGCAGCGCTCAAGGGCGAGACCCGGGATTCGACGGTGCTCATCGTCGCCCAGCGGGTCAGCACGGTGATAGATGCGGATCAGATCATCGTCTTGGATGAAGGTCGCATATCCGGCCTCGGCACCCACCGGGAACTGATGAAGACCTGCCCGGTCTATCGTGGAATCGTGACTTCTCAGCTCTCAGCCACTGAAATTGCGGAAGAAGCAGCATGAGCGAAAACGGTAACGGAAGAAGTCAAACCAGCCAAGGGGGAATGGGGAGCCGCCCTATGGGCGGCCAGGGCATGATGGGCGGTGGGGGTCGTGGGCCCATGGGAGCGATGGGCCGTCCGGTCGAAAAGGCCAAGGATTTTTCCGGTACGTTGAAACGACTTCTCCTCTACTTTGTCCCGGAATCTGTGAATTTGACCATCGTGCTCTTCGCCGCCATCATCGGAACCGTCTTCAGTATCGTCGGCCCGAAAATCCTGGGATGGGCCACGACCGAGCTGTTCAATGATCTGATCAATATCATGTACGTCCGAGCCCAGAACCAGTCGATCCGGCAGCAGTTAATGCAAAACCCGTCGCTCCCCCTGCAGCTCTTGCCGATCCCCGGCATTAATTTCGACTATATTGGCCGGATCATCCTCATCTTGGTCGTGTTGTACGTGGTCAGCGCGATCTTTATCTTCATGCAACAGTATCTGATGGCCGGTGTGTCGCAGCGGACGATCTATAAACTGCGCAAGGAGGTCGACCAGAAGCTTTCCCGCCTACCGCTCAAATACTTTGACGGGCGAACCCACGGCGAAATTCTCAGCCGCGCCGTGAACGACATGGATAACATCGCCTTCACGCTTCAGCAGAGCTTGATGCAGTTGATCACTTCGGCTCTCACCCTGGTTGGCGTGCTTGTGATGATGCTTTCGATCAGCTGGAAACTGACCCTCATCGTTATGCTGACTCTTCCCCTCAGTGTGTTTGTGGTCGCCGGGATTGCGCAACGGTCACAGCAATACTTCCGGAAACAGCAAAAATCGCTGGGCGATCTCAACGGGCATGTTGAGGAGATGTATACCGGTCACAAGATCGTCAAAGCCTTTGGCCATGAGGCGAAAGCGATCGCCGAGTTCGACGAACTCAACCGCAATCTTCGCGAGGCCGGCTGGAAAGCACAGTTCGTCTCCGGAATCATCATGCCGCTCATGCGCTTTGTCGGCAATCTCGGCTATGTTCTGGTAGCGGTGGTTGGCGGCATCTGGGCCGCCCAGAGCTCGATCACGCTGGGAGACGTTCAGGCCTTTATCCAATACTCGAACCAGTTTACCCAGCCGATTACTCAGTTGGCGAACATCGCGAACGTGATTCAATCGACTATTGCCTCGGCGGAGCGGGTCTTTGAGCTCTTGGACGAACAGGAACAAGTGCCTGAGGTTGCCCAACCCGCGAGGATTCCAGCGCACGTGGGGGCGGTCGAGTTCGATCATGTCAAGTTTGGGTACAGCCCGGACAAGATACTGATGCAGGACATGGATATCCAGGCCAAGCCTGGCCAGATGGTCGCAATTGTCGGGCCGACCGGCGCAGGCAAGACCACTCTCGTCAACCTGCTGATGCGCTTTTATGAAGTCGATGGCGGCAAGATCTGTGTGGATGGCGTCGATATCACCCAGCTCAAACGCGGTGACTTGCGCTGCATGTTCGGCATGGTGTTGCAGGACACCTGGCTTTTCCACGGCACGCTCCGCGACAATATCGCGTACGGCAAGGAAAACGCGACCGAGGCAGAGATCGTGGCCGCCTCACAAGCGGCCTATGCCGATCACTTTATCCGGACGCTGCCGGAAGGCTACGACACGGTCCTCAATGAAGATGCCACCAATATTTCGCAGGGTCAGAAGCAGCTGCTCACCATCGCCCGCGCGTTCCTGGCCGATCCGGAGATCCTGATTCTGGATGAGGCGACGAGCAGCGTCGATACCCGGACCGAACTCCTGATTCAAGAGGCGATGAGCAAGCTTATGAAGGGCAGGACGAGCTTTGTGATTGCCCACCGCCTCTCGACGATCCGCAACGCGGACCTGATCCTGGTCATGAATCATGGCACGATCATCGAACAAGGCACGCACGAGGGACTGCTCGCACAAAAAGGCTTTTACGCCGACCTGTACAACAGCCAGTTCCGCGGGCGGAGCGTTGATGAGGCGATCGAGTTGGCGCAGGCGCAGAAATTAGGGGTCGAGGAACTAGTAGAATAATATGAGGATTGACATGAAATCATTAACTCTTCGCATCGTAACTGCCCTGCTCGTCGTGGCGGGACTGGCGGCGATCGTCGTCGCTTTCAGCAGCCCGCCGACGGCCGCGCCGACCCCGCTGGAGAACGCGGGGTCTGGGACCCCACAGCAAAACGTGGGGTCGAGGGCCGACGCGGCCAGGAGCAGCGTCGAGGCCATCGGAATCACTGCTTCCGCGAACCAGGCCTCGCTCGCGTTTCAGACGGCAGGGCGAGTAAAAACGATCAACGTCAAGGAAGGCGATTTCGTTCATACCGGTGACCTGCTCGTCTCGCTCGACACGACGATGCTCGATTTGCAGGTCGCGCAGGCGCAAGCCGGGCTCGAGGCCGCGCAAGCGCAACTGGATCAATTAAAGAACCCATCGCCCTCCGATGTGACGGCGGCGCAAGCGCAAGTCGCCGCGGCACAAGCCGGGCTCGCCCAATTGAAAACGCCGACGGCAAATGAGATGCTGATAGCGAAAGCAAACCTGGACATGGCCCAAGCCGCGCTGAACCAGGCGCAAGCGGCCTATGACCGCGCCGGCGGCGCCAGCAACCCGCTTATGGGGATGCTGCCGCAAGGGCTCGCGCTCCAGCAGGCCTCGGATACGTTTATGAAGGCGCAAGCGGCATACAACGAGGCCATCAATCCGAGTGATGCCCAACTGAAGCAGGCGCAGGCGGCCGTCGACCAAGCCCAGGCGCAACTGAATCGGCTGACGAACCCCAGTGCCAATAGTTTGAAAACCGCGCAGGCGGCCGTTGCTCAGGCGCAAGCTGCGCTCGATCTTGCGAGACAGAATGTGGCGAACGGCAAGATCATCGCCCCGTTCGACGGCACGGTTGTGTGGGTCGGCCCGCAGTTGGGTGAGTCCGCCGCGCCGAACGTCCCCGAGGTGACCCTTGCCGACCTATCCCACATGCAGGTGCAGCTCGGCGTGGACGAGAATACGGTGGCACAACTCAAGGTGGGTCAGACGGCGACCATCACCACCGACGCGCTGCCGGGCCAAACGTTTACCGGTCGCATCAGCCAGATTGGCTTGCAGGCGACCATGACCGCGGGCATCGTTAGCCTGCCGGTTACGATAGATATAAATCCAACCAAAGGGCCGATCGCCCCGGGCTTGAGTGCCACGGTGGAAATCGCGACCAAATAATCTGGTCACCTTGAGCGGACCGAAGCTTCTCGTTGTGAACGCGAGACCGTTCGCTTCGCTCAGGGTGACGATTCAGGGGATACTATGAAGAAATTCCGTCCCGTCTTGTTGTTCATCGGGATCGTCGTCCTGGCGCTGGTGGGCTTTCTGGGGTATCGCTACTGGTACCAACCTACGTTCGTTTTCTACAGCACGAACGATGCGAGTGTGACCGGCTCGCTTGTCCGCGTTGCCGCCCCTGGTTCCGGGCAGATCAACAACCTCTTCGTCGATGTGGGGACCCGCGTGAACGAGGGCGATGTGCTTGCAACCATCAAAGTCATTTCTGCGGGGCCGAGCGTGGTTTCGTCTGGGCCGTACGTCCCCCGCCTGCTCGCCCGCGTCACGAGCCCGATTAGCGGCACCGTGGCGGTGCGGAACGTCAGCGTCGGCGACACGATTGCCGCAGGGACGTCGCTTGTGAGCATCGTGGACTTGCAGCATCTTTGGGTCGTCGTGAACGTCGACGAGTCGCGTGTCGCCGAGGTCCGGAGCGGGCAGGCGGCCGACGTGGACATCGCCGATGTCAATCGAGTTTTCCGCGGCACGGTGACGGACATTGGCTCCGCGACGAATAACCTGGCCGCGCCCACCCTCAGTCTCACGACTTCCAGCAATACCAACCAAACGGTCCCGGTAAAAATCGTATTCGACTATTCCGGCGTGCGGCTGGTCCCAGGCATGTCGGCGACCGTGACGATCTATACTCACGGAACACCAGAATAGAAAAGATCGGTGCGCGCCATTCTCTAGTCAGAGATTCGACGGGGCAAGGTTCCCGAAAAGCCAAGACCGTTGGGCTACTCTAAATCGCGGGTCCCAACGGTCTTTCAATTGAAAGTGTTCTCCGTGGATGAGGCTTGCATCTGCCGCGAGTTTGGCATAGAATGGTACTGGAAAATCGTCCCCTCGTGCGCGGTACCCTCGGCCTGGGGGAGCGCCAGCGTCTCCAGCTCAGGCGGTAAGCCAAGAGGCCAAAACACGGAGCGAGTACCGCATGTCGAAAATTGCGTTTAGAGACATCACCAAACGTTTTCCCGGGGCCCGCCGGCCAGCCGTGGATAGCGTGACTTTCGCTGTACCGGAAGGAAGCACCTGCATGCTGGTGGGCACCTCGGGCGCCGGCAAAACGACCCTTCTTCGAATGGTGAACCGCCTCATCGAGCCCACCTCGGGCGAGATCATCATTGACGGCAAGAACGTACTGACCGAGAACCCCATCGAGCTCCGCCGCCGCATTGGTTACGTCATTCAGCAAATTGGGCTCTTTCCGCACATGAATGTCGCGGAGAATATTCGCGTGACGGCCGAGGTCGCTGGCGGTTGGACCCAACGGCGTCTCGACGTACGCGTCGACGAGTTGTTGGAGCTGGTGGGTTTACCACCCGTCGAGTATCGAAGGCGCTTTCCCCGCGAACTCTCGGGCGGGCAACAGCAGCGCGTGGGATTGGCGCGCGCGCTCGCGACCGACCCGGCGCTCTTGCTCATGGATGAGCCATTCGGCGCTTTGGACGACATCACCCGCACTCGCATGCAAGACGAACTGCTGCAAATACAGCGCAATGTCCGCAAGACGATTCTCTTTGTCACGCATGATATGGACGAGGCGTTCAAGCTCGGCGATCTCATTGCCGTGCTCGACGAGGGCAAAGTCGTACAGCTCGGATCGCCGGTGGATTTGCTCACCAACCCTGCAAACGAGTTTGTCGCCCGGCTCGCCGGCGCAGACAATGTGATGCGTCAGCTGGAATTTCTGCCCGTGTCGGGGGCACTGGACCGCGAGCAGACGGTCCCATTTCCAGGCTGGGAAAATGTGCCCGAGTGTGCTCCCAATGCCAGTCTGCTCACGGCAATGCTCAAATTGCTCGAAACGAACGCCCCGGCTCTGTCGGTGCAAACGGGTAACGATTCGCGGGTCGGGTACATCACACTCGCGAGCATCACCTCTGGGATCACAAAGACTCGGAACAAAGAACGCCAACTTGCGTCAGAGCGAGCATAATGCGTTTCTTGTTCAGCGCTTTTAACTACAACCTGGCCGACCCGAGCAGCATACCCAACCTATTTGTGCAACACCTGCGCATCGTCGGCATTGCGATGCTCATTTCCATCCTGATCGCGATTCCGGTGGGACTGTTGGCGTCCCGCTATCGCCGGCTCTACCTCCCGATCATCACCATGGCCGGATTGTTGTACAGTATTCCCGGCATTGCGTTCGTGGCGGTGCTCATCACGGTGACCGGCTTGACGCTGGGAACAATTCTCATCCCGCTCATCGCGTACAACCAACTGGCGTTGATTCGAAATACCGTGGCGGGCGTAAACGGGATCGACCCTTTGTTCCTCGAGGTCGGTCGTGCGATGGGCATGAATCGCGTGCAACTGCTCCGCCGGGTGCAGCTTCCCCTCGCGCTGCCGGTCGTCGTGGCGGGCATTCGAATTGCGACGGTGACGACCATTGGGATTGCCTCGCTGGCCGGCTTTATCGGCCAAGGCGGGCTGGGCTCGATCATCTTTATGAACATCACGGTGCGTGACTACGACGCGATTCTTGGGGGTGCGATTCTGCTGGCGCTGTTGGCGATTGTCGCCGATCTCTTGCTGCTGGTCGTCCAGACGGCGCTCAATCGCGGCCGCAGTGCCTTTACCGTCTCCTAGAGCTACGCCATGGATGCGCTGTTAGAGTTTTACCTGGACCCGCGCAACAATCTAGTCGAGCAAACCATCACCTTTTTTCAATTGTGCCTGATTCCGATCGCTCTGGCCATTGTCATCGGCGTCGTCGTCGGCGTCTTGGTCTATCGCAGCGCGGCGTTGTCGTTCGTCGCCGTCAATGCCAGCAACCTGATCCGCGCGGTTCCGGTCCTCGCAGCCCTTTTCATTTTTGTGCCGATTTTCAAGATCGGATTCCTGCCGGCGGCCGTCGCGCTCACGCTGTTGGGTATCCCGCCGGTGCTGCTCAATACCTACGTCGGTCTCCGCGGGGTAGACTCGGCCGCGATCGAAGCGGCACGGGGGATGGGGATGACGGGCTGGCAGATCATGACTCGGGTCCAGGCGCCTCTGGTCTTACCGGTCTTGGCCGCCGGCGTGCGCACGGCGGCGGTGCAGGTGGTCGCAACCGCCCCGTTGGGCGGATTGATCGGTGCGGGCGGATACGGCGACTATATTATCGACGGAGTGAACTCGCTTAATACGACGGAGATCTTGGCGGGATCCATTCTCGTCGCCGCATTGGCGATGCTCGTCGAGATTGGCATGAGTTGGCTGGAACGGCGTTTAACACCGGCGGGCTTGAAAGCGCAAGCGGCTTGAGCTCGCGGCAAACAACCCATCAAGGAGGAGAAGATGTTTCAAGTGGGACATTCGTTCCGAACAAAGGCACTCTTGGCACTCGTCGTCGTTTTATCGGTGTTGGTCGTCTCGGCGTGCGTGCCGGTCACGCCTGCCGCCAAAGGGACGATCACGGTGGGAGGCAAGTTGGACGTCGAAGCCCAACTGCTCACCGAAATGTACACCCAGCTCTTGCAAAAGGCTGGCTACACGGTGAACGAAAAGCTCGCGCTCGGCAACAGCATTGTCGTGTTCCAGGCGATCACCAGCAAAGCCATCGACCTCTATCCCGAATTCACCGCGACCGGACTGAACCAGCTGGGCATCAAGTCCACTTATGATCCCCAAAAGGACTATCAGGCGGTAAAGGACGGGTACGAGAGCAAGTACCAGATTACCTGGCTGGACATGGCGCCGTTGAACGATGGGTATGCCATCTGCACCTCCCAGGCGGAGTCGCAAAAGCTCGGGATCACGACCATTTCGCAGCTCGCGCCGAAGGTGTCGCAATTAGTGCTCGCCTCGCCGAGCGACGGCATCGCCTTTATCGACGGCCTCAAGCCGGTTTATGGCTTTGACACTTCTAGCTTTAAGAGCCTCGAGAAGGTGGATTATTCCATCGGCTTCCAGGCGGTAAGCAGCGGCGCTGCCCAGATGGTCGTCTGCTACACCACCGACGGGACGGTCAAGACACAGAACTTTGTCTTTTTGCAGGACGACAAGAACGGCTTTCCCCAGTTCCATCCTGCGCCCATCGTCCGCGACGACGTTCTCAAGCAGTATCCAGACATCCCCAGCATTCTGAACCCGCTTGCTCCCAAGCTGACGACCGATGTGAGCATCCAGTTGCAGGCCCAAGTCGCCAAACTAAAGGCCGGCGGGACCTCGGTGACCGAGGCCGTCAAGCAGGTGGCGAAACAGTTCTTGCAATCCCAGGGCCTGCTCCCGTCCAGCTAAACGGACGCGGAACGAGGGACTTTGGCAAGGAGGTGGGCTGACGACGTTGTGCATGATCGTCGGCCCACCGTACATTTTCCCACGCTCCGGCGCCGCGAGTCTATTCTTGAGGACCAAGGGGTGGTTGAACAAAGGTTTGTTTACCGCGGCACGAGTCTGATAGTCCCGGATCGCGCCTTGGGAGTCACAATGCTTCCTACGATGTTTGCGGCGTAGCGGCGGTACTTGCTCCGGTACGCGGCGTCGATCTGGTCGTTGAGGCCGGGGTCGGCATCTACGAAGGTGACGTCTTTCTCGACACCGCCCGCCTGGACGTGGCCTTCGTGGCGAACTTGGGTGCCGCGGAACCACACGCCGGTACGCCCATTTACGGGCCGGACAAAGAGGTCATCGCCGAGGCGGACGACCCAAATCGTAACGGGGTTTCGCAGCGTTGTGTCGTGTCGGAGTGAGGCGAGCTGCAGTTCTTCTGCACGTGCGATTTTGTTGAGCTCATCGGTCGTCCATGCGGCCATCGAGAAACCTCCTTATTCAGAACTCGATCAGGACTTTGATCGCCGCCCGTTCGTTCATCGCCCGATAGCCGTCCGGAACTTGTTCGAGACTCACGACCTTATCGAAAACTCGACCCGGTTCGATCCGTCCTGCGAGGACGTCCGGCAGCAGCTCGGCGATGTAAGCGCGGGTGGGGGCGGGTCCGCCACCCACAGTGACGTTGCTATAAAACACAGGCCGCGACGCGGGCATCGTCTCGTCCTGGGGAACACCCACGCGGCCGACCGCGCCACCCGGACGCGCAATGCTGAACGCCGTGCGTTCCGACTCATCGAGGCCGACGCACTCTAGAACCGAGTGGGCACCAAAACCGCCGGTGAGCTCGCGCACGCGCTCGATCGCCTCATCCCCTCGCTCGCTGACGATATCGGTTGCTCCGAACTTGATCGCGAGTGCGATCCGGTCGGGATGGCGGCCCAGGAGGATGATCCGTTCTGCGCCAAGACGCCGGGCGGCGATCACGCCGCACAAGCCGACGGCACCGTCTCCGACGACGGCCGCGATCTTGCCAGGGCCCACTTTGGCCGCGAGCGCGGCATGATGGCCCGTCCCCATCACGTCTGCCAGAGTCAGCAGTGAGGGGATCAGAGCGTTGTCTATACCGACTGGGAGGACGAAGAGCGTCCCATCGGCCTGAGGGACACGAACAGCTTCGGCCTGTGCTCCATCGACTTGACCATTCCCGAAAAACCCTCCATGGATACACGACGTTTGGAGCGCTGCACGGCAAAAGAGGCAGGTGCCGTCGGAGTACGCGAAAGGCATGATGACGACATCGCCGACCTTGACGGTCCGCACGTCGGCACCAATGGCTTCGACGATACCGATAGCTTCGTGTCCCATACCGCGGCCGGTCTCGCTGTGTTCCATCGTTTTGTACGGCCAGAGATCGCTGCCGCAGATGGCTGCACGAGTCACCCGAACAAGGGCGTCGGTGGTTTCGATCAAGCGAGCGTCGGCGACAGTTTCAATACGAACGTCGCCGGCGCCATACATCATAGTTGCTCGCATCGTGGCCTACCTCTTATTCGGCCTTTACGGTTTGGTACTGTCCGTCGCTGACCTTTTCCATCCAGTCCACCAACTTGCCGTCAAGTTGTTCCTCAATGGCGATATGCGTCATGGCCGTCGTTGGCGCTGCACCGTGCCAATGCTTTTCCCCCGGCGGGGACCAGACCACATCGCCCGGATGTATCTCCTCGATCGGACCACCCCAGCGCTGGGCGAGACCGGATCCGGCGGTTACGACCAAGTGCTGGCCCAGCGGATGGGTGTGCCAATTCGTCCGAGCGCCGGGTTCGAAGGTGACAGCAGCTGCGAGCGCGCGCGCGGGACCCTCTGCCTCGAACAGCGGGTCGAGGCGTACGGAGCCGGTAAAGTTGTCGTGTGCTCCTTTGCCTGAAGGCTTGGAGCCGACTCGTCTGATATCCATACTCTTGTTCCTTTCCGTGTATTTTCCCCGGTTCCATCTTTTATCCCAAACGGGACAGCCGTGGTGCTAGATTTCAAGTTTTGCGCTACCCAGCCGTTTCACCGCTTCGGGATCACGATGGTCGAAGAAGCTGCTTCTCTTCGTGTCCAGGGTCGCAATCGCGGCCAAATCTTGCGCACTCAGCTCAAAACCAAAGACGTCAAAGTTTTCGATAATCCTCTCCTTGTGAACTGACTTGGGGATCACTACAACGCCGCGCTGTACGAGCCAACGCAGAATGACCTGCGCAACGGTCTTGTTGTGCTCCCGAGCGATAGAAACTAGCACTTGATTCTGGAAAATGTTGTTCTTGCCTTCGGCAAATGGTCCCCAGGATTCGATCTGAACGTTATTCACTTGCAGGAGGCCCTGAGTTTCGATTTGCTGATTAAAAGGATGGGTTTCGATCTGGTTCACGGTAGGTACCACTTGATTATGAAGCATCAAGTCCACGATCCGGTCTGGTTGAAAGTTGCTTACGCCGATGGCTCTTATTGTGCCTTCTCGATACAGCTCTTCCATGGCTCGCCAGGAACCATAAACATCCCCATAGGGTTGATGGATCAGATACAGATCCAGGTAATCTAGTTGCAGCCTCTGTAACGATTTTTCAAACGCCCTTTTTGCGCTTTCGTAACCCGCATCCTGAATCCACAGCTTGGTGGTCACGAACAGCTCTTCCCTCGCCACTCCGCTCTTCTTGATGGCTTTCCCAACCGCCTCTTCGTTCAGATAAGCCGCGGCGGTGTCAATCAGACGATAGCCTGTGCGCAGCGCTTCAGCTACGCTTCTTTCGCATACTTCGGGATCAGGCACCTGAAAGACACCAAACCCCAGGATGGGCATTTCCACACCGTTATTCAACACCACCTTTTTCAAATTCTCCTCCAGTCTCGTGATCATTTGCTTGATTGTCCGTCAAGGTTTCGGCGCCTAGAGCCCCGTCATTCGTTCGAGATTTTCGGGGTACCGGGCCCCGTGGATCGCGATGGCGGCGGACGCGTGTTCGATCCCTTGCAGATCCTCTGCGGCAAGTTCGACGGCAACGGCCCCGATGTTCTCTTCCAGGCGCGCGAGTTTCGTGGTACCTGGGATTGGAACAATCCACGGCTTTTGAGCCAGCAGCCAGGCGAGCGCGATTTGAGCTGGGGTTGCGCGTTTGCGCTCTCCGATCTTGCCGAGCAGGTCGACCAGGGCCTGGTTCGCTTTTCGTGCCTCAGGCGTAAAACGCGGGATGGTGTTGCGGATATCCGTGCGGTCGAACGTGGTGTTTTCGTTGATCTTGCCCGCAAGAAAGCCTTTGCCAAGTGGACTATATGGAACGAACCCGATCCCAAGTTCCTCAAGGGTCGGTATCACTTGCTTCTCGGGGGCCCTCGTCCAGAGCGAGTATTCGCTCTGAACCGCCGTGACCGGCTGAACGGCATGTGCGCGACGGATGGTTTGCACCCCGGCTTCAGATAGTCCAAAGTGCTTGACCTTACCTTCGCGAATCAGATCCTTCACCGCTCCCGCCACGTCTTCGATCGGCACATCAGGGTCAACACGGTGTTGGTAGAACAGATCGATGGCGTCAACTTTGAGTCGCTTGAGCGAGCTTTCGGCGACCTCTTTGATCTGCTCCGGCCGGCTATTTAGCCCCGGTGAACCTTTCATCCCCCTCGGATCGAAATTGGGATCCAGGTCGAATCCGAACTTGGTGGCAATCACCACTTGCTCACGGAATGGCGCAAGGGCTTCGCCCACGAGTTCTTCGTTTGTGAACGGACCGTAAACTTCAGCGGTATCGAAAAAGCTGACGCCGCGTTCGACGGCGCTCCGAATCAGTGCGATCATCGCGTGCTTGTCTGGAAACGGGGGGTAGGAAAAGCTCATGCCCATGCAGCCCAGCCCGAGGGCCGAGACTAGTGGTCCGGTTTTTCCCAATTTGCGCTTGTACATAATCTGGACTTTTCTCCTTGGGCAACGCGCCGCTAACGTGCCTAACCGTTTGATTGGTGAGCCGTTGCCCCTGGTCTCGTCTCTGTCTTTGATCCATTACATTATAAGGACCTTGGAATGCATGTGGTATAATAATCGTCCAGAATGATTGGACAATTCTGCAAGCCTTGAAAACGGGCGAGACCGAGACGAATGAAGAGGCAATTATGGATTCAGGGAAGCGTCAGCGAGCAGAAGGCGAGGCACAGAGGTTAAAAACCAATCGAGATGAGCTAGTGGAATGTATTGCGCGGGCTATTCGCGAAGACGGTACGATTGAGTTACTGAAAGGCATTCGTCTCCGCCGTTCCTCCGCGCCTACGGCGTCAGTTCCCGGGGTGACCACCCCCTCCTTTTGCGTGATTGCTCAGGGCTGCAAGGAGATCCACCTGGGTGAGGAGACATATCGATACGACCCCTATCATTATCTCCTTACCGCAGTCGATCTGCCGGTTGCCACCCTGATCCTCAAAGCATCGAAGGCACAGCCATACCTAGGTCTCGTTTTGGAACTGGACCCCATCCTGGTCGGCTCGGTCATGATCGACTCGGGTTTTATCCAGACACCTAACCATATCGACGTGAAGGCAATAGACGTGAGTCGTCTGGATTCAGGTTTGCTGGATGCAGTGGTGCGGCTTGTCAGACTCTTCGACTCGCCCAGCGAAGCACAGTTCCTCGCCCCGCTGGTCACACGAGAAATTGTCTATCGGCTCCTGATGGGAAAGCAAGGCGACCGGCTTCGTCACATTGCCATCCTGGGGGGCTATACCGCCCCCATCGCGCAAGCCGTTGAGCAGCTGCGCAAAAACTATGACCGGCCGCTTAGGATTGACGAGATTGCGCGCGACCTGGGAATGAGCGTTTCGGGATTTCACCACCGCTTTAAAGCCGTCACCGCGATGAGCCCTCTCCAGTTCCAAAAGCAGATGCGACTCCAAGAAGCCCGCCGGCTCATGCTCGGTGAACATCTGGACGCGGCCAGTGCCGGCTTCCGGGTGGGCTACAACGATGCCTCGTATTTTAACCGGGAGTACAAAAAGCTCTTCGGCGTGCCGCCGATGCGCGATGTGGAGCGGCTGCGGGAAGCGGCCATACAGGACGATGGTCTGGGAGCCGATTAGCAGCGGGTGATCGGTCCGATTGACACGCCGCTCTCGTGCGCAGGGCGAGCGCCAGCAATTTTAGATTCGTAGCCACAAGCAGACCCGGTTAGGAGTGTCCATTCCTACCGAGCTAAAGGGCATTAGGGTCAACGAAGCACAAACACTATTTTGCCGCCGCGACGAGCTCGTCGAGCCGATGCTGAACATCAGATGGCAGCGGCTCGGGCTGATGGGTGGCGAGGATTGCCTCAACCCGTTCCCTCGCGCGCTGGCGGAGCGTTTTGCTGCCGCCGGCAACCCAACGGTCGCGGCTGCCCCGGTCTAAGAGCTTGGGATACCAATCTTGCTTGTAATGGGCAAGCGTATGTTGGCTGCCCAAATAGTCGCCCCGCGGCCCTATCTCGTCTATGACGTCCAGCGCGAGCGTTTCGTCGTTCACCTCGATCGGAGTCATGAAATGCTTGATATAGTTGATGAACTCGTCGCAGATGACTACCTGCTCGATCGAGTCAGATAGGCCGCCTTCGAGGTAGCCGACGTCATGCGCCATCTGGGCGCCCCCCTGAGTCTCGAGCAGCAGCGAAAAGGCTGCCTCGGCCGCGGCTTGCTCGTCTGGGATTTTCGAGTCGCTGCAGCCGGTCAGTCCAAAGATTGGCATGTCGTAATAGTGCGCGACCTCGAGGAGCGCGGTGCGGTTCTCGGGCGCCGCGTAGGTGTCGAGCATAAAGCGCATATCGAACATGTCGTTGACGCCGCCGGTGAGGATAACGGGCGCCCCCTCGCGTTTCAATTCCGCGAGCACCAGCCCCGCCAGTTCGCCCGCATTCGCCAGCGCGATCGCACCCGCCAAGGTCACAGGCCCGCTCGCCCCGCGCAGCACCACCGGCGTGTACGTCGTCGGCAAGCCGCGCTCTGCCATGAACAGCAGTTTTTGCAGGGCCTCCTCATTATGACGGAGCGGGGCCGTCACGTTGATATACAGCGCGGCCAGCGGGCGGCGCTTGAATTCCTCAGCACCTCCAGCCACGGCTTCGGCCATGGCCACCGCGTCGCGCGTGCCGGAGAATTCTAGCGTCACGAACAAGATCGGCTTGATGCTGTTCATGAGCATCGCTCGCATCTGATACCGATCGTAGACGTTTGGCTCCACGTCGTTCGGAATGCAAAAGGACATCAAGAAATCGATGTTGGGCAGCGCATCGCAGACGCGCGTCGCCTCTTCGATATCGCGCAAGAGACCGGGGCGTCGTTCCCCCGTCCGATGATCGATGACGTTCGGGCAATCGGAGCCGGTGCCATAGTACGTGTTGTAGCCCGCCAGCTGCATCGCCAGCTTGCCGTGACGATCATATAGGTCCACGCGCTTGGGCGCGACCGAAAGCGCCCACTCGACCTTGTCCGGGGGAATGCGGATACGATTTCCGTCGGTGACCGGGATGCCTGCTTTCTGAGCAAGATCGAGCGCCTCTTGAGAGTACAGAAGAACGCCAGTGCGTTCGAGGATTTCAAGGCTCGCCTGATGCAGACGTTTGACCTGCTCGTCGGTGAACTTGCGAATGCGGCCAGTGCCATTGTTGTTTTGGCTCATCATTGGGAGACTCCCTTCGACATGTCGGAGAAGGACGCGTGAGGAAACAGGAGGCTGCCGGCATTCACCCCGTTCGTTCGCGTCTCTGTAATTCTAGTTTCTCCTGCGCTCGCCTGGAGGCAAGCGTGAGCGCGTCCAGCACAAGCGCGGGCAGCGCCGCCAGGCGATATTCTCGCGACGCGCGGGCACGGCTGGAACGCGGATTGGATTCTCGCTGTACAAGCCGCGCGGCCTCGGCAAATGTTTCGTCTCCCGGCACTTGCCCGACCAGAAATTCCTCAGCCGCGGTGGCGCGAAACGGGGTTGGCGCGACGGGTCCTAGCGCAATGGCGGCGCGGGCGATGTAACCTCCTGCCAATTCTAGCACAGTCGCGCAGTTCAAGATTGGAAGGACCAAGGAATCCCGGCGGCCGATCCGCCGCCACCCGGTACCCCATGGTCGTTCCGGAATACGGAACCGAACAGCCGTAATGATCTGCCGAGTGGGATCCACGAAAGAACGACCGGGGCCGGCGAAAAGCCGCGCAACCGGAAGCCCCCGTATGCCGTCCTTGTCATGCAATAGCACTTGGGCCTCCAGCGCGAGCGCGACCACGGCGCCATCCGCGGCCGGCAGTGCTTGAACCAGGTTGCCCGCCCAAGTGGCGGCATTTTGAATATCTGCTGAACCGACCGCGGCTGAAGCATCAACCAAAGCCTGAACGTGTGATTGCAGGTACGGGTGCTGCGTGAGCGCGGAGAAGGTCACGGCGGCGCCAACCTCAACGTATTCCCTTGCGACCGTGATCTGGTCCAAGCCCGGAATGTGCGTAATGTCGACGAGACAGCGCGGACTCCGCTTTCCCTTGCGCATGTCCGGCAGCACATCCGTGCCGCCCGCAATGATCAAGGCGTCGCCATCATAGCGGCCAAGAATCTCAAGAGCCTCACTTATGGATCCAGGCACGCAATACGTCGTCACGGTTTCCCCAGCATTGCCGCGAGCACGCGCTCGGGCGTCGCCGGAATGGTTCTAAGGCGGACCCCGATGGCGCGTGAGATGCCGTTGATAATTGCCGGCGTAGCAGGCAGCAGCGGCGCTTCGCCGAGCCCCTTGACTCCCAAGGGACTGAAAATGCTTGGCACCTCGACGAGCACAATGTCCATTTGTGGTATCGCCTTGATCGTCGGCAGGTAATAGTTGCGGAAACCGGTTGTTTCGCCGGGGAGATATTCCTCCATCAGCGCGGCGCCCAGCCCCATCACGATCGCGCCCTCCACCTGCCCGCGCGCGTCGGTTCTGTTGACGACGCGCCCCACATCGTGGGCGGCGGCGACTCGCACGACGCGCACTTCGCCGGTACGCAAGTCCACCTGTACTTGGGCAACCTGCGCCCCGGTCACGAACAAGGGGAGATACTCGGGCCGCAGACCGGCTGGAAAACGATCCGACAAATCGAAGACGCCGGCCAGTCGTCGCGACTTGCCGATGCGGTCGAATTCGCGAGCGATTTCGACAAGTGTGGCAAGTCGTGTTGGATCGCCGGTTGCCGTGACCCCGGCTCCGGTCAGCTGCAGTTGATCGGGCGCGACGTCCAACATCTCCGCCGCAATGCCAAGGATGGCGTTTTTGAGGTTTTCTGCTGCCAGACTCACTGCCCCGCCCACGAAGAACGTGGCGCGGGAGGCGCCCTGGATACCGCTGTCCGGAACCCGCGCACTGTCGGCGTTGACGAGCGTAACGTTCTCGCGGGGCACACCCAACGCGGCCGCCGCGATTTGGTTCATCGAAGTGTTGGTCCCTTGCCCGTAATCGGGCGCGGAGCAGTAGATGACGAGACCGCCATCACGCGCTAGTTCGGCGTACGCCTCGACCCGAAGGGTGCCGGATTTCCCGAATCGGTACCACATCCCCGCCAGACCGACGGCGCGCCGCATCGAACCATCTGATTCCTCGTTGAACGCTTTTGCTTCGGCCGAATACGCATCATAATGCGGGCGCAATGCCTCGAGCGCCTGCTCGAAACCCAAAGAATCGGCAACCGGATAGCCCAAAAAAGATCGCTCGCCCTGCAAAAGGCGGTTCTGCAAGCGGAATTCGAGCGGATCCATCCGAAGACGTTGGACGAGCTCGTCTAGGGCGCACTCGGTGGCGAACACAGCTTGACTCGTGCCAAAGCCGCGGAATTGACCTGCCTTGCAGCCGTTTGTATAGACCGTCGTCGCGGTTGCGTCCACGGCTTGCCAACGGTACGGACCGCCGCTGGCGGTCACTGCAAAATTCGGAATAAACTGCCCACCAGAGTCGTATGCTCCGGTATTCGCGAGAATGTTTTCCTGGATTGCGGTCAGTCGGCCGTCCCGCGTGGCGCCGATCCGGATGTCGGTTTTGTAGGGGTGGCGTTTGGGAGCCGCGTCGAACGACTCGCGCCGAGTGTACACCAGGCGCACGGGCTGTCGCAGATGATAGACCATCAACCCCACGGCCACAAAAGGCCAGGGATCCTGTCTGGATCCGAAGGAACCGCCGGTGGGTGGCTGGATGACGCGCACTCGCTCGCGTTGTAGACCGAGCACGTCCGCGATGTAACCTTGCTGATTGTGCGGTTCGTGGTTGCCGCCGATCACCGTGATGCGATTCTCGTCGTCGAGGTAGCCCAGCACCGCTTCCCGCTCTATGGCCCCGTGGGCCAGGTACGCCGTTTCGTAGCGCGCCGCGACGACTTCGGCCGCAGAACCCATTGCGCTGTCTATATCGCCATGCCGAACCTGAAAAGTGGTCAGGATATTCTTTGTCCCTGCGATCGGATAGGCGCCGGTGTCCAGCGCCTCGTCCACCTCGTAGGTGTGCGGCAGGACCTCATAATTTGCCTCAATGTTCTTCAGGGCTGCCGCCGCGGCTTGAGGCGTTTGGGCCACGAGTAGTGCGACCGGCGCACCGATCATCCGCACCGTTTGACCGACTGGGGTCAGGACCGGTTCTTCCTGGCTGTAACTGGGAAAGCCATTGATCCCCGGGATATCGGCTGCCGTGAAAACGCGCACGACGCCCGGCATCTGCGCCGCGCGGTCCGTGGTCAGCGTGAGCAGCCGCGCATGGGGATGGGGCGAGCGGAGCACGGCAGCGTACAGCATTGCTGGCATCGGTATATCCTCGACGTAGCGCGCGCGGCCGGTCACTTTGTCGACTGAATCGGCTCGGCGATCTGCGCCGGACGGAATGGTGGGCGGGGGCGCGGCGGCGAGCTTGACAGCTCGGATGATGCTGGCGTATCCCGTACACCGGCAAAGGTGACCATCCAGCGCGTCGAGGATGTCGATTTCGCTTGGGTTGGGCTCGCGATCTAAGAGGGCCTTTGCCGCCATCAACATGCCGGGCGTGCAATAGCCGCACTGAACGGCGCCGGCGGCGATGAATGCCTCTTGAACCGAATCGAGATGGTCTGCGCCGCCGAGCCCCTCCACAGTGAGAACAGTGCGACCGGCCACCTTCCCGACTGCTGTCAGGCAGGCGCGAACGGGCTGCCCGTCCAGCAGAACGGTGCAGGCTCCGCACTCGCCCTCCTCGTCGCACCCCTGTTTTGTTCCGGTCAGTCCCAGTTCCTCACGCAATACGCGCAGTAGCGGAACGGCGGGATCGGCCGCGGTCGTGGCGGGGCGATGGTTCACCGTGAACGAAATGGGCATGGACTATCCGTTTTCGCCGTATCGGATGAATCGACCATGGTACCGGACCTCACACCTGCCGGCGCTGGTTGAATATTACGGTAACACAAGATTGGCCGCGCGTCGATGCGAGCAGATGTCAAGCATTCGCCCGAGCCGCTTGGGCTTTTCGATACGCTTTGATCCAACGCATCGAGTATTCATCCCGTCCCATCAAGAGATCGCAGGCGAGGATTGTGTTGCGTAATTCGGGGATCGTTGGATCGGTGATGGCTGCCGTGAGCCCGCGCGATATACCCAGCGCGAGATAAGCCGTGTTGATCGTCTTGCGGTCAGGCAACCCGAAGGACACGTTGCTTGCACCCAAGGACAGATTCACGCCCAGGTCATCGCGTACGAGCTGCAGGGTGTCGAGCGTTACCCTGCCTGCGTTCGAATCTGCGCTCACGGTCAAGGCGAGGCAATCAATCAGGACGTCTTCGATGGGGAGGCCGAATTCCGCTGCGCGTCGTACAATCTTGCGTGCCACGCCGAGCCTCGCCTCGGGCGTGGGCGGAACGCCTTTCTCGTCTGTGATGACGCCGATGACGGCGGCGTGGTACTTGGCGGCCATTGGCAGCACCGCGTCCAGCATCTTTTCTTCGCCGGTCGTGGAGTTGATGAGCGCTTTGCCTGGGTAGATCGCAAGTGCGGCCTCAAGCGCAGCGGGGTTGGCGCTGTCAAAGCAGAGAGGCGCGTCCACGGTTTGGATCAACCTGCGCGTGAGGTCGCCCAGCAGTTTCACTTCGTCCGCCCCGGGCACACCCGCGTTCACGTCGAGCACTTGCGCCCCCGCCGCGATCTGAGCGCGCGCATCGTCGAGCGCGACCGTAAAATCGCCGGCGGCAAGCGTTTCCAAGAGTTTCTTGCGGCGAGTCGGGTTGATGCGTTCGCCGATCATGACAAAGGGTTGGACGGGGCCGATCAGAACCTGCCGATCCTTGAACCTGAGGAGGGTCTCCATAGATTAACCTACCACACTTTTTACCAGCCGGGTCGCACTGGAGGCGTCGGGCGCATAGCCGTCAGCCCCTATTTGCTTCGCATACTCCCGAGTCACCGGCGCCCCACCGACGATGACCTTGACGCGATTTCTCGCCCCGGCTTTTTCCAGCGCGTCCATCGTGCGCTTCATGGCGGGCATGGTTGTCGTGAGCAGCGCGGACATTGCGATGACGTCTACACCTTCTTGAGCCGCCTGAACGAATCGTTCCGGTGCTACATCCGCGCCCAGATCATTGACCTCCAGGCCCGCGCCTTCGAGCATCATCGCAACGAGGTTCTTGCCAATGTCGTGCAAGTCGCCCTGAACGGTCCCGATGGCAACGCGGCCCGTGGCTTGGACGCCGCTCGCCATCAGGAGTGGCTTGAGCACAATCAGCCCGGCTTGCATCGCGCGTGCCGCGACCAGCATTTCGGGAACGTACAAATCACCACTTTCAAAACGCCTGCCTATCTCGGTCATCGCACGAATCAGTGCCTCTTGGAGGATGGTCCCGGCATCCGCGCCCTCGGCAAGAGCCTCCTTAACTCCCGACTGCACGGCCGGGGCGTTCCCATCAATCACATTCTGGTAGATGGTTTCGAGCTCCATAATTCGGTCTCCTTGCAGGAAATGAATTGACTATTGGTGAACGCCGGTGCCCCCGGTTGGCGCGCTCGTCACGCACCACAGGCTCGAGGATCGCATTCCGGGTCTCGGCGATCTCGCCGGGCTTCCGCGGGCCCGGCATGAACGAGTGCCATAGTACTTTCCGAGGTAGGCTCCGTGCAATCTCGTCAAATTGTATTCTTTTCACGCGGCAAGTCACCAAGGCCCTACTATAGCAGAGATTATATCAGCCTGCAAGGTTGATGCATTTCACGGCACAGCTTTTGCAAAGTCGGCTGACACCCCGCCATAGGCAGGACGAGCCGAACGGCGCCGCCTCGCGCAGTCTTTGCCCCGGCCCGGCGTCCGCTGGAGAACTCGTCGCTCCGGAATGGCCGACCGGCTGCCGTTGTCGCTATTTGAGGCTCGGCGCAAATGCGAAAGGCATGACCAAGTGTGACGAAAGAGGAAAGAAATACCGCCGAATGACTCGAAATGAGAAATTCGGCGGTATTGTTCGTCCGGTGGTGGCGCCGCTAGGACACCAACCATCTACGAGGCGGTCCTCGCGGGTCGTGTGAGGACCGTTTGGGGCTCGCGAGCTCGAGTTCTCCGGGCATTTCGCCCGTTATCATCTCCGGAGGATTAAGCTGCTGGGATTCGCTTGGCGAACGATGCCGGCGTTCTTGTCCCGCGGGAACACTGCGTCCCGATTCACCATCCCGCCCTGGGAGGGGACGAGGGGCGCGAAGAGTCCTCAGCTCACCGCTTTCTTCACGAGCGCGGCGATTCTTGCCTCTTCGGCGGGAGTCAACTCCTTCAACGCGTAGGTGACCGGCCAAAGTGCGCCTTCGTCGAGGTTCGCCTTGTCGCTGAAGCCGAGTGTCGCGTACCTCGTCTTGAACTTGTTCGCGCTTTGGAAGAAACAGAGGACGTTGCCGTCCTTCGCATATGCGGGCATCCCGTACCAGGTTCTCGGCGAGAGGGCAGGCGCGCTGGCTTTGATGATCGCATGCAGCCGCTTGGCCATCGTGCGATCCGGTTCCGACAACTCGGCGATCTTTGCGAGCACGGCGCTTTCCCCGTCCGTCTTGTCCGCGGCCGCCTTTAGTTCTTTGACGCGCTCCTTCATCGCGGCGCGTTCTTCTTCTGTGAATCCCTTGGACGTCTTGCCGGCCGCGGTGGTCCTCTCGGCGGACTTTGCCTTGTCCCTCTTTGGGCTCATAGAAACCTCCTCAAATTGCCTTGGGCTGGAGAATTCGCTTCTGTGGCCGGGCGAATGTTTCTAGCAAACTACTTGCGCGGCTGCACAGTCCGCGCGGGCGAAACACGGATTTCTCGCTAGTGCGCTCGCGGCTCTTGAGTCAGCCCGATAATGTTCCCGTCGGCGTCCTTGGCCGAGGCAATTAACTTGCCCATGCCGACGTCTCTGATCTCTTCCTGCACCTGTGCACCGGCGTCCACGAGCACCTGGAGGCTCGCCTTGATGTCATCGACGGTATAGTATGCCGTCATGCCATGCTTGTGAGTATTTGGATCCAAACCGAATTCCTGGTCGCCGATCCGAAAGCCGACATAGTACGGGCTATCCACATAGGGCGCAACGCCCAATATCTTGCTGAACATCGCCTTGGCCTTGCCGATGTCTTTGACGGGGTAAATGACCGTCTTGATGCCTTGATTCATCGAACCCTCCTTGGATTTGGTTTCGGTTTCTTATTTCCTGAACCTTTAGTCCATCGTTTTGTAGCCAGCTCGATTCACGACTTGGGGGCTGCCCGAGGGGACCAGTTGGGCGTTTCAATCCCGAACTGCTGGGTGTACTCCGCGACCAACCGCGGCCAGCCGAACTGGAACGCGTCACGAGCGACGATGCGGCCGATCGGAGTTCCGCTGAGAAGGCGGTCTAGAACATCGAAACAGATGTGCCACCCAGCGGCACCCATCGCGCTGTAGCGGCGATCGATCATTTGCCACAGCGTGAGGCGCGTGCCGCCGCCGACGGCTTCGAGTTCCCACCGGATATTCATATCCCCCCAGTTGTACTCAAGCACCTTGGGGGCATCGGCTCGCGTCACGGTCGTTTCGGAAACCTGGGGCGTAGGGGCTCCCACCGTGGTGAGCTTGACCGCAGCTCCAACCTTATCCAAGGTCCCGTCCGCATCAAAGGGAGCCCACTCGTGCAGATGCGCCGGGTCGGTAAGCCCCTGCCAGACCTTTTCCGGGGTGTGGCGCAGTTCTCTGACGAGAATGAGCGCCCACTTCTCCCCGTCCTTTCGTAACTGCGCCCCGCTGGCCGGACCCGGGGTATACTGCTCGCGTTCGGTCATCTTCTTCTCTTCATCCTCCTTTTTGTTGGTGTAAGTGGATCCATGTGGTCGAGGTGGCGTTCAAGTGCGTCTACGTGAGCGGACCAGGACCGACGGAAGGGAGTCAGCCACGCATCCACCTCCTGGAGAGGTTCAGGTTTTAGCCGGTATAGTCGGCGCTGCGCGTCCACGGTGGATTCTACGAAACCGGCCTCGCGCAGCACGCGCAGATGCTTGGACACGGTCGGCTGCGGCATACCCAACTGACGCTCGATCTCTCCAACCGACTGTTGTGACGAAACCAGGAGGCTCAAAATTGCGCGGCGGTTCGGTTCCGCAATAATTTCAAAGACAGATTCCATGCTCCTAGTATAGCCTAGAAGGCATATACTTGTCAAGGTATATAACAGGGCTGTTGCTAACTCGGGGGTCATGTCTTGGTGCCTGCGGTCAGGGGGTGAACGGGTCTCTCTTCCGAGGCTCGCCGACCCAGACCTTGAGATGGTGCTGATAGTTGACGTACGTGTTGGGGCAGAGCTCCTAGGCGCTTTTGTCCCGGAGAAACCCGAAGATCGCTTTTGACGCGAGGAGGCCGGGTGTGGCGTCAAGTTTCGGTTCTTGAGCCGACGAACCGGGGGACCTATGATTCATGTGAGAACCTCCAGAAAATGGGGCTCTCAAAGACCATGGCTCTTCGGGTTCCTCCTTTTGGAGTAGCCTGAAGAGCCATGATTCGTTCTTGGTAGCGGGGCCTAGACTCGAACTAGGGACCTTCGGGTTATGAGCCCGACGAGCTGCCACTGCTCCACCCCGCAGTCATCAACAGGGACATTATACGCAATTTTGCCGAGACGTCAAGTTTCCGCGCGAGCGATACCGGACACATCCCAGTTATGTAAGAGCCGCCCCACCCGTGATTCATTCGGAGGTCCGAATGCGATTCTACTCTCAGAGCAAATCAAGCTTCAGGGTTAGCGTCGAGAGAGCAAAGAACCTCAAACCTCGCAACCTGGAACTCATTATTCATCAGCGCGCCTTACGGCGTCCACCTGCACCTCTTCGGGTCGGCCGAACACGCGACTTGTCTCCATTCCCTACATCGGGCTTTGGGGGTTTGGCCTCGCGAAGATGGTTAGCGCCTTCGGGGTCGCGGATGCGCTCCCACTCGGGCCGGGGGTCTTGCGCGTCTAGCATGTTGCGCAGTTCCAGGATCTGATCGCGCAAGAGTGCGGCTTTTTCAAACTCCCAGTTCTGCGCTGCTTCTTTCATCTGCTTTTCCATTTCGTCGATCAATCGATTCCCCTCGATCCGCGGAATCTGGAACGCCACGCCCGCCTTGTACTCGCCGCGTTGTTCCGCCGCGACCCGCACCCGGTCTGTCAGGTCGCGAATCTCTTTCACGATGCCTTGCGGCTGGATTCCGTGCATTTCGTTGTAATCGGTCTGGATCTTGCGCCGGCGGTTCGTCTCGTCGATGGCGCGCCGCATCGAATCGGTCATCGTGTCCGCATACATGATCACCCGGCCGTTCACGTGCCGGGCGGCGCGGCCGATAGTCTGGATTAGAGCCTGGCTGCTCCGAAGGAATCCCTCTTTATCGGCGTCGAGGATTGCTACAAGCGATACTTCGGGAAGGTCCAGCCCCTCGCGCAGCAGGTTGATGCCGACGACGACATCGTACACGCCCAGGCGCAGGTCACGCAGGATCTCGATGCGCTCGATGGTCTGGACCTCCGAGTGGAGATAGTGCACCTTGATTCCTATTTCATGCAAATAGTCGGCGAGGTCCTCGGCCATCCGTTTGGTCAGGGTGGTCACGAGCGTGCGCTCGCCTCGTTCAACTCGCTTTTTGATTTCGGCAATCAAATCGTCCACCTGCCCCTTGATGGGGCGGACGATGACCTCGGGATCTACCAGACCGGTGGGGCGGATGATTTGCTCCACGACTTGTTGGCTGATTTGCAGTTCATAAGGAGCGGGCGTCGCGCTCAAAAAAATGACCTGGCGCAGCTTTTTCTCAAATTCCTCATAGCGGAGCGGCCGGTTGTCGAGTGCACTCGGCAGGCGGAAGCCATAATCCACAAGTGTCTCCTTGCGCGCGCGGTCGCCATTGTACATCCCATGAATCTGCGGCACCGTCATGTGCGATTCGTCGACGAACATCAGGAAATCGTCGGGGAAATAATCGAGTAGCGTCCACGGGGACGATCCGGGCGGACGGCGGGCGAGCGGGCGCGAATAGTTCTCGATGCCGCTGCAATACCCTACTTCTTTGAGCATTTCCAGATCGTATTTGGTCCGCTGTTCTATCCGCTGCGCTTCAAGCAACTTTTCCTTTGATTTAAAGTACTCCACCTGCTGCCCTAGCTCGGCCTCGATATCCTCGATGGCCTCTGCCAGCTTATCCTGAGGAGTGATAAAGTGCTTGGCAGGATAGATCTCCAGGGACGCGTGCTCGGTCAGGATTTCTCCGGAGGTCGTGTCGATCTCGACAATCCGCTCGACTTCGTCTCCAAAGAACTCGATGCGGTAGGCCGTCTCGCCATAAGCGGGGCTCACCTCCAGGGTATCTCCGCGGACGCGGAACTTGCCGCGCGCGAGGTCAAAGTCGTTCCGGTCATAATGGATTTCGACCAGGTGTCGCAGCACCTTGTCTCGATTTCGGGTTTCACCGCGCTTGAGGGACAGGACGACCCGCCCGTAATCCTCCGGGGAGCCCAACCCGTAGATGCACGAAACGGAAGCGACAATGATTACATCCCGGCGGGAAAAGAGGGCGCTCGTCGCCGCCAGCCGTAGGCGATCAATCTCCTCGTTGATGCTCGAGTCCTTTTCGATGTAAAGATCATGCTGAGGAACATAAGCCTCGGGCTGGTAATAGTCATAGTAAGAGACAAAGTACTCGACAGCATTTTGGGGAAAGAACTCGCGAAACTCGGAGTACAACTGTGCCGCGAGCGTCTTGTTGTGAGCGATCACCAGGGTAGGCCGCTGCGCCTTTTCGATGATCTCGGCCATCACAAAAGTCTTGCCCGTGCCGGTCGCCCCGAGTAGGGTTTGGAATTTCATTCCTTTTTGTATCCCCTCGACCAGCTTTTGAATCGCTTCCGGTTGGTCGCCGGTCGGCTGGAACGGAGATACGAGTCTAAATTCAGGCATAGTTCCTCAGAAAGCAAGGTTTGCCGCACTGCATAGGATCGAACGACCTGGGTCGTCTGAAGTGACGCTCTATTATAGAACAGATGCGCGGCCAAAGCAACATTGTTACGCTTTTGACTTTTCGACTGTCCTCAGCTATATTAAATTTTGTGCATCGCTCGGCATTGCAGCCTTATGTCAGCCTTCCTTGCCTGCCTCGGATGAAAGAGCAGATGTGCACTGTCCCCGATTCTGAATCGGCCCGCTCCGGATCGGCCGTGGATCGAGTCTCGTTGTTCTCTCTGGTTCTCTCCCAATGAAGATTAGACCGGTTCACAAGCTTGCCTTGGTCTTGTTTTTGGCGTTCTGCCTCGTCCCGTTCGCGGCGATCCAATCGCCCGTGGCGGCACACCCCCCTTTGGATGCGACCCCGGTGGGTCCCGACATGACAAATCCCCGAACCCTGAATGCGGGCAGCTGCGCGCGAGACCCCAAGAATTTGATATATAATGGATCGATGGGGCCGGTTCACGACACGGCCTATGGGACCGCGGCAGATGGATGGGCGCCCTTTATCTTTAGCGGCACCCCACCCAATTTCCGTTGGGTAGATAATGAACAGATCGATCCCAATGGTTCCCAGCAGATCTATTCATCCAACACCTTCGACGCGGGCATCCAGCAAACGGTGAGCAATCTTCAGCCGGGTGTCTATTACTGGCTCCGGCTTGGTTACAGTCTCGCGGCCAAGTCGTACAGTGGGCCGAACGTCCGGGTGGACTCCATCGGGCGCAAGGTCGGTGTGGATCCCTACGGCGGAAGCGATCCCAAATCACCCAATGTTATTTGGGGACCCGACCTATTCGATGGGAGTGCCGCGCTCAATCGGCCGGAAATGGTTCTTATCTTTCCCGCGCGGGCAGACCACGTAACCGTCTTTCTTCGCGCGATGGCGCGGGACGGGTCCAACGGGGAAAATCGTGTGTGGCTCGACGCCGTGTGCATGGAGCCGCGCTATGATATGGCCACTGCGACGCCTCTCGCTCCGACCGCGACACAGGTTCCGCCGACGGCCACGCATCGTCCGGCTCTGCCGCGGGCTGCGACAAAAGCACCGGCCGTTGGGGTGGCGCGGACGGCAACGAGCACGCCGACACGGGTACCTGCGCCGACGCAAGTGGTAGCGATGGTCGCACCGGTCACGCCGACTCCTCTGCAGGTGACGACGCCAACCGCAATCCCCACTCCCCGCTACGCCCGTCCCGTTCCGACCCCAGCACCGGCTTTTCCGATTGAATTAGGGACGGGACTGCTGGCGGGTGTGGGAGTGACCTCGATCATGGGTTCGTTCTTGCTTTTCGGGTTTGGAATCGTTCTCGCGAAACGGATTTATTGAGGTATAGGGCATGCGCTTTCTGATTACGGGCGGGGCCGGCTTTATCGGCACAGCGCTCGCCAATTACCTGGTGACTCTGGGCCATGAAGTGCGGGTCATCGACGACATGAGTGCGGGCGACCCAGGTCGTCTCGATTCGCGTGTTCTCTTCACACGCGGGGACGTCCGCGATGTGCCCAAGTTGTGGACGTTGCTTAGAGGAGTTGATTGCGTTTATCACCTCGCCGCCCGCGTAAGCGTGCCTGAGTCGGTTTTATACCCGGTGGACTATAACGCCGTCAACGTTGGCGGGACCGTGTCTCTGATGACGGCGGTGCGAGATGCCGGGGTCAAGCGGGTCATCTTGGCGTCGAGTGGCGCGGCTTATGGTCGGCAAGAGCAGCAGCCCGTTCAGGAAAACAGTATCATGCATCCCGACACGCCTTATGCCGTCAGCAAGCTCGCTTCAGAATACTATTTGCATTCAATTGGAGAGCTGTGGAAGATCGAAACAGTGGTCCTCCGCATCTTTAATGCGTACGGTCCTCACCAGCCCTTACCCCCGTCGCATGCACCCGTGATCCCGCGAGCCCTGAGGCAAGTCCTCGCGGGCGGATCCGTCGTCATCTTTGGCAACGGGCGCCAGACTCGCGATTTTGTCTACATTTCAGATGTGGTGAGCGCATTGACCGCGGCGGCCACAGCGGAACGGGTGAATCGCACCAAGATAAATATCGGGAGTGGGCAGGAAGTCAGCATCGACGATCTAGTCTACCAGATTGAGCGTGTGACCAAACGCGAGGCGCATCGGCTCGCAAACGATGCGGAAGAGAGTGGAGTGCCCCGCTTGGTGGCGGATATCCATCTCGCCGGCGATATGCTGAAATGGAAGCCGCGAGTATCTCTCGACGAGGGTCTGCAGAAGATGCTCGCGGAGGATGAGAGATTCAAGAGATAGGGGGCAGTCCTAGGGGCGGGGCGTTGAGTTAGACGCCCCGCGCTGCTAGGCGGTCACAATGTTGTGCGCCAGATTGGTAGCACGAGAAAAGTCACGCTGGCGCACCCGTAACCAGACCGCCACGTCATTCTTGCACAGTCGAACCGCATTCTCCTCGACCTGAATTTCAATTTCCGCGTTCGCCAGCGCCCCGGCGAGTCTGTCCACATCCTCGGGGCTTGCCGGCGGGGTCGTCGCCAGGACGATCCACTCGTGGCTAGAGTCCATGTCCATCGTACACCTCACGCGCATGGATTATAGACCCGGCCGGAGAATTGTCCAGGGCCGGTCTGCCAGGGCTGTTGCAAAGCCGTTAGGCACGCTGGAAGATGAGAGGCAAGGCGAGTTTCGGATGGGCCGCGTAGTCCCGCCGCACATCGGGGACGTTTTTCACGCCCCGGCGCAAGAGCAACCCCAACACCAGATTGTTCAGCACCGCCATCGCTTCGGCCGCATGCCCCAGTCGCAACGTACAGCGATCTTCTTTCAACGTGTCGTCCCGCCGGTAGT
>JAMCRS010000470.1 GCA_023380675.1 Chloroflexota bacterium
CGCGCTCCGCAGGTGCCAGGTCTCCTGAAGGTCCTGGTTGATCTTGCGATAGAGCGCGTAGATCTCCCGATATTTGGCGACCCGGAGCGGATCAGGATAATAGGTTCGCTCGATACGCACGGCGCGATTGATCGCCTCGCGATGGTCGGCGTAGATTCCAGCCGCGACGCCCGCCAGCATTGCGACTCCTTTGGCAGTTGTCTCCTCGCCGTTCGGCACATGGCATACCTTGTCCATGCAATCGGCGACGATCTGGCACCATGCGGCGCTGCGCGCCCCGCCGCCGGTGAGGCGCAGCGACTCGATCGGTCGTGGGATGGCTGAGAAGCAGTCATAGACGGCGAGCCCGACGCCTTCGTATACAGCGCGCAGCATGTCCTGCATCGAGTTGTCCAACCGAAGACCGAAGAAACCGGCGCACGTCGAGAGATTGTAAAACGGCGCCACGACGCCGGCTGGATTGATGAACGGCTGATAGAGCACGCCATTCGATCCGACCGGCACGTTCTGTACGTCGGCGTCGAGCAGCTCAAATACGCTGAGACCAAGCTCGTTCGCGCGGCGCTTGTACGGTTCGCACAGGGTGTCGAGAAACCAGCGCAAGTTGACGGAACCGCCGCCGGTGTTCGGCATCATTCGAATCCATTTGTTACCGATAAGAAGGAAGACGATACCTATTTCCGCCGGCTCAAACATGGGGGCATCCATCGTCAGGTCGTTGATCAAGCTGGTTCCAAGGATCGTGCACGCCTGTCCATCGTCAAGCGCGCCGGTCGCGTAGTGACCGGCGCAGGCATCGCCCATGCCGACGACGACCGGCGTTCCCGGGTTTAGACCCAGTTCCTCTGCCACGTCCGGCAACAATTCGCCGCCGACAGCATCGGAGGGGAGCATTTCTGGAAAGAGGCCGCGATACTCGGCGATGTCCAAGAGCTCGAACAGCTCGTCGGAATACGTGCGTCGCCGCGGATCGCCGGGCATCCACATGATGTCCGTTTCGTCCGTCGCAGCTTTGCCGGTGAGTCTGAAACGAACCCAGTCTTTGGAACACAAGACGTGACGAGAACGAGCGAGGGTTTCCAGTTCGTGGCGCTTGAGCCAGCTGACGAGCGGTAGGGTCAAGCCCGCGACGACCGTGTTGCCGCTGATTTCACAGAAACGTTTGGCGGTTCCATCCCGGTTCCAATCTTGGACCTGGTCGGCCGCGCGCTGATCGATCCAAATAATGCCGTTTCGCGTCTCACGACCTTGCGCGTCGAGCAGCCAAGCGGCGCCCATGTAGCCGGCCGCGCCGATCGCGGCGATCTGGCGTGCGTCCACTTTCGAGGCGACCTGCCTGATCACTTGCTTGAGCATCGACCAGGCCTCGTTGGGATCTTCCTCCATCCAGCCAGGATGGGGTGACAACGTGCGAATCGGAGCTTGAGCGACCGCTATCTCGTTGCCGGCTGTGTCGAAAACGACGGCCTTGGATACCGAAGTGCCCTTGTCGATGCCGAGAAGGAAGGGACCTGGCATATACACTCCTTAGCGCAAACCGACATGCACAAGATGTTCTGTCGATCCATGTTGCAGCGTGCCCATAAACGCGATCTGCCGCAAAGCTCCTCACGCCGTCCCGGTCTCAAAATCGGAAAGACCGAGCTCCGACCAGATGCGCTCCAACAGCTCCACGTGGGCACACGGCGAAGACAACCCCATGGCGAGCGAGCTGATTGTGACGTGTGTGGCGCCGAGGTCGCGCCATTGTTCCAAACTCCCGCGCCAAGCGGATCGGTCAACCTGGCGAAGATTCAGGCGCGCCTCGATCCCGAGCGAGGCAGGATTGCGGCCTGCGGACTGGGCATACTCGCGCAACTTTGCGATCGCAGCGCTAGCAGCCTCGTTAGGCGGCATTTGGGTCATCCATCCGTCGGCGAGGCGGGCAATGCGCTCGAGCACAACGTCGCGAACGGTGTCTGTTCCTCCACCCATCCAGATGGGTATTGGCCGCTGTACGGGCAGCGGGTTGATGCCGGCCTCGGGTATGCGGTGCCACTGACCGGTGTAGTCGATGCATGGCTGGACCCATAGGGAACGCAGCACTGAAATCTGCTCTTCGATCCGGCTGGCCTTGTTCCGAAAATTCTCTCCGAGCGCCTCGTATTCAACCGGGTTCCAGCCCATGCCGACGCCCAGACGGAGACGTCCGCGGCAAAGCACATCCACTTCGGCGGCCTGCTTGGCGACCAGCACCGTCTGGCGCTGCGGTAGAATGAGGATTCCGGTCACCAATTCGATTCGATGGGTGACGGCGGCGAGGAAACCGAAGAGAACCAGGGGCTCGTGGAACATGTCCTTGTCAGTGTAAGCGCGGTGAGTGTCGCCGTACGGCCGATGCCAGTCGGGTCGGTTTTCGGTGCTTGCCCCTAACACGTGCTCGTAGGTTAGCAGGTGGCTATAGCCCAAACGCTCCACTGCCTGAGCGAAATCCAAGATGGCTGCGGGGTCGGAGCCAATCTCATACTGCGGAAAGACTACTCCGATGCGCATCTCAGGTAGCCGCCTCGCGTCCCAAGAGCGCCTTCGCGGCCGCTACCATGTGATGCGGGGTCAGACCGTACTTTTCCAAAAGCAGATCGTCCGGTCCAGACTCGAGGTACGTATCGTTCAGTCCGATTCGCTTCATGCGCGTCGGAGATTTTTCGCCCAACGTCTCGGCGACAGCCCCGCCGAGACCTCCGATGATGCTGTGATCCTCAGCGGTCAGCACCAGGCCGGTACGGCGCGCAGCCTGAACGATCGAGACCTCGTCCAGAGGCTTGAGCGTTGGCACGTGCAGGACGTGTGCGCTGATGCCTTCCTTTTCGAGCAGGTCAGCGGCCTCTAGCGCGCGAGCGGTCTGCACGCCAGTGCTGATAATGGTCACGTCCGTCCCATCCCTTACCACAACGGCTTTGCCTATCTTGAATTCATAGTCCTCGTCAAAGATAGTAGGGCTTGGGTCGCGCGTCAGGCGAATGTACATCGGGCCGCGATACTGACAAGCCGCCCGCAGGACACCCCGCAATTCTCGCCCGTCGCCTGGAACGACGACCGTCATGTTCGGCATCGCACGCATGACGGCCAGGTCCTCGACGGCCTGATGCGTCTTTCCGGTCTTGCCGGTCAAAGTGCCGGAGTAGGCCCCGGTGAGCTTGACATTCAGTCTGGGTTGGGCGACGACCACGCGCACCTGGTCAGCCGCGCGCTTGACGGCGAAAACGGCGAAGGTACTGACGAAAGGGATGAATTCGAGCGTCGACAGGCCGGCAGCTACTCCAACCATATTCTGTTCGGCGATGCCCATCTCCAGGAACCTGTCCGGCTGTCTTTCGGCAAAGATGTCGGCGCGGGTGCTGTTGGCGAGATCGCCATCGAGAAGCAGAACTCGAGGGAACTCATTCACCAGATCGGAGAGCGTCTCGCCAAATACGACTCGTTGCGCTTCTTTGATAGCATAGTTCAGCACTCTCGGCCTCCTTCGTCTGCGCCGCTGAGCTCTTTCAGTGCCCTCTCCTTCTCTTCGGCCGTGGGCACCTTGGCGTGCCATTCGAAGTTACCTTCCATGAACGATACACCTTTTCCCTTGACGGTCGAGGCAATGATGATGGTGGGACGTCCCTTGGTTGCCTTGGCCAATTCGCAAGCTTGAATGATCTGCGCAAAGTCGTGTCCGTCGATCTCCAGCGTGTTCCAGCCGAACGCTTTCCATCGAGCCGCCATTCCGGCGCTGGTCTCCCACGGCGGCTGTCTTTGCTTGAGCGTCTCCCCCGGCCAACCATATTGCTGCAGGCGGTTAAAGTCGAGAATGGCGGTTACGTTATCCAGTTGATAACGCGGGGCAACAAATGCCGCCTCCCAGATTTGGCCTTCCTGGCATTCCCCGTCTCCAAGGAGCGCCCACGTGTGCCAGTTCTTACCCAACTTGCGCGCGCCCAGGGCCATGCCGATCGCCGGCGATAGTCCCTGCCCCAGCGAGCCGGTGGACATGTCCAGACCCGGCAGACGGGTCATGTCCGGATGTCCCTGGAGACGAGAGTCGATCGCATCGAAAGTACGCAATTCCTCGCGACTGAAGTATCCCCGGGCGGCCATGGTCGCGTAGAGAGCGATGGACGAATGGCCCTTGGACATGACAAAGCGATCACGATCAGGCCAATCGGGTTCCTCGGGCCGGACGTTCAGCACGCGGAAGTAGAGGGCGACAAGAATGTCCGTGCACGACAGCGGCCCGCCAATATGCCCACCCTTTGCGGTGGCGACGGCCTGGATCGTATCCGAGCGCACCTGGGTGGCCAAACCCGCCAGTTCATCGGTTGAAACTCGCATCGATTGATCAATCATCGAACCTGCTCCTCGCCGAGTCTAGTATCAAGTTTCCGTGCAGCCGCCCTTTATCCGGCCGGGGTAGCGAACTGGGAAGCAAGCTTGCGCGTGTACTCCAATCCCAGCTTCGCAGCGGCGGCATCGTCGGGCCAGGGGAGAATCTCCATTCCAATGTATCCGTCGAAACCGGTTTCGACCAGTGCTGCGGAGACCGCGGCGAAATCGGTGTGTCCACAGCCGGGCGCGCGACGATTGCTGTCGGCTAAGTGCACATAGGCCAGTTCAGGCCCGGCAAGGCGAATCGCGTCGGCGACAGACACTTCTTCAATATTCATGTGAAAAGTATCCAGCAACAGCTTGACGTTCGGTTCTCCAACATCGCGAGCCAACTGGAGGGCATCCTCGACCGTGTTAACGTAGTTCGTCTCGTATCGATTAATTGGCTCCAGCAAGAGTGTGACCTGCAATGCTCGGGCTTCGGATGCGATTTCCCCTAGGACGCCGGTCGCCGCGTCGTGAGCGCGAGCGTCCGCGTCTTGCGGCAGTATTCCTCTGACTCCGCCGATCGTCAGCGCTGCCCCGAACCGGCTCGCCAAGCGCAGAAGCGGCTTGGTCTGTTCGCGACATGCGCGCCGCACGTTTTCTTCAAGGGACGAGATACTCAAGCGTTGTTCGTAGAACATGCGCCCTGTGCTTATGGTGGAAACGCCCAGGCCCAACTCCGCAAGCAACGCTTCGAGCCACCGCGCATCCACTTCGTCGGCTTGGCGCAAACTCAACTCGATTGCGTCGTACTGCAGCGCCCCCAACGTTCGCAGACCCTCCTCCAATCGACCGGCGAACAAGAGGGGCGCAAATGGCGCGCGCGCCGGGCAGAGCGCACCGGTCAAGCGCCACGAACCAGAAAGACATCGACTTGTCACTTAGGCCTTCTTCCTACGAACGTAGTAGAACGATACGGCGACGATCAAGATAGCGCCCTTGAGAATGTATTGATAGTACGTCGATACGCCGACCAAGTTCATGATGTTGCTAAGACTCGCGACGATAAACACACCGGCGATCGTGCCGAGCAAGCTGCCGCGTCCGCCGAACAGATTCGTCCCGCCGAGCACGACCGCCGTGATCGAATCGAGCCCAAAGCTGGTCCCGATGAGAGCATCGCCGGAGCGAATGCGCGACGAGAGGAATACGCCGGCCAAAGCGGCCGCGAATGAGCAGACGACGTAGGTCCCTACTTTGATCCGGTCGGTCGGCAATCCGGACAAGCGGGTGGTTTCTTCGCTCCCGCCTACGGCATACACGTGCCTCCCAAATTTCGTCGAATGCAGGATCCAAAAGCCGACAAGCGCGACAAGGGCAAAGAAATAAACGGCTACGGGTACGTTGAACCACTCGCTGTCGGCCAACCATGAAAAGTTGTCGGGGATGAGCCCGCCGGGCTGCGGGCGAAGTTGCAGAGCGATCCCTTGACAGATCGACATCGAGCCCAACGTCATCATAAAGGGATTGACCTTGAGGCGCGTAATGCCCAGTCCGTTGGCGAGACCGGCGAGGACCCCGATCGCAAGGCCGACCAGGATACCGGGGAGAACGCCCGCAGGGTCCTTGTCCGCGAGGATGGACATTTCCACAACCACGAGGCTCGCCACCGAGCCAACCGAAATATCGATGCCCGCCGCGAGGATCACGAACGTCTGACCGACGCTGATCACGCCCAAGGCGGTCGACTGCACCAAGATATTCTTGATATTTCGAGGGGTGGCAAACTCAGGCTGCAACGCCGTTGCGATCAACACGATCAGCAGGAGAAGACCCCAAATGATCAGGACGTTTCGATGCGTGTAGAAAACCTCCGAAAAAGAGGCTCGTTCTTCTGCTCGATTTCGTACCGCCACCGACTGTGCCACACAGCCTCCCTTCGACCGGTCGTGCGCCGCCGGCCGCCGTTCACAGGTTCGTGACCCTGCGCGCCCCTGCGCACCTTAGTCTGATGCCAGATTCTGTGTTTCGCCGGCCGGCGCCGCGCTCAGGCGAGGCCGGTTCGCCGCGGCCTTTTCCCCGGCGCTGATCTCTGCCTCGTCTTGCTGACTGTATCCGGTTGCGGCACGCATGATCTCTTCTTCCGTGGCGACATCGCCCCTCATCTCGGCGGCTATGGAGCCGTTGTGCATTACGATAATCCGATCGCTCATCCCGATGACCTCGAGCAGGTCGCTTGAGACCATGATGACGGCCTTGCCATCAGCCGCCAGCGCACGCATCAAACGGTAGATTTCCACCTTGGCGCCGACGTCAATACCGCGGGTTGGCTCGTCGAACACCATGAGCGTTGGCTCGCGCGTCAGCCATTTTGCCAGGATAGTCTTTTGCTGATTGCCGCCGCTGAGCGTGGCGACCTCGACGTCGAGCGAGGACGCCCGAATATCGACTTTTTGGGCCACCTGCTCCGTCAGCGTTCTCTCTTTGCCTAGCCTAACAAAGATCAAATTGCACAATTGGCCCAAGCTCGGCAGTGAGATATTTCGACGCACGGACAGCAAGAGCTGCAGGCCCTCTCCCTTGCGGTCGTCGCTCACGAACGCAACGCCGGCGCTCATGGCGCCGCGAGGGTTATCCAGGCGAACCGGCTTGCCACCGATCCGGATTTCGCCGGCCGAAATGGGTTCGAGTCCGAACAGGATCCGAGCCAACTCCCGCTGTCCGTGTCCTTCGAGCCCAGCGACTCCGACCACCTCGCCTCGACGAAGGGTCAGTGACACGTCGCGCAGGCGGCCGTTGGAAGAGACGCTCATCATTTCAAGCACGGCGGGGCCTTGAGAGAGCTCAGACCGCGTTGGAAAAGTCTCCTTCAACTCGCGTCCCACCATATACTGAACGACTTGGGCCTTGTTCAAATCCCTCGCCGACCGGGAAGCAACGACTGAGCCGTCTTTCAGGACCGTTATCCAATCGGCGACCTGAAATACTTCGTCCAGACGGTGCGAAATGAAGATGACAGTCTTGCCGCGCGACTTTAGCGTTTCCACGAACCGAAAGAGATTGCTCACTTCGTGCGGTGCGAGCGCAGCCGTGGGCTCATCCATGACGATGAGCTCGGCATCATACGTCAGAGCCTTTACGATCTCCACAATTTGCTGCTGCGCCACCGTCAGCCGCTCGATCGGCAGCCTGGGATTCAAGTCGACGTTGAGGATATCGAGCCAGCGCCGCGCTTCACTGTAAAGCTTGCGGCGATCGAGCATGCCCAACAGCGCTGACGGTTCGCGGCCGAGCAAGATGTTCTCCGCGACGTTCATGTATGGGACCAGGTTGAACTCCTGGTAGATGATGCTTATTCCGCGATCCTGTGCATCCCTGGGACTCTGCAGCCTAACCCGCTGCCCGCGCCAAAAGACCTCACCGGCGTCGGGTTGATATACGCCAGATAGAATTTTCATTAGGGTGGATTTGCCTGCGCCATTCTCCCCGACGAGCGCGTGCACCCCGCCGGGGCGACACTCAAAGGTCACGTCGTTGAGAGCCTTGACGCCCGGGAAACTCTTGCTTATACCGCGCATTTCCAGGATAGCCACAGGACCGCTCATATGCTACTCCGTGTCGCTCTCGTAAAGTGGGTGCGGGCCGGAAGCGGGTTCAGACCCGCACCCATTGCCATGCCGATCAGTGTCGCCGGAACCGCAAGGCACTAGAATCCGCTTGCGGCCGATCGACGACTCGATCGCGTCGTTGGCTCGTCCAGTGCTCGCGGCTTGGCGCTGCCACTTGCTACGGAGTGGTCGTTCCGCTGCCGTAGTATTGGGTCGCCAGTGCGGCCGGCAGATGACTGTTCGCCCAGTAGTCATCCGACAGATCCGGACGCACATACTTGCCCAAGGTCTCATCCGTGATCGTCGGTACCGGGATGATGTTGCTCTTAGCCACTGGCTTGCCACCCAAGATGTCCAACGCTGTCTTCAACGCTTCTGCACTGAGCCAGGTCGGTTCGGACGCCGCTATCCCTTTGAAGCCCTTCGGCTGCAACTGCTTCCACAACTTTAGAAAGCCGTTGTTGTCCTCTCCCGTCATCGGCACCAGCGGCCGATTCGCCGCCACGAACGCTTCCATGGCACCCTGGGTCATCGCTCCACCCTGGCTCCATACCCCGTCGATATTCGGATACGCCGCCAGGTCTTTCTCCGCTGCGATCTTGCCTTTGTCAAACGCCCAGTCCGCCGGATCCCGACTCAGAATGTCGATCTTGCTCGGATCCGGACACGCGTTGATCGCTTTCTGCAACCCGGCAAATCGATCATTCGTGATCGAGTTCCCCGCAATCCCGTCCAGCGCGATGATCTTGCCCTGGCAATTCAACTGCTGCATCAGCCACTTGGCAATCACGTAGCCAAAGTCTACTTCGTCGGTCGCCACATACGCCGTCTCCGGGTGCCCGGTCAGCGAACTGTTGAAGACCACGACCGGCACGCCCTGACTCAACGCCTTCTGCACCACCGGGACGATCGCATCCGGCGAGGCCGGCGTCACCAGCAGCGCGTCCACTCCCTTCGTCAGCAGGTCTTCGATGTCGGCGATCTGCTTGTTTACGTCACCACCGGCATCGGTGACATACAGCTGACTGATGTCAGAGTGTTGCGTCGCTTCATACTGAAGCTCACGCACCATCTGAACGCGCCACGAGTTGACCACCGAGATGTTGCTGAAGCCGATCTTGTACGGCCCCGCCTTTTTGAACTTGGTCGTGTCCACCATCTCCTGCGCGGTCGTCGCCGCGGGCGC
The DNA here is from genome assembly GCA_023380675.1 of Chloroflexota bacterium. Next base: position 9,124 of record JAMCRS010000470.1, read on the forward strand.
AGCAGTTGCCTGGGCTGGGGCAGGTGCAGCGGTAGGAGCCACCGGGGCTGGGGCCGAAGTAGGCGCCGCTGGCGCAGCGGTGGGAGCGGCCTGCGTTGCGCACGCCGCGGCGATCATGGCCACGCTTGCTACGAGCACGATTTGAGCAATCCGTTGTGCTCTCACTGTTCCTTCTCCTCGTCGAGTGTGTTCAAACCTCGAACCAATCATAACGGTCTCACGACACATCAACCATCCGTGTGTGGGCCCCACATGATGAGTTCGGCAGCGGTTGTCGGCCGTACACGAGAGCGGCGATGTGCCGCACACAACGCGCGGTCCAGACACCAGATTCGACTAGGCATCACCTCCTTCAAGCTCGTGCTGAGTTGCGAGCGCTCAAGCCCAGCGACGGCGAGCGTAAAGCGCCACGGCAACCACAAAGATGGCGCCCTGGGCGATCAGCCTACCGCCGGAGGAGAGTCGGCCCACAACGGGTATGTCAATGACCGGGATAAGACTGAAGAGAACGTAGAGAAACAAGGCGCCGCCAATCGTCCCGATCAACGAGCCGCGACCGCCTTCGAACGGCGTGCCACCGAGTACGGCCGCGGCGATCGAGTTCAACATGTAATCGTCGCCCAGCTTGAGGGTCCCGACGCCGAGGTAAGCGGCCAGGACCAGCCCGGCCAGCGCGGCCGCAAGGCCGCTGATGACGTAGGTCAAAACCGTCACGAGCTCCACCCTGACGCCGGAGAGTCGTGCGCTCACCGGATTGGCGCCGATGGCGTACAGATAGCGTCCGAACGCGGTGCGCCTCACAAAGACCACCGCGATAACGGCAAAGACAACCCATACGACGGCGGCCGATGGAACAGGGCCGAAAAAGCCAGTGGCCCAGAAGCGCATCTCCTCGGGAATGTTGCCGCGCGGCGCGCCCCCCGAGTAAACCAGTGCGGCCCCAAGGACAACTGAGGACATTCCCAACGTGGCGATGAAGGGCGCGACCCGCAATCGCGTCACCACGATCCCGTTGATCAAGCCAACGCCCGCACCGATCAGGAGGCAGAAGAGGATGACGGGCACGACCTTGTCGGGTGACCCAGCTATCATCTGTGCGGCAACCACGTCGATCAGAATCACAATGGACCCGACCGAAAGGTCAAGCCCACTGGCAATCATGACAATCGTTTGACCGAAGGCTACGATGATGAGCGCCGCGCCCTGACGGGTGAAATCAAGAAGGTGAACCGGCTGCACCGAGTTTGGAGATGCAATACCGAGCAGAACCAGGAGCCCCACCAGTGCCCAGTAGATACCTGGAATTTCAAGCAGCGGCTGCAAGGACTGCCGCAAGACATTTTGGGAGTTATCCTCAACACGCGCAGTCTGCATTGTCTACGACTCTCCCTTCTAGATCATGAAATAGCCGCCGTTGACGTCCAGCGTCGCGCCGGTGATATAGGCCGCGTCCAGTCCGACGAGAAATGACACGACGCCGGCGACGTCGTCAGGTGTTCCCAATCGTTTGAGCGGAATCTGCTCGAGCCACCATTCCCGCTGTCCCGGCGCCCAATCCGCGATCATCTCTGTGTCGATAATGCCGGGCGTGACCGCGTTCACGGTAATCCCCCATTCTCCGGCCACGCGGGCGAGCGCCCGCGTCAGGCCGACGAGGCCGGTCTTCGACGTCGCGTAATGCGGAGGCGACGCCTGTCCGCCGGTACGCGCCGACATCGAAGAGATGTTGACGATACGTCCCGCGCCCTGTTTGCGCATTACCGGAATCACGGCCTGACTGCAGAAGAATGCCGCGTCGAGGTTTATTTGCATCGTGCGATGCCAGATCTCGGGCGTAACGTCGAGTAGGCCCGTGCGGTTCATGATTCCCGCGTTGTTCACCAGCACGTCGATGTGCCCATAAGCGCTTGCCGTGTCTGCGATCAAGCGATCCAGATCTGCCGACGCGGTGATGTCCACCCGCATAGCTAGCGCGTGACCGCCCTCGGTCGCCAGCGTCCGGGCGGCTTGCTCTGCGCCTTCGCCATTAACGTCCGCTACAACTATCGCACGCCCGTCGCGCGCCAACCGTCGAGCTATGGCGAGGCCGATTCCGCGCGCGCCCCCTGTGACTATAGCAACCTGTCCGTTGAATTTCATCTCAGCCAATCCCGAGCCGGCTCTTCCACGCGGCGCCTAACTCTTCGGTACCAGCGCCACCGCGCGGAGCGGAGAGCCAGACCCTCCCCTGATCTTCAGCGGCAAGGCGATGAAAAAGCACCGCGCCGGCAAGCGATCCAGGTTTGCCAACTCCTCAATCAGCGGGTGTCCGTGCGGAAGCATGTAAACCTCATGTGCGTAGGATGGCTGTGTGACGCCGTCCTTGATAGCCTGGTCGCACGCGATGAGGTCGCTGCCCAGAGCTTTTATGCCGCGGTCGTAAAGCAAGCTCACCGCGTCTTTGGTGAGGCCGGGAGAGTTCTTGGCGTAGAACATCCACTCTGAGTCCTTCCGCCAATGACGCGCAAACCAGCCAAAGTTAAAGAGCGCGATGTCCCCCGATCGAACCGAGCCGTTCTTCCTTTCCCACTCCAGGACCACCTCTGCGCCAGCCGTTTCGCCCGCCTTGAGATCCAGTCCGGTAAGATCGAATACGTCGGCCGGTCCTACCAATGCATCTGGGGACAACGTGTCCACGGTCTGCTCCGGTCGGTCGGGATGAATATGCGCGGGGGCGTCGCAATGCGTGCCGACGTGCTCGGGCATAAAGATGGTGTTGGTGAAATAGCCGTCGTGTTCGTGGCTGATCGTATGATGAATCACGAGCGGCGGATGGGTTGGCCAGCGTGGAATGTCGTTCTCGAGTGTGGCGCTGAGGTCGACGACCTGCATGCCCTCGTAGAGCGAGAACAATTGGCCTAACGCCGCGCCGGCGGGTGCGGTTTTCTCCATCTACTCCTCCTTTTGTCGCGTCGGCGGACAACGGAAAAGCGACTTGAGGCGACTTGCTCGACTCGCTGGTCCAGTCGATTTCAAATACCACTCGCCTGCGATCAGTCGACCGGTTTCAACGCGGTCTTCAGGCCCTGGCGAGTCTCGAAGACCCTGAACGCATCGAACCACTCTGTGATCGGGTACACGCCCGTCAAGAGAGGCTCGGTCTTGACCAAACCTGATGCAATCAAATCAATCGCGCGATCCCACGCCGAGGGAACGGAGGCATTGCTGCCAGTGACCGATAGCTCTTTGTAGCACACCTGTTCTAGGTCCCACGTCACCGGCTTGCCAAAGAGGCCAACCTGGGCATACTGGCCGGCGCGCCGTGCGAGGTCGAGAAGCATTTGTGCGGCTGGACCGGCACCTGAGCATTCGTAGACGATGTCGGCGCCATAACCATTCGTCAACGCCTTGACGGCTGACTTGAAATTGTCCCGCTGCACGTTGAATGTATAGTCTGCGCCCAATTCCTTTGCGGTCTGGAGGCGCGCTTCGTCGACGTCCGTGCCGAGTACGACAACGGTTGCGCCGGCCGCTTTTACCGCTTGCATGGTCAGCAAACCGATGGCGCCCGGGCCCGCGACCACGGCTACATCGCCAGGCGTCAACCGGGGGAGCTCCAAGGCGCCGTGAACTACGCACGCCAGTGGTTCCGTCATCACTCCGGCATTGAACGTGACGTTATCCGGCAACGTGTGAATGTTCTTCTCCGGCACGATCACGAAAGAAGTAAAGCCTCCATTCACGGCCGAACCGATTGAACGGCGTTCCGGGCAAAGGTTTACGAGACCCGAACGGCAAAACCGGCATTTGCCGCAAGTGCGGAAATAAGTCTCCGTGGTCACGCGCGTTCCCGGCTTGACCCGATCGACGCCGTCCCCGACCTCTGCGACCGTTCCCACGACTTCGTGACCCAGTATGACTGGCGGCCACGACTTGAACTCATCGTGGTAGATATGGATATCCGTACCGCACACGCCGGCGAGCTCCACGGCGATCTTGACGTGCGCGGGCGGCGGCGTTGGCTCGTCGACATCGCGCACCTCAATGTTGCCATCGCCGGCGGCGAACTTCATGACACCTTTCATCGCTGTCTCCTGTCTCCAGGTTCTCTCGACGCGACATTCGCTATGTCGCGTGTTCGAGAATGACGAATTGCCATTGCGACAGTGGGTTCAGCACCGGTCGCCTTGGGCGGGCGGGAAACACAGACTTGTAATAAGCAAGCTAATCGGTCGCGTTTCTCGAGGCGGATGAGGACGAACCGGATTTGGACGCTGGGAAGAGTGTGAGCAGTTCAGCCGGACGCTCGATTACGTAATCGGGTTTTTCCGCCAACAGCGTTTCGCTCGTGAAGATCCCACCCCAGAGGACGGCGACCGAAACCATGCCGGCCGCCTTGGCGGCGATGACGTCGCCGCCAAAATCGCCAACGTACGCGCAGGATTGCGACGAGACGCCTAGTTTGTCGGCAGCCTTGAGCAGGGGCGCGGGATCTGGTTTTCTCTCGCGCGTGTCGTCTGACGTCGTGAACGCATCGACGAATCCGTCGAGCCCGAGGAAATTCATGTCAGCCTTGACACGGTTCCAAGCCTTGTTCGTAGCCACTCCCAGACGGTGCCCTCGCCGGCGCAACTCGATCAACGTCTCGGCCATTCCCGGAAACACCCGGCTGGTATTGAATGCCTCGTGTTCGTAGTACCAGTTGTAGCTGGCTGTTATTTCCTCGGCGTGTACTCCACCGAATTTCGCCGAGCCTTCGGCGAGTCGCATCTGCACGAGCATCCTGAACTCCGGTTCATCCTTCGGAAACAAGATCCCAATGTGTTTCTGGTACGCGTAGCGGTATGACAGCCGCATGGCTTGTGCGGAATCGACGATCGTGCCGTCCCAATCGAATATGATTCCGTCGAGGTTGTCTTGTCCTAGTTTCAATGGGCCATC
>JAMCRS010000471.1 GCA_023380675.1 Chloroflexota bacterium
GAACGGCGCGCTGGTGAAACGCTGTAACGAGGAAGCGGCGAAGTACCTCAAGCAGAACAACGTATCGCTCGAGACTTCGAGGGAGTTCGTTACGAATTCGTTCGTGTTGACGGAGGTCTTCCGCGACCTGCTGGATGAGGCGCACACGGACGCGATCACGATCAACCAGTGCATGGGCACGATCATGCCGATGTCGGAGACGACCGCCTGCCTGCCGCTGAGCCTTCTCAACGATGACGGCTACATGGCGTTCTGCGAATCGGACTTCGTCGTGATTCCTTCGGGCATTCTTCTCCACTACATATCGGGCATGCCGGTGTTTTTGAACGACCCGACCTATCCCCACGATGGGCTGGTTACGCTCGCGCACTGCACCGCTCCCCGCAAAATGGACGGCCAGCGCGCCGAGCCCGTGAGGATCCTGACCCATTTCGAATCGGATTACGGAGCGGCGCCGAAAGTAGAAATGCGAAAAGGCCAGGTGGTGACGAACATCGTGCCCGACTTCGCCGTGAAAAAGTTCGTGGGATTTGCGGGAGAGATTGTGGACAACCCGTTCCTGGCAATCTGCCGCAGCCAGATCGACGTGCAGTTCAAGGGCGACACGAACAAGCTGCTGGAGGAAATGAAGGGGTTCCATTGGATGACATCGTACGGCGACTACCTGCGGGAAACCGGCTATGCGCTGAAGAAGGCCGGGGTGGGGTGGCTGAGCGTGTAGGCTGAAGCCGCCTATTCTTTCGCGTCCAGCACTTCGCGGACTTTCGCGGCCAGCATGTCGGGCGTGAACGGTTTCTGAAGAAACGGGACGCCCTTTTCGAGGACGCCGTGATGGACGATCACGTTGTCGGTGTACCCCGACATGTATAGGACCCTGGTATCCGGACAGATTGCGGAGACCGCGCCGGCCAGTTCGCGCCCGCTCATCTGGGGCATGACGACATCGGTGAGGAGGAGATGGATAGGCCCTGTCCGCTCCTCGCACAATCGGAGCGCGTCTGCGCTGCTTTCAGCCTCCAGCACGGTATAGCCGTTCTGCTCGAGGACTTGGTGGATGAGCTTGGACAGCCCGGGCTCATCTTCGGCGACCAGAATGGTTTCGGTGCCGCGTCTGAGTTCGGGCCGGGCGGCATCCGCGAGCGCGGCATCCGTGCCGCCGTCCACCACAGGCAGATAGATCTTGAACGTGGTTCCCTTCCCAGGCTCTGTGTAGACCCAGATGTTGCCGCCGCTCTGCTTGACGATGCCGTAAACGGTGCTGAGGCCGAGGCCTGTGCCTTTCCCTTTTCCCTTGGTGGTGAAGAAGGGCTCGAACAGATGCCGCCGGGTCTCCTCATCCATGCCGGTGCCGCTGTCGCTGACCGCCAGCATGATATATGATCCGGGCTTGACGCCGAAGTGCGTGCGGGCGTAGTCCGCGTCGAGTTGGAGCTGGGCGCTTTCGATCGTGACCTTTCCTCCGCGCGGCATGGCATCGCGCGCGTTCACCACCAGGTTCATCAGCACCTGCTGCATGCGCCCCTCGTCCACTTTGATCTTCGGCAGGCCGGGCCGGAGCAGCATCGTGAGTTCGATGTCCTCTCCGATGACGCGGTGGAGCATCTTGTCCATATTCCGGACAAGGTCGTTGAGGTCGATGATCTTCGGCTGCACGACTTGGCGGCGGCTGAATGCGAGCAGTTGATTGGTGAGGCCGGCGGCGCTGTCAGCGGCTTTCAGAATCTCCTCCAGGTCGCCGCGCCGTGGGTCGGACGAATCGCAGGTAGACAGAAGCATCTGACCATACCCCGTGATGACGGTCAGAAGGTTGTTGAAATCGTGCGCCACCCCGCCGGCCAGCCGTCCGACGGCCTCCATTTTCTGCGATTGGCGCAGTTGCTCTTCGAGTTGCTTGCGGTCAGTGAAGTCGGCCACCAATCCGATGTAGCCGGTGATTTCACCCGCGCTATCGCGAACGGGCGCCAAAGAAGCGCTCACTTCGATGACGCTGCCGTCTTTCCTTTTGCGACGCCTCTCGACGCCGACGAGATTCTGGCCGCTGCGCGCCTGCTCGAGCATGTTCAGGTGATCCCGCCGGTCGTCGTCGGGGATTACCGGGAGGGTCTGGTTCAGCACTTCCTGCTCGGTCCAGCCGTACAGCCGTTCGGCCGCCGGGTTCCAGAACTTGACAATCCCCTCGGTGTCGATTGCCCAGACGGCCAGGGGCGAAGCCTGGAGGATGATCCGGAGCGTCTCACTCGCTTCCCTCAATTCCTCTTCGGCGCGCCTGCGCTCCGTGACGTCGATCCCGGTCGCGATGATGTACTCGACGGCTCCGTGATCGTCTACGAGGGCCGTGTTCGACCAGTCGATCAGCCGCCGGCTCCCGTCGCGGGTAACCCAGAAGTTCTCGTATTTATTCGGGAAGGAGCCGGAGCGCAGTTCGTTGAACACCGCGATCACCGCGTCCCGTTCCTCGGGGACCAGGAAGATTTCCCAGAACACCCGATTCCGCACTTCTTCGAACGAGTAGCCGGTCAGCTTCTCGCATTCGCGGTTGAAGCTGACAATGCGGCCGTTCCGGTCGAGCACGACGACCAGGCTGCCGATCGTATCCACAACCGCCGCGCTCCAGTCGCGCGTGCGCTGCAGCGTTTCCTGTGTACGCCTGGTCTCGCTGACGTCGCGGAAGGTCGCGATGGCGCCGAAAACCGAGCCGTTTTGGTCGCGCAGCGGCTTCGCGCCGGTACTGAGCCAGCGGCCCTCGGGCAGCGCGGCATGACGGATGAATATGGGCGCCTGCTCGACGGTTTCGCCGCGCATCGCACGCGCAATGGGCAGGTCCCCGGCCGGGTAAAGGGTTGTTTTGTCGGGAAGGTACAAACCATACCGGTGAGCCCACT
>JAMCRS010000472.1:0-3221 GCA_023380675.1 Chloroflexota bacterium
CTGCAGCCCCTCCACTGTCCTGATTTCGCGGCCCTGCGCGGACACCGCCAGCACGAGACACGCGAGGACCGGTTTTCCGTCCATCTGGACCGTGCACGCGCTGCATTCGCCGATGCCGCAGCCGTATTTTGTCCCCGTGAGCTCAAGTTGATCCCGCAGCACATTCAGCAGCAACTCGTTCGGCGCCGCCCAAACCCGGTGCTTGTGTCCGTTCACCGCGAGCGTCACCGCCTGCTTGTCGGCTGCGTCAAGGCATAGCGCTGGCATACTCTGGGGCTGCAAGGCGCGGCCCGGTCCGGCCACCCACTCCGCCGTCTCTGAGCGCTCCGCGCGCTCCCACGCGCGCCGCAAGCCGTCGTACGCCATCACGCGAATGATCTCGCGGCGGTACCAAGCTTGAGAGCGTACGTCGTCGATCGGCGATATCTCCTCCGAGGCAATGCGCGCCGCCTCGACGAACAACCTGTCGTCGAACGGTTTGCCTTCGAGCGCCGCTTCCGCGCGCCGAGCCCGCATCGGAGTCGGCGCAACCGAGCCGAATGCCAGACGGCACCCGGCGATCCGGCCGCCGTCGCGCGCGATCGTCACGGCCGCGTTCGCTTTGGCAATGTCGGCGGTGACACGCGACATTTTCAGGAACGCGCTGCCAGTTCCTGCCGCAGGGCGCGCAAGCTCGACGGCGGTCAGTAGCTCGCCCTGACCAAGCGCCGTCTTGCCGGTGCCGAGAAAGAATTGGTCGAGTCGCATGGTGCGCTTACCAGAAGGCCCTTCGAGCTCGACCGATGCGTCGAAAGCCAAAAGCGCGGGCGCGGAATCGGACGCCGGCGACCCATTGGCGAGATTTCCGCCAATCGTTCCCATCACCTGAATCTGTTTTGTGCTGAACGAATCACACGCCTCGGACAGCGCTGAGTAATTCGCGCGGACAACCGGCGATATCCAAACGGACTCGATGCTGGCGAGCGCGCCGAGGCGCAGAGTCTTGCCTCGGACGGAGATATCGTCCAACCCGGGAATCCGGCGCAGGCTCACGACTCGATCGGCCGCCAGGCGTTCCATTTTCATTTGAACGAGCAGGTCAGTGCCGCCGGCCATCACCCGGGTACGTTCGCCGCCGCGTGAAACCAGATCGATCGCTTCGGCGAGCGTCGACGCCTCTTGGTACGCAAACTCGCCGACCAGAATGTGGGAATCCGTCATCGCGTTCGACATCTATTTGTCCTTCGGTCCGTTCTCGCACAGTGCGGCCAGGATCTTTTCAGGCGTGATAGGCAGCTCGTAAAAGCGAACACCCGTCGCCGCGTGAATCGCGTTCGCGTACGCCGCGGCGACCGGATTTGTCGCAGCTTCGCCCAGCCCTTTGGCGCCCAGCGGGCCGGTCGGTTCGTACGTATCCGCAAAGTAGACGGCGAGGTCGCCGATACACGGGCTCTCGTTGAACCCGGGAATCTTGGAATCGATCATATAGCCTTTGGAAACCAGTTGGCCGTCGGCATCCCAACGCCCGTCCTCGAACAGCGCATAGCCGCTCCCCTTGGACAGGCCGCCTTCAAGCTGACCGGCCGCCATATCCGGGTTCACGACGGTGCCGCAATCCGAGCCCATGACGGCGCGGCTGGTCCGCACGATCCCGGTCCAAGTGTCCACGTCGACCTGCAAAAATACGGTGACGTATGCGGGTGGGCAGCTCGTCGGCCGATGGCTCACGACGCTCGCGATCGTCTTTGTGCTCTCGATCCAACAACGGGTCGCGACCTCGGCGATCGTCATTCGCTTGTCCGGAATAGATGGGACGTAGAGCACACCCTGGCCCAGCGACTCATCGTACTTGAGTACGATGGACTCTGGCATGACGTCGAGAAAGCGCGCCGCGGTCTGGACGAGGTCCTGACGGACCGCCTCTGCTGCTTTGAACACGGCTCCGACGCCGGCATACACGCCGCGCGTCGCGTGCGTAACCACGTCGTAGACGGTCGTTCGCGTGCCGGCCGGCGAGATTTCGACCATGTCCAACGACACGCAGAGGTGCTCGGCCACCATCTTGGCCGCCGCTTCCAGCGTGCCGCCTCCGTGGTCCATGAGCGCAGAGACCACGTCCACCGACCCATCCTGATTGATCTTGACCATCGCGCCAGAATAGTCGATCACGTCGCCGGCCTGCGGCGCGCCGGCGCTGGAGGTGTGAAATCCGCGCGCCACGCCGACGCCGCGCCGGAATCGGTTGCGCGAATCGCGGGGCGTTTGGGCCTGCTGGAGACGGCTGCTCCAGTCGATCAACTCTTTCCCGCGTGCGAGCAGATGGGGAACGCCGTCGCTCTGGACCATGGATCGCACCATCGGCCCCTGCCCCCAGAACGTGTCGCCCTGCCCGACATAGTTCATGAGCCTCAGGTCGACCGGATCGATTCCTGCCACGTCAGCCAGGTCGGCCATCAAAGATTCGACGGCGAAGGTGACCTGGGGATTTCCAAAGCCTTGCATGGCGCATGAGGGGGCCTTGTTCGTATACACGGCTCGCCCGTGATAGCGGACGTTCGGAAAGCGGTAGAGCGAAACGAGCCAGCCGATGGCGACCCCCAGAAACGAGTACGCCTGGATATGATGTGCGCCGATATCCGTCAGCAGCTCCATTTCGGCGCCAGTGAGTGTGCCGTCCTTCTTGGCGGCGATCTTGAGCTCGATCTGGGTCGGGTAATTGGAATGGTCGTGCATGTCCTCTTCGCGCGTGAGGGACAGTTTGACGGGCCGCCGCGCCTTGAGCGCGAGCGCGGCGCAAATGGGGATGGGTGGATTCATCTGGATGCTCGAACCGAACGTGCCGCCCACCGGCATGCGCCGTACGTCGATCTTGCTGAGGGGAATTCCAAAGATCTGGCCGAGGAGGATGCGGACGTTGTGAATCGACTGCGTCGTCGCCCAGACGGTCAGGCCCCCGTCTGGCTCTGGATTGCATACGGCCGTTTTGGGCTCCAGCTGCGTATGATAGATCTTGGGGGTCTCGAAAGATCCTTTTACGATCCAGTCGGCTTGCGCGAATGCACGGTCGACGTCTCCTTCTTCGATGCGCCGCTCGGTCGCCACGTTGTTGCGGATCTCGACCGGTTCATCGCCGATGAACACACTGTCGTAGAGCGCCGGCATTCCCGGCTGCATCGCCTGGCGCGCATCGGTGACCGTCGGCAGCACCTCGTACTCGACGCGGATCGCGCGCACCGCTTTTT
>JAMCRS010000472.1:3231-6567 GCA_023380675.1 Chloroflexota bacterium
GCTTCGGTCTCCGCGGCGACCGCGGCAACCGCTTCACCCATCCGCCTGACCTTGTCGGCGAGAACGTAGTGGTCGCGGCAGAGCGCGGACGGAATCGTGATAATGCGTTCGTTGTAGCACACGTGGGGGATGTCGTCCCAGGTGAGGCAGATGGCGCCCATCGCCTGAGCGACGCTCACGTCGATGCTCTTGATGCGCGCGTGGGCGTACGGGCTGGACAGGATGCGGCCGCACAGCATGTGTGGTAGGCTGATGTCGCTCGAGTATTGTTCCTGGCCGGTGACCCTCGCCACGCCGTCTTTGCGACGCGTGGCGTGGCCAACAATCCGAAACTCGTTTTCTTGCTTGTTCGAATCTCTTGACACTGTCGTGTCCCTTCTTTCGTGTGCGCCGCTCCGTCATTCCCGGACCGCCCGCTAGGGGAGGCGCAGGACCAATCGGCCTGCGCGTGAGGCGCAGGCGACTAGAGCAGCGAATCGAGCACCGCCGAAATTCGAGCCGCTAGTTTCTATCGGTGTCGAGGACCGCAGAGATCTTGGCCGCGGCCTGGGTACACTGCAGAACGTACTGATGTACCTTGTCTTTACTGTAGCGTGTTGTCGGACCGGCGACGCCGATCGCGAGCACGACGTTGCCGCTGCAATCGCGTATGGGTGTGGCGACGCCCCATGCTCCCTGGTCCGTTTCTTCCAGGCTCTCGGCGTAGCCCTGCTGCCGAATGCGCGTCAGCTCGGCTTCGAGGTCTTTGAGCCGCGTGATCGTATTCGTACACAACCGGGGCAGCCCCCGTTCCTTGACGATCGCTCGCACCTGTTCCGGCGGCAGATAGGCCATGAGCACCTTGGACGAAGCGCCGGCGTGGATCGCACGCTGCTTGCCGACCTCGAGCCTCAGGGAAACGGGCTGACTGCTTTCGCTTTTGTCGATACAGATCACCTCGCCGTCGTGGTAGACGGTCAGTATGGCCGTCTCACCCGTCGCCTGCACCAGCTCGCGCATGACCGGCTTGGCGATCTCCGGCAGCCGCGCGCTCCCGGCGGCGGCGCTCGCCCAGACTAGTAGCTGGTAACCCAGGCGCCATTTCTTTTCCGATCCCTCCCGCCGGAGAATATCGTGAGATTCGAGCCCGACCAGAAACCGGTGCAGCGTACTCTTGGGTACGTCCAGCCTCGTCGCCAGATCGGCGAGCGACCATGCCGGCTGGTCTTCGGAAAAGCAGTCCAATACTCGGACGAGGCGGTCGATGGACTTGACCTGTCTGGAAGCGCTCATATTCACCTGCTCGCGTGCATCACTCCGTTCTGTGCGATCCGCCTTGGCGCATCTACGCTGCGGCGCGACCCTCTTTGAGAATGTTCTCGATCTCCTGTTTCATCGCGCCCGGCAGAGGCTCGGGTTTGTGTCCTTCGATCAATGCGATCGTCTTGTCGCGCAGGCGGTCGCCCATTCGCTTTTTCCCACCCCGTTCCCAATCGTCGAGCCGCTGCCGGCTCATCAACTGCGGCTGCCACATCTCGCGAAAGTGCTTGAGCGTGTGATCCTGGGTGAGGAAATCTCCACCCGGCCCGACCTTGTGGACCACGTCCAGCGCCAGTGCTTCGGCGTCCAGGGAGATGCCTTTCATGAACGCCCGCATCATCCGAATGTTCTCGGCCGTCAGTACGATCATTTCCGGCGACGTGGTCAGCCCGGCTTCCAGGTACCCGACGTCGTGCGCGAGATTCGTTCCGGTTTGCAGCGCCACCAGGACCGAAAAGGCCGAGTCGATCGCGGCCTGCTCGTCGAGGGCGCAGCTGTCCGAATGGCCGGCGTAGCCCCAGCTGGGCAGCTTGTAGTAGCGGGCCATTTCCATCACGAGGACACGCGCGAGCTGATACTCGGGCGCACCGTACACGCTGATCGTCGTCTTCATGTCCATGTGATGCAGCCCCTGGCCGTACACGAACGGCGCGCCGGGACGCTTGAGCTGGTGCATGACCAGGCTCGACAGCACCTCCGCATTTCCCAGCGCCAGCCCGCCCGCCAGAGTCACGGGCGCGGTCCCTCCCATCATCGGGGCGGGCGAATGAACGATCGGCAGTCCCACCTCGGCCATGTAGAGCAGCTTGTCCGTCGCCGTTTCGGAATGCTTGAGCGGCGTCGACGGCTCCGAGTACAGCAGGAGCGTCGGATTCATCCGCAGCGCCTCCGCGCCGCCCGCCGCGACGCGCGCCATCGCCACGATCGCCTCGCATTCGGCGCGGCCGTCGCACACGAAAACGACCGGCTTGGTTGTGTGCTCGATCATCAATGCGTACTGCTGCCGGTACGTGCTGGATGTTCCCAAGTCAGACGGAATGCCCATCGACATGCAGAATCCGATCTCTGGCAGCGCGTCCACGACATGGATACAGTTGACGACGTCAGCCGCCTGGAACAGCCGCATTTCTCGAGTGCGCGGGTCGAGGTAGCGCAGACAGTCCGACCCGGTGCCGAAATTGACCTCCATCCCTTCGAGCCGGCAAGCGACCTCGGAGCTCGACCGTTTACAGAGCGCAATGCGTGACGGCGCCTGCCGCAGCGCCCACTCCACCAGCCCGGGAGGAAAGCGGACCCAATTGCCGTCGGCGATCACGGCATCGGTCTGCCGCAGCAGCTCCAGCGCCTTTTCGCTGTAGACCCGCACGCCGGTGCGCCTCAAGATTTCGAGCGATGCCTCGTGGACCGTGCTGCACTGTTCCCGGCTCAGCATCGACATTCGCGGATATGCCATAACGTCCTGAGTCATAGGGTCGAACTCCTTCGTCGAGATGATAATTCAGACCTGTTTGCTCTTGATCGCGTCCAGTACGCGCGGAGGCGTCGCCGGCAGCCGGCGGATGCGCACGCCGATCGCGCGCGAGATTCCGTTGACGATCGCTGGCGCGGTCGGCAGAATGGCCGCTTCACCGACTCCCTTGGCTCCCAAAGGACCGTAGTAGCTCGGCACCTCCACCAGGACCACTTGAACCTCCGGCACGGCGCCAATCATCGGGAGCACATAATCCGTCAATCCGGTCGGGACTCCCGGTACGTATTCTTCGCTCAACGCCGTCCCGACTCCCATCAAGACGGCGCCTTGTATCTGCCCGAGCGTACTCGGCGGGTTGATCGCGCGTCCAACGTCGTGAACGGCGACCAGCCGCGCGACCCGCACGCTCAGGTCATTCAGGACAGGCGCGGCGATGAGCATTTCAGTGCCGCTGAGAACGGCGCGCAGCCGGCCCAGCCACGCGCCGAGATCAGCGAGCGCCAGCCGTGAGACGTCGATAATCGTCTGTCCGTTGACGCTGACGACCCGGCTTTCAGGCCGCAGGC
>JAMCRS010000473.1 GCA_023380675.1 Chloroflexota bacterium
TTTTCGTCTTTGAGGCCAGCGAGCTCGGTAAGGCAGACGCACCACAGGAGCAGCCACCGTGCAAAAGACAAACGCGGCAGAGAAACCGCATCGACCGGGATACCGGGAAGGCGTTGCGGGGCGCGGAATCACACGCCGCGAGTTCCTGCGGCTTGCCGGGATCACCGCTGCCGGCGCGGCGCTCGCCGCCTGCAACGCGCTGAGCCCCAATCCGTCGCCCAGCGGACCGATTCGCCTGGTGTATCGCGATTGGCGGACAGACTGGTTTCCGCCGATGGCGCAGAGACTGCTCGACGAGTTCCACGCCGCGCGTCCCAATATCCAGGTGTTCTACAATCTCGACCCCGAAAACTCTCAGTTCGAAGAACAATGCCTGGCCGATTTCGAGGCCGGGACCGCGCCGGACGTCTTCCAAGGATGCTGCAGCTCTTTCCCGGTCTGGGCGCAAAAAGGGTACGCGTTGGACTTACGGCCGTACGTCCAAGCCGACCTCGATTCCGCCACCATCGCGGACTGGGACCCGGTGCAGTATCGTGCGTATTTTACGAAAGACGGAAAGCAGTTCGGGCTCCCCAAGTACCACGGCGCCGGCGCGCTCTACTACAACAAGTATCTGTTCGATCAGTACCACGTCGACTATCCGGACGAGACGTGGAACAATCGCGATTATTTACAGGCGATGAAGGAATTGACCCTCGACGTGGACCGCGACGGCGCGACCGACGTGTGGGGCGGGATGGTCGACATCAATTGGGAGCGTCTTCAGGTCCACGTGAACCAATGGGGAGGACATTTCGTCGACCCCACCGACCCAACCCGGTCGGAGATGGCTGAGGCGCCATCGCTGCAGGCTCTGGAGTGGCTCCGCGCCAGAATGTGGGACGACAAAATCATGGCGACGGCGCTCGACGTGCAGAACAAGGGCACGAGCGCGGCTTTCGTGGCCGGGCAGGTGGCAACGATCGAGGACGGTTCCTGGTCGCTCAAATCGATCCTTTCCGGTGCCGATTTCCGTTTGGGGGTGGCGCCGCTGCCGGCCGGGCCGGTCCGACGCGCGGCGCTGGCGACGACTGACGGCTTTGGAATCTACGCCGGCACGAAACACCCGGACGCGGCGTGGGAGCTGCTCAAATTCCTGATCAGCAAGGAGTACGGCCGGGCGATGGCACAGGCCCATTTGCTGCAGCCGGCACGCGCGTCGCTCGTCGACGAGTGGATCGGCTACATCCGTTCCGAGTACCCGGACCAAACCAAGGGAATGGACCTGGCCGCGTTCGCCGACGGCCAGCGAATGGGCTATTCCGTCATCGCCGAGACGTTTGCCGATCAAGCTCAAGCCGACCAGCTTACCGGTCCGGCGTGGCAGCAGATCTTTACGCTCGGCCAAGCGCCGGTCGAGCTGTTGAAACACGTGAGTGAGCAAATTGAGCAAGCCCAACCTAAGAACTAGGCTCGCCTCGGCGCGTCCGCGATTCGACCGTCTGAGCTTACGGACCAAGATCATCGCGTGGTCGTTCGTCCCGACCGCGATCATCCTGGCTGCCGTCGCGTTGACGGGGTTTGTCGCGTACCAGAGCGTGACGGAAGCGTTGACCTCGGAGAGCAGCCGCGAAGTGGCGCAGCTCTCTGCCGGCGAAATCGACTCGGCGCTGGCGGAATACGCCAATTCGCTCACCTCGGTCGCGCGCACGCCGTTTCTCTACTCCGTCAACCTCGACGTCCGGCGAGCCGCGCTGAGTCACGCCGCCAACCGGCTGGCGGTGTTTGACGGCGGCGTAGTCATGCTCGACATACACGGGCAGGTGATCGCGACAGAACCAGAACGGCCGGACATCATGGGACAGAACTGGTCCGACCGAAGCTATTATCGGCAAATGGTGCGGAGCCCCGGCGCCATTTGGTCACAAGTGATCGACGACGGGCCCGGGGGCACGCCCGTCATCGTGCTGGCCGTTCCGTTGACGGACGAAGTCGGAGATCTGCTGGGCACGCTGGCCGCCATGTTTCGCGTCAGCGGCACATCCATCAGCCCGTTCTACGGGAGTATCGTCCGGCTGCGCATCGGAGGGAACGGCGCCGCGTACATCGCGGACGATAGCGGCCGCGTGATCTTTCACTCCGACGCCAACCTGATCGGAAGCGATTTCAGCTCCCAGGTGGCGGTGCGGCAAGCGCTCGCCGGAACGTCCGGCGTCGTCCGGACCACCGATACCGCCGGCAACGAAATCCTCGCGTCGTTCTCGCCGGTTCCGGCCACGCCGTGGGTGCTGGTCACCGAACAGAACTGGGACGCTCTGCTCGAGCCGGGGCGACGCTATGGTCAGTTCCTGCTGCTCTTGCTCGCCTTGGGACTCGTGCTCCCGGCGTTCGTCGTCACCATCGGCGTGCGGAGGATCACGGAGCCGATCAACCAATTGATCACCGCGACGCTCCAAGTCGCCAGCGGACGCCTGGGCCAGCAAATATCGATCGAAACTCACGACGAGCTCGAAGAGCTGGGCTGCCACTTCAACCAGATGTCGGCGCAGTTGGCAGAATCGTACCAAAAGCTCAAGGCGCGTGAAGAACGCTTTGCGCTCGTGATGCAAGGGACCAACG
>JAMCRS010000474.1 GCA_023380675.1 Chloroflexota bacterium
GGTGCAAAAAGCGAAATCAGTGTAGAATAGCTATTGGGCAGGGTGAGCATGAACCATCCTCTTGGCAGAGAAATGGTTTATAGCTTACCCTGCCTTCTCTGTTCTTTCAAATGGATAAAGTCCAGCTAAGGTCCCCACACCATCTCGATGTTTTGGTCTTGCTCGATCTGGACCAAGCCGTAATAGTTGCCTACTCCGGCAAGGTTTCCCACATAGATATGCTGGCCCGGCGCGAGCTGGATCACTCGCTCGCTGAAAGAATCCAGCGAGTACAAATGTCCTTCGAGCGAGAGATTCATCCCCTGGTCGTATTTGTTCGTCACGATCAGTGCCCCCTGGCCGGCAGCCTGTTGCAGATTCGGGACGGTTGAAACACGGATCGACGGCGCCGCCAAGGGCGTCGGCGATTCGATGCTGGCCAACAGAAACGAGTTCACGACGACGTGGAGTCCTTGACCGGTAACGCCGACTCCGACGGACCCGGCTTGGAACGTTGAATCGAGGGTGTGGCCAACGGCTTGGCCGTTGATGAAGAGCTGGATCACCGGTCCCTCCGTTTGAACGCGTAGCGTGTTGCTTTGATTCCCTGGCTTGAGGAATGTACAAGCGGTCCATGGAATGACGTCATGCCATGTCTGCGAATCCCATCGTGAGAGCCGATAACCTCCGTCGTCGGCGACGCCGAAAAAGTAGCCGCCGATTTCACTTGCCCGGAAGTAAAGTCCGTACATATAGTCTTTGCGGCCCTCCACCTTTGTAAACTTCGCCTCCGCAATAAGGTCTCTTTGCAGAAGGCATGCGGGGTCGCACAGTGGGAAATAGCCATCCGGCGTAGCCGACCTTACATGGTATGCATCATTCTCAAAGTAGCCCTTGCCCTCGTCGAGCTGCCAGTAGTTGCGATTGTCGTGCATCTCGTCGACGAGGAGCCAGTGAAGTTTCTTGGCCGAATCAGCCGCCGCCGGAAGCGTGGCATACGCCGCCGCCGTCGGCGCAAGCGCCGGAACCTCACTCGCGTTCAAGCCCTCCATAACGTAAACGAAAAGCGCGCATGCGAAGGTGCAAATCACGGACGCGAGGAGCGCGGCCGCGCCGGCCAGCGCTAGCTTGACCGCAGTCCTGTCCGTTTTGCGCTCCACGACGAAAGTCGACGCGAGCCGGTCGTGGATCGCCCGTCGGTTCTCTGACGCCAGGACCGGCCACCACGTGATCCAAAGGACGGCGAGCACCGTCATTACGAACCAACGGACGAACGATGAGCCCCACCCTGGAGGGTTCCCCTCGGCGTTCACGACGGCAAGGCCGAACAACCGCTTGCCGATGCTGGTCCCGGCCAAAGTCCAGAGAACGACGTAATAGAGCGGGGCGATGACCACGGCAGGTTCCGAATGTCCGAACATAAAGTAAAGCACGAACCCGAAAATGAGAACGGAGATATTCACGAGGACAATGTCGACCAGACCTGCAAAGAATCGCCTTCCCACGTCCGCCGGCGGGAAGGACGCCGGCGGCGATTGGACCTGAACCGCAGTCGATTTTGCGACTGCGGACGATGGCACCTCTCTGCCTGGCTCAGGCGGCGGCGCGGTCGGATCATACAAGGAACGCCCGCACGACCGGCAGAATTCCAGATCTTCTCGATTCAAGGCGCCGCAGTGTGCACACGTGATCACGAGACCTCCGTTTCCGGCAAGCTACGCCTGCATGGCTAGTTCGAATAGCGCCATCAAAAACGTCGCGGGCGCAACGACGACGACCGCGGCGAGCGCCGCTATTCGCAATTCTACCGGGCCTCCCGGTTTCTTCACGTCGACCGTCTCTGCCGCCTCGTCCCACAACGTGCGGCCCTCGGATTTCGCTCGGTCGAATCGGGTGGTCCGCATGCTGGGCATGAACCAAAACGTAATGACACCCATGATCGCCGCAAAGGCCACCAGTCGTACCGGCAACATCCCTCCGTCGCGCTCCACCAGCGTTGTGTCTGAAGCGGCGACGGTGATCCAGCGTTCGACGGCGACAGACGGTGCCAGAATCTCGACGGCATAGCACGTCAGCCAGACAACCATCGGGTCGATCACAAAGGCCGCTACCCGTTTGTGATGTTCGACCGGCACCGGCTACTCTTGTGCGGCGAGGTCCAGCCGTTGCCGCCTCGGCCTTTGCACTATGGCGGGGCCAGGAGCAAACCGCGCCGCAATGGGGGGTGGACGGCCGCACGACTGGCAAGTCGTCGCCTGGGTCGAATTCATCGAACCGCAGCTAGCACACTTGACGCTCAACGAATCTCCTCAACTTGGCTTGCAACGCCATTCCCTTCCACGGACAAGCGCGGTCGACGCGCCCCCGGCGCCCTCCCCGCGCTCAAAAACAAAGCACCCGCCATAGTGATTACCACCATGCGAGTGCTGCCGGGTCTGAGCGCGACCGATCGAGCGAGTGCATGCTTTCCCGATTCATCTGCGCGTCTCCAAGCTCAGAAAATGGGCGCCCAACTCTTCTCTCGTAATTATATCGCATGCGCGCAGAAGAACAAAATCCAATCGGAAATCAATAACGGCGCCCGAGACATCCGTCCGCGATCCTCGCCCGCTTCCGATCAGACGATCCTGCGGATCCGTCGTAACCGTCGCTTCGACGACAAAGTCGATTTGATGATCGCATTTGACCGCGCACGTGGCCTAGTATGCTTCGTTCGGCATCCTTGAACGCAGTGATCCGAGTAAGCCGGCCTGAGCCTGTCACCGCACAACGAACGGCAAATAGACCATGCCGCCGCTCGCCGCGCCCACGTATTCATCCGCGCCGTTGTCGGAAACTCCGTTGAACGGTCGCGGCTCTCCATCAATGTCGACAGGAGTGGTACTTCCAAACGCACGGTCCTTTGCCGGCGAGCTGCTCCGGATGTGATAATCGTAGTTCGGCGCGCCCGGCGAGACAAAGAGTGCTGACGAGGCAGAGTCCATGGTGCCGCGTCCCTGGAACGTTCCGGCGGGCCAGGGTGATCCGTCACTGTTGTCATTCTTGTTATTCCCGGCGTACAATCCGTGGTTGAACGTCATCGCGCTTGCATCAGCCTGAACCAGCACCGCCGACGCACCCGAAGCTCCCTGGGTATGGTCCGCGATGATATCGTAACTGGCGTTTGCGTTTCCGTGCACGCCGCTGAACGGAGAAGCGAGGACCCAGATCGCTTGTCCCGCCACTAAACTAGGCCCGAGGCGATTCCGGGCAAAAGTGTCGTGCGTGAATAGAGCGGTCAGTCCTTCAACTTGCACTCCCCCTCCTCCGCCGGCAAGTGCGTTATCGCCAATTGTGCCGGCCACAGAGTCATTGTCGGCGATGATCAGGTTCGTGAGCGTTACCGAAGGCGGGTTGGCTCGGTCGCCTAGAAGGAACAACCCACCGCCGCCTGAAGGGCCCCAATGGCCGCTGCCGGTCGAGTCGCCTCCCTTTGCGGTATTCGAGATCACGTACGTTCGATCGATCGTCGCCGCCGAGTCCTGCAGAAAGATGCCGCCGCCTCCGCCAACTCCGCCGTTGAGGCCGTTGCCGCCCTGGGAAAGGTTGTTAGTGATCAAAGAGTCGGACAGACTGAACGAGGTGCTGTTTTGGTCGAAGATGCCGCCGCCGTTGCCGCCGCCCGCGTCGGTGCCGGCGTTTCCGCCGATCACCTGATTCCCCGTAACCGTGAGGTGCGAAAGCACGCTGGAGCTCGCCTCCAGACCAAGCCCCCCGCCGATCGCGTCGGCCAGGAGCCCGTCGCTGCCGGTACCTGAGCCGGTCGAGCTCCCCGCATAGGCGTGGTTGTTCGTGAACGTGCTGTCTTGGACCGTTACCGTCGCCGAGTTGACGAACATTGCGCCCCAGGCCAGCCCACCGCGATTGGGTCCGGTCCCGCCGGTCGATTGATTCCCGTCGAACGTGACGCGCTGCAAGAGCGAGCTTGCGCCCGAGGGCGAAAACACGATCGTCAAGCCGCCGCCGGTCGCGATGCCGCCGTCGCCTGAGCTCGTATTCTGACCAAAGACGTGATTGTTCTTGAAGATCAAATCCCTGAGCGTCACCGAAGCGGTTGGGACCCACATCCCGGCTCCATGGCCGCCGGGGTCCTGGGCAGAGGTCGGGCCCTGCACCTTGCAGTTTTGGATTGTAAATCTTTCCATGTCCAGGCGCGTTGTCGTCGTAAGATTGCCGATCACGGCAACGCCGCGATAGGCGTTTTGCCCATCGACGATCGTCACATTGCTTGTAGGATTGGCCGTCGTCCAGTTGCTGGTCGTATATCCGCCAAGGATCGTCAGTGCCTTGTCGACGAAACAGACGATCGTAGGCGACGGGAGGCTGCAGGCGTTCGTCGAGAACGTATAGGTGCCTTGGGCCACTTTGATCGTATCGCCCGAGCTCGAACGATCGACTGCCGCTTGAATCGTGCGGCAAGGTGACCCGGTCAAAGTACAGTTATTCCCGGAATCCGATCCGCTCGTCGCAACGTAGCGCGTCGTCGGAGCGGCGGCGGCTACCGGGGTCATGGCAAACAAAAGAAGGGCAAGAATAGCGCCCGCCAGAATGAAAAGCACCGCATTTCGCTTTCGATGCGTCGCCGCAGGTATCCCAGTCGCAGTGGACACGCGCAGGCCGCGAATGTTGTTTCCGTTGAATGCATAGAGTGCCATCGCCATGTACAACGGAAATGGTTCTCCAAATGGACGCGATCCACCAAGCGGCCAGCAAGATACAGGGCGGTTTCCTAAGGCGAAGCGAACGGTTAGGGGCTGGGGCTAGGTCCGCCCGGCGGGAACGAACCTTTTCTCAAGGGGATCAGCATCTTCAGCACGGCGGACGAAAAGGCGGTCAAGCCGCAGTTGGACGACGATCCAGCCGTCGAGGCCGGCCGGCTGGTCTACGAGACCTACGCGTGGTTCGGATTGCCGGGGGACGGCTTGCCGGGATGAGCTGATTCAACTGTGCTTGCGCGTGCGTGGGCGAGGAAAGAGGGCTTCACCGCGCCACAACGCGCTGCCACTCCCGCACGCACGCAATCAAATTGCCGGCGAATGCGTCGAAATGGCGGCACCGCGCGCGAAGAACCTCCAGATGAACTACGTTCGACAGCTCGCTTGCAAAGGACGCAAACGAAAGTTCGTTCCCGAGCGAATATCGGCAATTCACGCACATAGCCGTGGCCGCGCTTGCGCGGGCGCAATGCCGAATCGTCGCCCAATACGATCTCAGGAAATGTCGACTCGACGATGCGTCGAGATAGTATTGGTATCACTGGATAGTCGCTGTTGCCCTCGAGCGCGAAACCGAGCTTAAGGCTTGGCATCGAGGCTACCTTGCGACCAGAGCTCGCCGAGAGTTTGCTCGCCGCTCTCCAAACTTTCCTTCAGAGCCGGCTTGTTGTCGATGAGATCCTCTACCAATCGGCTAAAACGGGTTCGACCGCTTCGCGTGACTGTCGCGGTGAGCATCTCGCTTGGCACCAGCAGGTCGACGAGGTACGGCGAATGTGAGTTGACGATCACCTGCGACCGCCTTGCGCCGTCTTCGCCGCGCTCGGTAATGCCCCTTAAGGTATCGACTATGAAAGGCAGACGTCCCGGATGCACACCATTTTCTGGCTCCTCGAAGCAGACTAGCCCCGGTGGCTGGGGCGCGTACGCCAATGCCAGCAACGCGAGAAAACGCAGCGTGCCGTCGGACAAGACTCGAGCCGTAAACTCGCGTCCGTCGTCACGCACCACGGCCAGCAAGCGCCGGTATCGAGGACATGAATCGCGCTGGCTTCGGGAATTCCGAGTTTGAGCGCGCGTTCTGCGGCCTGGAATCGACGCGGCTCGCGATTGTGCAGCGTATCGTAGAACCCGGACAGCCCGCGCCCGCTCGGCTCCAACTCGAGGATATCCATGGCGGGCGACGGCTCGCGCAAAGCCTCGGGTTCAAAATGGAAGAATCGCCATGAGCTGAGTTCTCGCGCAAGCGCCACGACGTGGGGGTACAGCTCGGCATCGTCGATCATCGTGAGAACGGTTCGCGCAGAAGGGCTGGGAAAGTGACGCATCTTTCCGTACTGCGCCGTATCGCGGTTGACCGAAACTCGGTTCTCTCCGTCCTGTTCCATCGTGATGAACGCCTTTGACTTTTTGCCCGAAGGAGTAAGGCCTTTCAATTCTTCGGAGACGACGTCAACTATCCCGCTGCGAAAGCTTACGACGACATCGTAGTGAAGATACGGATTGGGGAGGTCCTGTTCCGGTGAAAACGGGCGACGCGTCCCGGTCAAGTCAAAGTCGCACGATATGCTCAAGCGCGGTTTGCCATCCGAGTAAAAGGATTCCACCGGGTCGCCCCGGTGCCGCTCAGGCTTGAAAGCGCTCACTGCCGGCATTTGCGCCAGATGCGACAATAGCCGCAGATGAGCTCGCCATCCTGCAAAGCAGTCTTGATAATCGTTCCGACGCCGTTGCGACGCCGCTCGGCCTCTTCCGGGGTTGCGACGACGATATCTTTGGGAAGGTCAATATCATGCAACGCCAAGCGCATCTCCATCCGCCTGGCTCGTCTCGAGCCGGTGATGGGAAGTACGACTAAATAGGTCAATGTCGCTGTCCGGGCCTGCAGTGACGCACGCATGTGACCCGAACAGAATGATCTTGTCCGGATCAAATTTCTTGACAAGCCGCCACACCATTCGGTCAAGCGCACGATCCAGCTTGTGCTGCGCCATACTTCTACCTTGTCTTGAGCGACTTGAATGTCATCTGGACGAATGGGTCTACCCCGGACTGACGGTTGCCACTCGCGCCGTTCGCAGCCGGTCCCCTTATCTCGTCCTGTCGCGTCGGGACACAAGCCTGATATTCCAACCGCTACGACAAAAGGTCCCGTCATCATGACGTGTAACGGCAAGACCGCGGCGATCCTGATCGCGCCGGAGGAGGACGACGACTTTGCGTCTGCCGCTCATACCCACCACCCGCCCCATCTGCTCCGTCACCAATATCTGATCGCTAATCACTGATTACTAATTGATCAATCACCAATCACCCGCATTTCTCCTTGACTCCCGTACTCTCCTATGCTACAATCCGGCCCGTTCGTCGACTAGACGCGTTTCCACGCATTCGGAGGCACTGAAATGGAACT
>JAMCRS010000475.1 GCA_023380675.1 Chloroflexota bacterium
GCGCCGCGCGTCGCGTCCACTGTCGCGGGCGCCAAACCATCGTCGTCCCGAAGCTTACCGCGCCAGAACCCGTTTGGGCGCCGCGGCGAGCACCTGCCCACGCTGGCGATGAGCGCGTTCTGGTTTTGGATCGTCATGCTGATCTTGTTGTGCGGCTGCGGCGTGATCTTTATCACCATGACGCCGATTTTCCCAAAACCAACCGCCGCCCCGCCGCACGTCTTGGCGACCGAGCCACCGCTGCCCGCTGCCACCCAACCCAAGCCGACGGCGACCGTGGCTCCGACCGCCGCGCCGGTCACCGCCAAAGTGACCGAGAATGTGGTGAACCTGCGCGCCGGACCGAGCACGAACGACACGGTCGTCGGAAAGCTAGCAAAGAATGACCCACTGACGCTGATCGGGCGCAACCAGGACAGCACCTGGTATCAGACTGAATCGAACAATCAAAAGGGCTGGGTGTTCGGGCAGACTGTGCAGATCACGAGCGGAGACGCCCAGTCGTTGCCAGTGGTTCAATAGCTCGTTCGCCTTATGGTTTGCGCGAGGGAAAATCAGAGATGAGTTGTACCCCCACATCGCCATTCATCCAACGGCTGCGCGGACGCATCAACCTGAAAGAAATTCCGTTTAGCGAACGCGGCTCGCGTCTCTTGGTCTTTCGACACGATTCGCGTTTGAGCATCCGCCTGGCGGAGCGCTGGGCAAAATGGGAGAGCGAGGTCGGCGAATACCGGCATCGCGTTCCCATTGTGGACGACTTGATCTTCACCGACGAAAACGGTGCGCCGCTCGATTTTGTTTTGACCGCGTACCCGCACGCGCTCTGCATTGAGACGCGCCTCGGTCATCTCGCGCTCGCGTTCATCGACGAGGAGACGCTGTATCTCAAACTGCCCGCCCGGCATTGCGGTGTCTCGTTCCGCGTCTATGCCCAGAACGGACGCATGGATCACCGCGGCGGCGAGTTCAAAGGCGACCCGGAACACCGCCGCACGCATCGCAACGTCGCGTACACGACGAACGCGCGCATCCTCTCGAACTCGATCCGGGAAGATGGAGGTGGATTTCTGCGTGTGCATTTGCAGATGGATGCGGATACAGACGCTGCATTCGTGTTGAACATCACGCCGCGACTGGGCTTGCAACGCAGCGTGCCCGGCGCAGACGCCCTGCTCAAAGCTGAGCAGCGCTGGCACGCTTGGTTTTCCGCCGCGCCGCCGGTTGCCGAGCGATACCAGGAGCAGTACTATTACGCGTGGTGGATTCTCGGGGCGGGTCTGCTCAGCTCGCGTTATTTCCTGACGCGCGAAGCGATGATGCCATCGATGATCCGGTACGTCGGCGTGTGGGCGTGGGACGCGTTCTTCCACGCGCTCGCGTACCAACACATCGATCAGCGGCTGGCGGAGAATCAACTGCGCGTTTTGATCGACCATCAACAAGATGATGGGATGGTTCCCGATGCAGTGCACGACGAGGGTCTCGTCACGCGCTGGAAATTGCCGGGTTCGACGCGCCAAGCCGAGGTGACCAAGCCGCCGCTGATCGCGTGGACCGCGCTGAAACTTTACCAGACGAGCGGCAACCGGGATTTTCTCGCCGAGATTTACGAGCCGATCACGCGCAGCAACCAGTGGTGGTTCGACCAGCACGATGATGATGCCGACGGCATCGTCCAGTACAACCATCCCTTTTCGTCCGGGCTGGACGACAATCCGATGTGGGACGAAGGCATGCCGGTCGAATCGCCGGACATCAACACCTATCTCGTGATGCAGATGGACGGGCTGGCGAAAATCGCCGAGATTTTGGGTTTTGCCGCCGACGCGGTCCGGTGGCTGGCGCGGGCGGACGCGCTCACCGAAAAGATCGTCGCGCATTTTTGGGATGAGCAAGCCGGCGTCTTCTGGGCGACGCGCAACCACCAGCCGATTCGCGTGCTGACGCCCTTCAATCTTTACCCGCTGATGACCGGGCGTCTGCCGCGCGCGATGGTCAAGCGGTTGATCGCGCGCCTGCAATCGGAAACTGATTTTGCGGCAACCTATCCGATTCCAACGGTGGCGCGCGGCGATCCAAAGTACAATCCGAACCAGATGTGGCGCGGACCGACCTGGGTGAACATCAACTACCTCTTTGTCGAAGGTCTCGTGCGCTGCGGTTACGCGGACCTGGCGCGCGGTTTGCGTGACAAGACGCTACAGCTTTTGATGCGCCACAATGACATTTATGAATACTACAACCCAGAGACCGGCGAGGCGCCGCCCAATGCGGCATCGGTCTTCGGATGGTCGAGCGCGGTGTTCGTCGACCTCGCCGTCAAGGCATCGCGCGGAGAGATCGTTTAGGCGCCAAGCGGAACAACCTGCTGATTGGGAAGAGGATATTTCTTTGCCGTTTGAGAATTTCATTCTCCCCCTTGCCCTGGCTATCGGTGGATTCGTGCTGGGAGCAATCCTTGAGGGGATTATACTGGCAAGACTAAGCCGAGTCGCTGCTCGCATAAGCTGGGGCGGAGACGATATCGTCGTTACCTCTTTGCGCGGCATGTTTGTCGTGGCGATTACATCAAGCTTGAATCCGGCGAAGAGGGTTACGTGGCGGACATCGCGTGGCGCAGCACGGCGGTGCGGGCGCTGTCCAACTATCTCATTGTCGTCCCGAATTCTAAGCTCGCGTCGACGATCGTGACGAACTTTGAGCTTCCCGCGCCGGACCTGGCGGTGCTCGTCCAAGTCGGCGTCAGTTACGACAGCGACCTCGAAAAGGTGGAACGCGTGACGATGGACGTGGGCAAGCAGGTGATGAAGGAGGTTGCCGGCGGCGTGCCCGAGTTCGATCCGTTTATCCGTTACAATGCGTTCGCCGACTTTAGCATCAAGTTTACCGTCATCTTGCGCGGGCGCACCTATGTCGATCAGTACCTGCTGACGCACGAGTTTATCAAGCGCTTGCACAAACGCTACCGCGAAGAAGGCATCGAGATTCCGTTCCCCGTCCGAACGATTCAGATGAAAGGGACATCGTAGGCAGACCGTATGAGATTACTCGTCGTATCGAACCGCTTATCGGTCACCGTCGTCGAACAGGAAGGCAAGCTGACGTTCAAGGAAAGCGTCGGCGGTCTGGCGTCTGGCTTGAGCGCCTACCTCGATTCGCTCAAGGGCGCCGCGTTCACCCAATCCGATCACGTCTGGGTCGGCTGGCCCGGCGTTTCCGCCGGCGGTGCGACGCAAAAGTCGATCAAAAAGAAGCTCGAGGAGTTCCACGCGCACCCGGTCTTTATGTCGGAGCGCGCGATGGACAAGTTCTACCTCGGCTTTTGCAATCGGACGATCTGGCCGCTCTTCCACTATTTCCCTTCCTACGCGACGTACGACGAAGAGTACTGGACGCAGTACCAGTTGGTCAACCAGACCTTCTGCGACGCGATCCTGGAAATCGCTCGACCGGACGACTTGATCTGGGTCCACGCGAGAGGCCTC
>JAMCRS010000476.1:0-11974 GCA_023380675.1 Chloroflexota bacterium
GATAGACTCAAGGCTTGCGGCCACAACGCAGTCGTAACTCGCAAGGTCGATGACGCTTGATCGAAGCCTTCGTGCCACTGCCAGCGGTTGCGGGTGATGAGTGCCCTCCTCTATCCAAGAGGAGGGTTTTTGTTTCCCGGCACCGTGTCTCGTTCGGGACCCCCGGCAGTTTGCCGTTCCCCGGTCCGCATGTGTGACGGGTGATTCTGCCCGTCGGCCGGACAAGTGCGTTGGCGCGTAGAAAGGAGGATGAACGGAAGGAAGGGTGACAAGGTGCCGCGCGCGACGTTGTCTGCAGAGTTGAAACGACAGGCTGACCCATCCATCTGAAAGGAGGAGGAAATGTCACCGAATTGGACGATCGTCGGAAGAAGCCTGCTCTTGCTTTTGGTGGCGCTGGCGGTCCTGGCCGCGTGCGCCCCGGCGACGCCCGCACCCCCGGCGAAAGAGACGGTGATGGTCAAGGAAACCGTTATCGTAGCCGGCACTCCGCAGGTCTTGGAAAAAGTAGTGGAAAAGGTGGTGACCCCCACGGCACCTCCCGCCGCGCCGCGATGGCAAAAGCGCATCACCATCGGTTGGACGCCGCCGGACATCACCGGCGTGTTCCGAACGGCCACCGACTGGTTCGTGGCCAGCGCGAGCGATGCGAACAAGCACGGCTTTGACGTCATCGTCGTCACGCGTGCTCCTGCATCGCACACCGCGTTCGCCGATCAGGTCGGCATCATCGAAGACTATATCGCGCGCAAGGTCGACGTGATCGCGATCTCGCCCATCGAGGTCGAGCCGGTCATCCCCGCGCTTCAGAAGGCGAATGCCGCCGGCATCCCGATCATCGTCGTCAACTTGCTGGAGCCGATCAAGGGCGTGGACGTGGCCTCCTACATCGGGTTTGACAACACCGACGGCGGCCGCATCTCCGCGCACGCGGTCCTGGACTATTACGGAGGACCGGGCGTCCTCGGAACCGGACGAAAAGCCGACGTGAAGCAGGACACCTACCTGGATCTCAAGTGGTGGCAGGATCTGTACAAGACCACCACGGCAGAGGAGAAGTCGGCGATCAAAGCGAAGGGCGTCATCATCGAAGGCGTCGCTGGGCGGCTTTTTCTCGACGGCGCGACTGAACGGCTTCCACGAGGTCGCGGACCAGTACCCGGGGGTACAAGTCATGGGCAAGCCGTGCGCGGCGGACTGGAACCGCGAAAAGGGGATCAAGTGCGCCGAGAACTTTATGGGCGCCTACCCTCCCGGCTCGCTGGACTTTATCTGGGCTGCCTCGAACGAAATGGGGCTGGGCGCGATGCTCGCAGCTCAGCGCCTCGGGCGCAATGACGTCAAGGTCTTCACGAACGATGTGACCCCAGAGTCGACCGATCGGATCCGCGATGGCGGTCTGGTCGCCGAGACGACCCACGGCTTTGTGGACTGGGGATGGTACGGCGGGCAGTACTCTGTGATGCTCGCGTGCAGCGAAAAGGTCCCGGCCAGCTTTGACATCCGCCCCCGCACCGTGTATCCGGCCAACGCCGACCT
Source organism: Chloroflexota bacterium (assembly GCA_023380675.1). The sequence continues at coordinate 1,540 of JAMCRS010000476.1, forward strand.
CTACTTCCCGGAACCCAAGGTCCCGGCCATCGACTGGGAGGGAATCAAGACGGCGTGCAAGTAAGCTCGACCGCGCGACCGGCGCTGGCTGATACTCCGTAGTGAGAACGCGCGGACAACCATCTGATAGTCTACCCTTGGGGGCCACGCCCGCTCAGTGGTCAAGCGTGGCCCCCTGCGCGAGCGAACAAGGAGGAATCGCTATGATCTCTAGATCCGAGACCGAAGTTGCGGTCATCGCCCAGTTTACGGCCAAGGAAGGCAAGGCGGAAGACCTGCGGGCGGCCCTCCATCACGCGATCGGGCTCGGCCTGCGCGAGCCGGGGTGCCGGCGCCTAATCCTTTACCAATGCGTAGAGGACCCCAAGATTTGCACCGTGATCGAGAAGTTCGCCGACCAACAAGCCTTTGCGGCTCACCTCGCGGCGCCCTACACCGTGGACTTGCTCGACAACATCATTCCCGGGTTGACTCAGGCTCAGGCGATCACCCAGCACAGAGAGGTATTGGTCCCGCTGGCCCAGCCGGCTTGAGGACTGGCCGCGTTGGCGCACCGGCACAAAGATTTCTCACGCTCGCTTTGCTCGGGTCCGAAATGACGAGCAAGTCAAGGCGACGTCCCCGTCGCGCGAGCGTGTGTGGCTGTAAACAGGGAGGTGAGCGAGAAATGAAACTGGCAGACAAGGTGGCCATTGTCACCGGGGCGGGCGCGGGGATCGGCCAGGCGACCGCGCTGCTTTTCGCCCGGGAGGGAGCCCGAGTCGTCGTGGCCGACTGCGATCCCGCGGCTGGGAACGAAACGGTCGACCTGATCCGGCAGGCGGGAGGAGAGTCCGCTTTCGCACAGGTGGATGTGTCCCAAGCCGCGGACGCCGAGCGAATGTGCAGCACGGCGACCGAGACCTTCAGGCGGTTGGACATTCTGGTGAACAACGCCGGCATCTATGCCAAGGGAGATCTGCTCAGCGCCACGGAGGACGACTGGGACCGCATCATCGCCGTGAATTTAAAGGGCACGTTCCTCTGCTCCAAGTACGCGGTCGCGGCGATGACAAAGACCGGCGGCGGCGTCATCGTCAACGTCGGCTCCGAAGCGGGCCTGGTCGCGATCAAGAACCAGGTCGTCTACAACGTGTCGAAGGGGGGCGTCATCGCCCTGACGCGCAGCGCCGCGATCGATTTCGCTGCGGACCATATCCGCGTCAATTGTCTTTGCCCGGGCACGAGCGAGACTCCCCTGGTCCGGGCGGCCATCGCCAGAGAGGCGGACCCTGCCCATGCACGCCGTGCGCTGGAAGAGTGCCGACCGCTGAATCGGCTCGGCAAGCCGGAAGAGATCGCCTTTGGCATCCTGTGCCTGGCGTGCGATGAGCTCGCCTATGCCACCGGCGCTATCTTGTCGGTCGACGGCGGCTACACGGCGCAATAGTGACGGTCTTGACCGGAGAAACGGCCGGAAAGGCAAAACGATGTCCACGCTACCACTGCTGCAGGTTCAAGCGATCGACAAGAGCTTCCCGGGCGTTCACGCTCTCGATCATGTCGATTTCGATCTCTGCGCAGGGGAGGTGCACGTCCTCCTGGGCGAAAACGGCGCTGGCAAGTCGACGTTCATGAAAATCATTAGCGGCGCCTTGCAGAAGGATAGCGGACATATCCTCCTGCGCGGCAAAGAGGTCGAAATCGCCGATCCCCAACATGCCTGCGCGCTCGGCATCGGCATGGTGTATCAGGAACTGAGCCTGATTCCGACGCTGACCGTGGCGGAGAACATCTTCGTCGGTCGCCTTCCGCGCCGCGGTCGCTTGCGCACCATCGCCTGGTCGGAGGTCTATTCCCATTCCAAAATGCTCCTGGACGACTTGGGCGTGAACATAAACGTCAAGGCGCGCGTCGCCGAACTCAGTATGGCCGAGCGACAATTGACCGAGATCGCCAAGGTCTTGACGCTGAACGCGCAGATCCTGCTGCTGGATGAACCGACGTCGTCGCTGTCGGAAGAGGAGCGCGTCCGTCTGTTCGACATCATTCGTCGGCTGCAAAAGCGAGGGGTCGGCGTCATCTACGTATCCCACCGCTTGGGAGAAGTGCCGCAGATCGGCCAACGTGTGACGGTCTTGCGGGACGGCAAGAGAATCGGGTCGCTGCCGGTCAGCCAGGCAAAAGAAGACACCTTGATTTCGATGCTGGTTGGACGGGAGCTCACCGAGCAATTCCCCAAGGTGGAGGTCACGCGCGGGGTGGAGATTCTGCGGGTGCAGAATCTCTCGGTCAAAGGGACGCTCGGCAACCTCAGCCTGAATCTGCACGCCGGCGAGATACTCGGCATCTTCGGCCTGGTGGGAGCGGGGCGGACCGACCTGGTGCGAGCGATCTTCGGTTTGCACAAACTGGCGAGCGGCGAAATCAGCGTGAACGGCAGAAAGACGACGATCACTTGTCCTCGCGACGCCGTTCAGGCGGGGCTGGGCTATTTGACCGAGGACCGCAAAGATGGACTGGTCCAGCTTATGCCGATCCCGGCAAACACCCCCCTCGCCAGCCTCGCACGAATATCCCGTTGGGGTGTGCTCAGCCATGCGACCGAGGAGCGGGAGGCCCGGCACCTGGTCGACGAGCTCAAGATTCACGCGCCGCGGCTTCGCCAGAGAGTGGAATACCTGAGCGGCGGCAATCAGCAAAAGGTCGCCTTGGCCAAGTGGTTGTGCAGTCGATCCAAGGTGTTGATCTTTGACGAGCCGACGCGAGGAATCGACGTGGGCGCCAAGGTCGAGGTCTACCGCCTGATGAACGAGCTCGCCGGGCAAGGGATCGGGATCCTGATGATCTCGTCCGAGTTGCCTGAGGTGATGGCAATGGCGGATAGAATTCTGGTGATGGCGCGCGGGGCCATAACGGCGGAGTACGAACGCGGGCGGGTATCGCCGGAAGACATCATGCGCCGTGCCGCGGGGAGGTAAGCTCAATGGCCAGAGAACTGAAGAGCGAAATGACGGCCGTTCCGACCAGGCCGTGGCAGGCCTTCGCCGGCGATCTGGGAAGGCAGGTGGTCGTCCAGGGCGGCCCGTTCCTGATTCTCGTCCTCCTGGGAGTCTCGCTCGCGATTGCCAGCCCCCATTTTCTCACGTTCAACAACCTGTCGAATGTGACCCGCCAGTCGGCGATCACGGCCATCCTGGCGGTGGGTCAGACGTTGGTCATCATCTCGGGCGGGATCGATCTTTCCGTCGCCGCCGTCATGGCATTGTCCGGCTCCGTCGGCGCCGTTGCCATGACGTACTGGGGTCACGACGTGGTGGTGGGTGTCATCCTGGCGCTGCTCGTCGGCACCTTCTCCGGGTTCGTCAATGGCGTCATCATCACCAAAGGAAGAATCCCGGATTTCATCGCGACGTTGGGCATGATGTCCATCGCGCGAGGCGTGGGGCTGTTGCTGACCGGCGGACTGCCGGTGCCATCCCATCTCACGGCGACGGCGCTCAAAGCGTATTTGCCGGCCGAGATCGTTTGGCTGGGGAGCGGAGACATTGGCGGCTTTCCGGTCATCGGGTTGCTCGCGGTTGGCGCGGGCATTGTCGGTTGGGCGGTGCTGAACCACACGGCGCTGGGACGGTCTGCCTTCGCCGTCGGCGGCAACCGTGAGGCGGCGCGCGTCTCCGGCATCAACGTAGACGGGAACAAGATCGCCATCTACACCTTCATGGGTTTCATGGCCGCGATCGCCGGCATCGTGATGACCGGGCGCCTCAACTCCGCCAACGCGCTGATGGGGGATGGGCTGGAGCTGCAGTCCATCGCCTCGGTCGTCATCGGCGGGACCAATCTGTATGGCGGAGAAGGCGGCATCGTCGGCACGCTGATCGGCGCGCTCGTCATGGGGATGATCGCCAACGGTCTCGATCTCGTCAACGTCGAAGCCTTCTGGCAGCGGGTCATGATCGGCCTGGTGATCGTCGCCGTCGTCGTCTTCGACCAATGGCGACGCCGCCGCTTCGGTACGTGAGCCCGCGCCGCGCGCCGGTCTCACCGCCCATGACGACAGCGGAAGGGGCGTGATGCTCGCGGCGGTCCGCTGCGGCGCCGGCAACGTTCGAATGGAGGAGTCTGATGTCTGACTTGCCTTCCATCTTCGACCTCAATTTGCCCGACGCGATTCCATCGAAATACGACAACCACGTCCGGCGCACGCTCAGCTCACTCGCCGGTCAATTTGGAGACGAGGCCGCCTACGCTCGACTAGTCGCGCGCGAGGATAAGGTCGTTTACGAGGTGTACGAGGTGCAGCGCCCTGAGGCGGCCGGGGAGTTGGCCCACGGCTTGTCGATCGTGCACCCCGGCAAAGTCGGGAACGAGTTCTTTATGACCAAGGGTCACTTCCATACCGTGTTGAACACCGCGGAGGTCTACTACTGCGTCAAGGGGCAAGGCTGCATGGTCATGGAGACGCCGGACGGCGAATGCGCGGTCGAGCAGCTCTGCCTCGGGCGGCTCCTCTACGTTCCGCCGCGCTGGGCGCACCGCTCCGTCAATACGAGTCGTCAAGACGACCTGGTCACTTTATTCGTCTATCCCGCCGACGCCGGGCATGACTACGGCACGATCGAGAAACTGGGCTTTCGCAAGATGGTTGTCGAGATAGACGGACAGGTGAAGGTCGTCGAAAGCCCGCGCTGGTCCAAGACGTAGCCGCGGGCGAACCCAGGCTCCCGCGCTATTCCGGGCTGAGCGTGCACCCTTATCGTTCGCCGCTCACGCTTCGGCAAACTACCGGTGAGGTCCGGCGCGTCGGCGCTCTTGATCGAGGAGCGCCTGGTCGACAAATCGCTTGAAGAATTCGCGATGAGAGGCCCGTCTTCGTGAAGAAAACGGGCCTCTTTTCGCGTGGACTCGTCTGAAAACATCTGGGCCCGCCCTAGAATACCTCCCCTCAGCCGCTCGGCCTCCATTTCGCTTGGATGCAGCCAGCACGGACCATTTTTCAACGGGGGTCCTAAAGGCGAAGGGGGCGTCTTTCGCCGTTTTCATTTGCAAGACAGGCTGGGCGAAGAGGTGGCGGACTTGCCTGCCCGGGAAATGTGGTCTATTGAATAATGCCGGTGACTGGCCGTATAATTAGAATTGGCCGCTTACCCGGAAACTTTGCATCAAGGGAGATGTCACGTTGGATTGGATTGTCTTATTCGGTCTCTGCGCGATCACGGTCAGCCTCGCCGGCCTGGCCGCGCTAGCGGTCGTCTATGTGACCAGCCAGCGTCGCCGCGACCAGCCCGCGCCTACCGCCGTAAGTCAGGTCCGCGTTTCGTCTGGTCAGCCGACCCAAGCCGCGCCGTCGATCCACGGCTGGTTGGCGCACATCCCTCCGCCCGCTCCGCCGCCGCACCGTGAGCCGCTGCATTTTGACGACGGCGCGTCCGGGCCGGAAGGAGAAGATGCGCTTGAGGCCAAGCGCGCGCTCTCGAAACAGGAACGCGCCTTGTTTCACACGCTCTATCGCCAAGTCGGCGCCGACTATTACATTTTTCCGCAAATTCCGCTCAAGCAGTTCGCACCCAGGTTCGGCGATCAGTTTCCCCCCAGTCTGCGTTCCATGTGGCAGGACGGTGTGCTCGATTTTGCGCTGGCGGATCCTTTCTCGCTGGGAGTCCTCGCGGGAATCGAACTGGACGACTCGTCCCACCAACAAGCCGACGCCGAGGCGCGCGATCGCCGCAAGGACCAACTTTTGAACACGATCGGGATCGACGTGCTTCGCATCTCGAGCGGCGAGAGCTGGAATCCAAGCCGCATCCAAGCAGAGCTTAAGAAGCTGGTGCGCGGCAACGCGATCACCTTTCTGACGCGCCAAGAATGCTCCATCTTTCGAGCGCTGCGCCAGGCGCGGGGCGACCTGGTTTTTCCCAGAGTATCGTTGCGACAAATGATCCGGCGCATGAGCTTCCTGCCTCGGGACCTTTACACGACGCTGCAGAGCGAGACCGCCGGTTTTCTGCTCGCGAATTCCAAATACCTGGGAACGGTCCTGGTCGTGGAATCTGCTGACGAATTGAGGCGCTGCCCGAAAAAGCTAGAGTTATACGCCCAGGCCCGGATTCCGTGCGTCGTCGTAGACGGCGAATCGGTCGAACCGGGGCAACTGGGTGAGCAGATCGAGCTCGCCATTCAGAAATGACGAACAAGTTGCTGGGCGCGGACGGGCCGGTCGCGCGTGGCATCGGCCTGGTCTGAAGCGAGCGCGGTATCAAAAACCCGTTTTCTCGCAGAAAACGGGTTGCGGCCCACGCGCGCGTTCGCATTTTCAATCGCCTCTAGCCGGCGATCGCGCTGACTTGCCCGGCAACTCGATCACCACGCCCCGCGGCCAAACCCTTTGGGATAAACCACGCGCACAGCGCCCCAAAAATCCCGGTCGAGATCGAGACTTACCAAAAGTGCGCCAGGCTTACGCCCGCCGGCATCAGCGGGTTGGCAAACGCGAGCTGCGCAGTCGGCAGGAGCGCGAGCGGAGCCGCCGCCGTGAACTATCTGCTTGACGCCGGTGTGATTTCCGAGCTCGTCGCCAAGAAACCGAATCCGCGAGTCTCATGGTCTCGAACTGGTCACGTGCAATGAGGCTGATTTTGCACATGCCAGCATCGCCGTGGTAAATCCTTGGGCCTGAGCGCTCGGCAATCGGGATCGCCTCGTTTTTGACTCGCTCCGGGTTCTCCGGTATAATCGCCCCAGTCCCCAAAGGAGCGCTGAACTGATACGCTTGAGCCATCCCTGGCGCGTGCCGGCCGTCTCGATCGCCGCCGCGCTAGTTTTTCTCTTATCCATCCAAGGCAATCCCACTTCAGCACTCGCCTCCGATCCTGATCTATCCTCCAACCCGGCGGCGCCTTCGTCCGCGCTCGTCCCCAGCGGCCGCCTCATCGTCTCCGCCGACACCGACGGGGCGTGGAATATCTATTCGGCTGATCCGAGCGGCGGCGTATGGCAGCGTATTCTGGCCAATGCGGAGACGGCGCGCGACCCGGCCGTCTCGCCGAACGGCAAGACAATCGCATTCCGGAGCAAGCTCGACGGCAATTGGGAAATATACGCGGCGACCGCCGACGACACCGCGCCGACGCAGCTGACGACCGGCATGGTCTACAGCGGCGCGCCGGTCTGGTCGCCCGACGGCAAACGGATCGCGTTCGAGTCGTACGCGCACGGCGACCTCGACATCTGGACGATGAACGCGGACGGCTCACAGCCGCTCGACCTCACCGAGGATTCCAAAGCGTACGACTACGACCCGGCCTGGTCGCCCGACGGCGCCTGGATCGCCTTCACGAGCTGGCGCACCGGCACCCAGCAGCTGTTCGTCGTCCCGGCAGACTGCACCGCGGGCTGCAAGCCGACCGACCTCAGCGGGAACACTTTTGACGACGAGCAGCCGGCGTGGTCGCCGGACGGCACGCACATCGCGTTCGTTTCTGATCGCGACGGCCAGCGCGCGATCTACGTGGGCGACTATATTTCCGCGACCCTGATGAACGTTCGACGCCTCACCTTCTCCGGCTGGGACGACCAACCGGCCTGGTCACCGGATGGGAATTGGATCGCCTTCGTTTCCGCGCGACCGACGCGCCAGCCGATCTACATTGTCCCGGCAGCGGGAGGCATCCCGCGCATCGTGGCGAACGGCCCAGATTACGCGTCCTCGGTCGTGTGGACGGACGACGCGACGAGCGCCGACCCGCCCTCGCCGGACGTGGTCGCGCCCCTCTATACCGAGCATCCCGATTTCGCGGCGTCCGGCAGCGGCCACCCGTACGAATTGCGCCGGATGACGACCACGCACCTCGATCCCGGCATCAACAAGCTGAACAGCCTGACCGCCAATTCCTTCGTCGCGCTGCAGAACCAGGTCAAGGCCCAGGTCGGTTACGATTTTCTCGCCATTCTCTCGGACATGGACCGGCCGGTGGACCTCAAGTGTGACATCACGTGCGACACTTTGTCGTGGCACAAGGCCGGCCGGGCGTTCGACAGCCGGCTCGATTATTCCGACCCGCGCGGGATCGGCGGGCTGGAGATCGTGCGCGAGGACCAACAGGGAGAGACGTTCTGGCGCGTGTATTTGCGCGCCGCCGCCCAGGACGGGACGATGGGCGAGCCGCTGAAAGAGGCGCCGTGGGACCTCTCGTACACCGCGCGTTGGATCATCAACCCGGGCCAGGGGGGAACACGCAAGCCGGTCCCGTACGGCTTTTACGTCGATTTCACGGAGCTGGCGCAGCAGTACGGCTGGACGCGCATTTCGTCGCACGACGACCCTGATTTTGATTGGAAGACGGACAAGATCGGCGCCGAGTACTGGCACTATCAAAAGACACAGGGACTCGCCTGGTATCCGGCCATGCGTCAGATCTATTCTGCGAGCGACCTCAAGGCGATCGGCGATTGGAATTCGCTCGCGGCCACTGCCGGCTACGATCCATACCTTCTCGATCTGAAAGGGATCCCCGCTCCGCCCGGCGCGTGGCGTTGGACCGCGATGGGACCGTGACGGGCGCCCCAGGGCCGCGCGCCGTGCGCACAGCGCGCCAGCGGGCGATCGAGCGCCAGATCGATCGCTTGCGCCGGCGCATCCTCCCTTTCCAGGTCGTCAGCAATCGCGTCTCGTGGGCGCGCGTCGCCGTATTTGCCGGCGGGATCGCCGCGGCGATCGCGGCCGCGACCCGTGTCAGTCCGCTCGCCGGCTGGGGCGTCCTTGCCCTTGCCGCACTCCTCTTTGCGCTCGTCGTTTCCGCCCACCGCCGGCTCGAGCGGTGGATCGATACATTCGCCGCATGGCGCGACATCAAACTCGACCAGCTCGCGCGCATGACGCTCGACTGGCCGAATCTGGGTGCGCCGGCCGCGGCGAATGTTCCGGGCGGCCGGTCGCTTGCGCTCGACCTCGATCTGACCGGCGCGCGTTCGGTGCATCAATTGCTCGACACCACGGTTTCGCGCCCTGGCAGCCAAATGCTGGCCCAGTGGTTGGTCCAGCCCTCACCCGATCTCAACGAGACCCTCGGCCGCCAGCGCATCGTGCGCGAGCTGGTGCCGCTCACGCGGTTCCGCGACCGTTTCCGGCTCACGCTGCGCATGGTCATGCAAGAGCAGTTGATGGGCGAAGGGGTCTCGTACTGGCTCGCGATCGAGTCGAACGCCAATCGTCTAAAGTGGGCGCTCTTCGTCGCGACGGCGCTCGCCGCAGTCGACGCCGCCCTGTTCGCGCTCTTCTGGCTCGCCGGCTGGCCGGCATTCTGGGCGATCACGCTGGCGGCTTACGTTCTATTCTTTTTCGTCAGCCAGGGCGCCCTGGGCGAAGTCATGGGCGCGCTGGTGCAGAGCGACGTCGAGCTGGATCGCTTTGCCGCGATCTTTAGATACCTGGAACGCTACCGCTACGACGGACATCCGAACGTCGCCGCGCTGTGCGAGCCGTTCCGCGACCCGGGCAAATCTCCGTCCGCGTCGATGCGCCGGATAAAGATCGCCGCCATCGGCGTCGGACTCCGCTCGAATCCGGTGCTTTTGCTCGTTCTCAACGTGGCTCTCCCCTGGGATTTCTTCTTTGCCTACCTGGGCGACCGTTACCGAACGCAGGTGGCACAGGCGTTTCCGAAATGGGCGGACACCTGTTACCGCCTGGACGCGCTCATGGCGCTCGCCAATTTCGGCTATTTGAATCCCGACTATACTTTTCCGGAACTGACCCCGGCTGCCCGGCCGATCCTGCGGGTGGAGGGGCTGGGGCATCCGCTGGTTCCCGCCGAAAGCAAAGTGTGCAACGATTTCGTCGTCGACGCACCCGGCGAGTTGGCGATCATCACTGGCTCGAACATGGCCGGCAAGACGACGTTCCTCAGATCGATCGGGGTCAACCTGTGTCTCGCCTACGCCGGCGGGCCGGTAAACGCCGCGCGCTTTTGCTCGGTCCCGTTCCGGCTGCACACCTGCATTCGCATCACCGAGTCGGTCGTCGACGGTTTTTCCTACTTTTACGCCGAGGTCAAGTGTCTGCGGCGGCTGCTGGACGAATTGAGGGCGGACAGCCCGCTGCCGCTCTTTTATCTGATCGACGAGATCTTTCGCGGCACGAACAATCGCGAACGACTGATCGGCAGTCGCGCTTACGTCCACGCACTTATCGGCGCGAACGGCGCGGGGCTGCTGGCAACGCACGACCTGGAGCTCGCCGGGCTCGCGGAGCACAATCCCGGTCTAAGCAACTATCACTTTGCAGACCAGGTCTCCGATGGGCGGCTCGTATTCGATTATCGGATTCGCGGCGGCTCGTGCCCGACGACGAACGCGCTCAAGATCATGCAGATGGAAGGGCTGCCGACCGAAGCAGAGGCTGCCCCACCAAGGAAACTCGATGACCCTTAACAAACCGGTATCGCCGGCCATGCGG
>JAMCRS010000476.1:11984-12999 GCA_023380675.1 Chloroflexota bacterium
CTCGGCGTCCTGGGGCTGGCCGTCTTCGACGGGCTGCCGTTCCTCGCGCCGCTGCTGATGCACGCCGGCATGACCGGGCCGGGAAACGCGATTTACACGGTTTACGGGCTGACGTGCCACCAGCTCGCCTACCGCACGTTCTTCTTCTTCGGCGCGCAGCCGTTCTACACGATCGATCAGCTGCACGCGCTCCTGCCGGGGGCGCAGGATGTTCCCGCGCTCTCCTTCTTCTGGCGCGATTTCCGCGGGGATGCGCTCCTCGGCTACAAGATGGCGTGGTGCGAGCGCGATGCGGCGATCTATACATCGATGCTGGCGGGGTCGCTGCTGTTCGGGCTCGTTCGCGCGCGGCTCAAACCGCTCGATTGGCGCGCGTATCTGATCCTGATCACGCCGCTGGCGATCGACGGTCTGACACAGTTGACCGGGCTGCGCGAAAGCGACGCGGCGCTGCGGGTGATCACCGGCGTCCTGTTCGGCGGGGGATCGATCTGGCTGATCTATCCGTACCTCGAGGCGGCGATGATCGACATGCGCACGCAAGCGCTGGACCAATTCGAGCGCGCGCGGCTGCATGCGGCGATGCAAGATCCGAGTCGATGACGTCGCGCTAGTCAAGCCGTCGGATGATTACGGTGACGGAGTGGCGAGACGCAAAGTTTGGGGTGGAAGGCCCTGCCGGCGAGGGCGGATCAGTCGATGCGAATCGATGATTCGATTTCGGCAAGTACGCTTACCAGATCGAGGGCGCCGGATGAGATGACACTTGATTCGGCGCCTTGGTGCTTGTGGTGAGGGAAATTACCCAGTGTGGGGAAATGCGCGGTGTTATCGTATCGGAAGATCAAAGTTCCGTCGGGGTTCTGATAATGATAAACGTAGGTGTAGCGCTCGGCCGGCAAATCCCGGCGTTGACGTACGTATTCGCGGAAATGCAACAGTGAGCCGTCGATGAGGTGGAGATCACCGCGCATTTCCCCACACTGGGTAGTTTCCCTCACCACAAGCGCCACGG
>JAMCRS010000477.1 GCA_023380675.1 Chloroflexota bacterium
CACCGCCGGCCGGCCACGTCGCGTTGTAGGGGCAACCCTGCGTGGTTGCCCACCGCCGGCCGGCCACGCCGCGGCGTAGGGGCAACCCTATGTGGTTGCCCACCGCCGGCCGGCCACGTCGCGGCGTAGGGGCAACCCTATGTGGTTGCCCACCGCCGGCCGGCCACGCCGCGGCGTAGGGGCAACCCTATGTGGTTGCCCACCGCGCGTCGGCCATGCCGCGTCGTAGGGGCCACCATCACGGAATGCCCCCGCACGTTCGCTTGCCCGCTGCACCTGTTGAAACGAAGCCAAGCAACCGCGCCCGCGGCAGGCACCCGTCTCGCCGATTCGCTCATCCTAGGAGTTCTCGTCAGACGTTGCGCCGCTCCCCGGCAGCGAGATCTGATCCCGGCCGCGGCCCTTCGCCCGGTACAGTCCGAGGTCGGCGGCCTTCAAGAGGTCGTCGATCGTCGTTCCATCGCCCGTGGAAATCGAAAAGACCCCGAAACTTGCCGTGACGACGATCCTCTCGTGGCCGAGCTGGATGGTCCGCTCGGCCAGTTGCCGTTTGAGCCGCTCGGCAACCTGCACCGTGGTGTCGATATCGGCGTCCGGTAGAAAGACGGCAAACTCTTCGCCGCCGTACCGACCGAGTATGTCGATATTCCGGAGCCCCTTCCGGAAACATTGCGCGACATTACGCAGGACCTCGTCCCCGGCCGCGTGCCCGTACTTGTCGTTGACCATTTTGAATTCGTCGAGGTCGATGAGAATCACTCCCAGCGGCGACCCGGTGCGGCGCGATACGTCGACCGCTTGGGTGCCCAGCTTCATCAGGTGCCGGCGGTTCAATATGCCGGTCAATTCGTCGGTGTTCGCCTGGTGCCGCAGCTGGCTCATCAGCCCCACCGTCTCTGTGACGTCGCTGATTACAATGGCGATGCCATCGAGTTGAGAGAGCTTGGTCAGGATCTTGTACGCTGTCGCGTTGTAGTAATGGATCCCGGATTCCGGGTCGGCGGCGGAAAATTCCACGCTCTCTTTGGCATTGTCCAGCAGCGGCCGAAGGTGGTCGGTCAAGGGATTGTCACTCGGCAGCGGGTTGCCGATTCCCAGGCCGGTCGCTCCCGGCAAGCGCCATGCTGCCTTGTTGAGGTCCTGCAATCGGCCCTGTTTGTCCACGACCAGAATGCTGTCGCGGATTGAATCCAACGCCATTTCGCGTGCTACGGGAACCAATTCGAACAATCCAAGCTTGAACAAAGCGAACGCAAAGACCAGGGCCGAAACAGAAAGCGCAAAGGGCCCTGGATCCAGTTTGCCTGGAACCATGCCAAAGAAATACGCAAACCCGCTGATCATAGGGACAGCGCCGCCGGCGGCGACGGCGATGGCCTGCCTCTTGTGTTTCCAGTCGGAACGATAGGCGTTGGCGACGAGAAGAATCAGCGCCGCCAACGTTACGGTTTCCAGGTAGGCATAGTGGACGTAGTACCAGGCGCCGCGTTCGAACGTCAAGACGGGGAAGAATGGGCCGTCGACGACCCGTGGGTCTATGTAGTACAAGTTTTGGTGTTCCACCGTAAAGACTATGGCGAGCGTGATCACGGGGACGATCAGCAAGAGAGAGGCGACCCACCGCGGGGTTGGCACGCCCACGAAACGAAGGACGAAAAGCATCAAGAGCGCGGGAATAAAGGCGAGGCCGACATACTCCACACGGACGGCCTCTAGAATGCCGATAAGGTCCGACCGCGAGATCTCAATGGCATAGCCTAGCGTGTAGAAGGCGACCGCCCAGAGCAAATAGGAAAACTCGCGCGCCGAAGGGACTCTCGAGCGCAGCTGGGCCCAGGCTGCCAGGTAGACGGAAAGAAACCCGGATAAACCTAGGAGAATCACAAGAAGGGTCGGGGCCTGGTGCATGATCGGGAGCCTCTATCGTGTCTTTGTTTGTTGTCTATCGCTCAGTCCTCTTTGATCTCGTCGACGGCCTGCTGTGCCGAGCGTAAGTCTCGCGTCGTTGCGATCTCGCGCGTGCGTCGGGAGATTACGTGCCTACTGATACTTCGTCTGTAATAGACCACCTCCTGACGGACTTCGCCTCGACTATTATACTTATGCCTGGCCCGCGTCACAATACGCCCTGCGCTGGTGGTTACCCACATGGGGCGATCCCTTGTGGTCGCCCACAATTGGGCAGGCACAAGGCGCTGCCCCTACGCGATGTGTACAATCACCAGACCCTGCGGCGTCCAGCTTCCGGAAGGGTCGGGTGCCAGGAAACGGCGTCAACTGGTGGTTACCCACATGTAGGGGCGATCCCTTGTGGTCGCCCACAATTGGGCAGGCACAAGGCGCTGCCCCTACGCGATGTGTACAATCACCAGACCCTGCGGCGTCCAGCTTCCGGAAGGGTCGGGTGCCAGGAAACGGCATCAACATGTCGAACGTCGCGTTAGTGCGCGGCGATGTCGTGGGCATGCGCGGCGCTCGGCGTGTGAAACGTGATCCCGAGGACCTACATCCCGTGGGAAGAGGCGATTATCAGTACGAGCTTTGCGGCTTCCGCGATCAATACGATCGAGATTCTGCGTGCTCGAGTATTGACGTCGGGAACGATGTAGCAATCGTGCCTCACATCCGAACAGGGGAATCGATCACACCGGACGCTTTTGCTCACTTGCATCTCTTGACCCCACTTCTTTCGATGCCTGTGGACCGGGCGCACCGGCCGACGGGTCTTGCGGGGCGCAGAGCAATACGGCCCGGTTCGCCGACCGGACCCTATACGCTGCGCGAAATCATTTATCCCCGAAATACTTGAGCACCCTCATCGCTCGGAGCGTATTCCATCGGCTTGGAGCGCCAGCTTGCTCCATTTCGAAATGAACGGCCCCTTTGTAGCGGGACGGCAAGAGCCACTTGCCGTCCGGTCTGCGTTTCTTGCGAACGAACGCCAACGCCTCGGCGATTCTCGGGTCGAACAGCGCCCGGGCGGATTGCAGATAATCGAGCGCCCGCAGAATGTCATAGTGCCACCAGCAGGGAAAAGCAAACCGCAGCATTTTCGGATCGATGATCGCGCCGGTCCGATGCGATCTGAAAAGTTGATGTCGAAGCAAGAACTCGATCGCTTTCTTTTCGGCTGCCCGTATCTCCTGGATTCGATATCGGTTACCCGCATTCCTGAATTCCAGGAGTCCTTCCAACGCGCCCAAGGTCGAATCCAGCGAGCCGTGAACGGCTCCTCTCCAGTATTCGCAGTTCCAGCCGCCGTCGCCGCCCCTCTTTACGTTCAGTACCATCGTCACGCTCTCGTCGATTTCTGTGTAACCCCTGGGAAAGCCAAGGTTCTTCAAATCGAGCAAGGTGTAGTGAGTACAGATCCATTCGCTCAACTCTCACATCCAATTCCGTCCTTGTCCCCGTCGAAGCGGTGTGGGTCGGGCGGCAGAACCCTGAAATTCTTATACGGAATGTCACGGCAATTCAGGTCAGGCGGTGGCGGCGGGATGCATACATCCGGGTAAGCCGGGCTGCAATTGCCTGCTGGTTTCGCAGCTGCCGGCGGGACCGGTACTGGCGAGGGTGCCGGTCGTGTGCTTGATGGTGCGGCTTTGGGTGCGCTTGTGCTGGTACTCGTGGGCGTGGGTTTGGGTTCGCTGGCCGTCGGTAATTCCCTGATGGGCGTACTTGTAACAGCCGTAACCAAGGTTTTGGTCGCCGACGGTTTGGCCGTCGGCCTGGTTGTCGCTGTGGCGCCAAGAGTTGCATCCGCCGGCTCCGTCGTCTCGGACAGCCGGTCTAGCGTCGGGCTGGTCGAACGCCAAGTGGAGGCCAACCCGGCGGAAGCGAAGCACGTCAGACATGCGCATGCGACGAAGACGGTCAAAGCGACTGCAACGAATAGGGCCCGTCTGTTCATTGTCCGCACCCTTCCCTGGCGCTATGCCAGGAACACTCTAGCGAAAGCCACAGCAAGTGCCAGACACGCGAGCACCAGCGTAAAGCAGCCCTTGGTGGTTCTGTTGTAAACCCGGTTGTACGCCGCCTTTTTGGGATTCGTGATCCATCCATATCCGCGCGGCGCCTTCAGGCCCAGGTTATTGCGAACGACGCGTTTCCACGACGTTCGGGCAGCGATCCGTTTTCTTATCGACGGTTTGCGGATCCCGAACTTCATTTTTCCTCCGTGTGTCGATCGTCCACTCGGCGGTCCCGCCGCGGCGGCTAGTATTGGCAAAGGACGATCTGCAAGCTACTGGCACCGCGTCGACGATCAACGCGGTCCCGATCGTGCCGCGAAGCGTCACCGGTCGCACACGTGTCGCGGCTGGCGCGTGCACGCTCATCAAGGTCAAATTCGTTTTGCCAACTCGTCTCGCACGGGCCGGAACCTACCTACACACTTCTCGATGTCTGTGACCAGAAATCCTATCTCGTCCCACCGATCAAGGTGTGATCGGAGTTTTGGAGCCGTGGGGATATCCGTGACTAGGATAAATTGGGTCTGTTCATCTATCGAGAATTCTCTGTGCAGGAGCTTGGCTGGGAGTTCGCCCACTGGCCCATTG
This sequence comes from Chloroflexota bacterium, assembly GCA_023380675.1. The sequence goes on from JAMCRS010000477.1 coordinate 4,560, forward strand.
ATATTGCAGAACACAGACTGAGCACGGAGCAAACACCGCAGCTTCTCCACGTCTTTCAAACCCAATCTCAGATCGGTATCAGGTCCCGCCACCGTTCCCCACTTGACTTCTACAAAGACCATGACACGCTTCGTGTCAGTGATGACGAGGTCAGGGTTTTTCAGACCTCGAGCCCTCGGAACAGCGCGCTTCCAGGCTTTGATGCTCCAAAACTGCTCGCCGCTCTCGAGTTCTGCTTCGTGGAAGACCTTTGCCATCTGGCCGAACGCGTGCGTGGCCGCATAGACGTGATCGGCGTAACCCAAGCTCTCGGCAATCTGTTTTACCTTGTTACTAATTCTCACGTGCTTCTTTGCTTTATCGAAGGATGCTGACATTGCGCTCCTCTTAGGGTGCGAACGCACGATCCGTCCGAATAAAAAACGGCGAATCGCCGCGGGCGCCAGCCTCCGCCGCGGCACCGCGCCCAAAGGCGCGTGCGAAACGATACCGACTGCCGCTGTCTCAACGCCGCCCGAATTGCGCGTTGGCGGACTTAGCCTGACGTTGTTGGAGTGGCAGCCCTTCACGGAGAAATCCGCTTCCCTACCGCCAATGACTTGAGGCGCATGTTCTCCGTCAGTGCTGCATTGCCCTTCGCACGGCCAAGGCAAAAACAAAACACCCGCCGGCGGCGCAAGTCCGCGCCGCACGACAGGTGTATCGTGTTCCCATTTGTGATCCGGCTTTCAGCCTCGCCGTCCCGCGCGCAAACACCAAAACGCCTCCTCGACAAGGCGATTCCTAGACATGTTGCCTGGGACAAAGCTTAGCCGTACGATTCAATTATATCGCAAAGTCATGGACAACCAAATACCCGGCCCAACGCAACTGCACAGACCGCGACTGACCTCTGCGTCAGTCGCGCTTATCAAGGAAACAGCAACCTCCCGCCTTTAGGGAAGGGGGCCGGGGGGTTTGGTCGGCCCAGTCGGTTGCAGCCCATTGCATCATTTGCTCGAACCCCGGCAGGACCAAGGCCCGGAGGTTTAGTCGGCCAGGTCAGGAGCAGCCGGTTGCATCCGCCGCGCCGTTCAGAAGCGGTGCCACTCCAATACCTGGGGATAGATCGCGCCGAGGAAATCCGCGCCCGCGTTCAACGCATCCTGATCGGTCGAGACGATCGGGATGTGCAGCCGGAGTGCCAACAACCCCTGCTCCGGGTCGCGGTTGAAATCGCTCCACTGATACCAGTACAACACGACCCGGCGCTCGCCGCCCTTTGTCAGGGTCGCCTTTTGCACGACGCTCTGCCGGCCCCCGATCGTGATGGGCGCTACACCGTGCTCGAGCAGGGTCCAGCCGGCGGCGGGGTACGACGTGATTGGCGTGTGCTCGAACAGAGTGTAGCTCTTTTGGCTGCGGCTCCCAAAGACCGAGAACCACGCCTCGTGGCCGGCGTCGTCGCGATAGAGAGTCGAGAGCGCGACCTCCGGGTCCTGCAGCCATTCGTCCACCTCTGGCTCGAGCGGATACGGTGCCCCGGTCCAACGCCCTACTCTCGGCGGCAGCGCATGGAGCCCGTCTATGGAAAAGTCGAGCGGGGTGGCGACGGCTCGCTCGTTTGGCGTGATCTGATACCAGCCGGCGACGTCGAGGAGGTAAGTATGCAGCGGCTCCGCGGTCGTCGTCGCCTCGGGCGCCGGGGGCGCCGTGGTCCGGGCGGACAAAAGGAGCGTCGCAGCGGCGACCGTCGAGAGCGCGGCGAGCAGCGCCGCGTAGCGAAGCGACGCTTTCATGACGGCAGTACGGCCTCCCACCGCACCTCCGAGCAGCCGAGCAGCCGGGCGAGCGCGAGGAGGATGGCGAACGCGACGAGGAACAAGACCGGGCTCGACCAGGAGTGGAAATAGTCCATGCCGGCCTGCGCTCCCCACGCCGACGCGATGCCGAACAGGAGCGCGATCCGCACCGTATTCGCCGCCAATGCGATCGGCACCGCCGCAAGGAGCACCAGCCCGCGTCCGAGCGCTCCCCCACGCGTGACGTAGGCCCAAAGCACGACGAGCGTCGTGATCGCGATCACAGAGTTTAGCCCGCCGCACGGAATCCCAACCGTGAACGTCGAGTTAGGCAGATACACTTCTGAGCCGATGTTCTGCGCCGCAACGCCAATGCCCTGCGCGAACGCGGTCGCGGTCGACGCCGTCCACGCCTCCAACACCGGACCGACGCTCTCGGCCAGCGGAAGCGGGACCATGAAAAACAGGAATCCCAGCGGAAACAGGAGGGTGCGTGCAGTCGGCCAGCCGTACAGCCCCAGCGTGAGACCGAAGAATACAAACGGGATCGTCAGCGCGGAGATATAGTAAGCGCGCCAGACGGTCGCCCAAAGATGGAGACCGAGCGACGCCGCGAGGAGAAGGTAGCCGAGGCTGTTCGGCGCGCCGCGATCGGAGATCAGGACCCGGCGGCGCGCCCAAATGAAATACAGCCCGATCAAGAGCACGAGCGGCCCGTGCGAATAGTACGCGTCCGTCCACCATGCTTCTGCCAGCCAGGCCCACGTTGGAAGAAAAACGAACGCGGTCACCGCGAAGATCAGCGCCGCGAGGCGGTGTTCGGGACGTGGGAGACTATGCGTGTGTTCCAACTACCGCACCCTCCTCTTCCACTGTCGAACGGGCCAAACGTCAAGGCAATTGATCGGCGACGCTCACGCAATTGCCGCCGAGGTTCTTGGACTCGTACATCGCCAGGTCCGCCCGGCGAATGAGCTGTTCGCAGTCCGGCTCTTTGTGTCTCAGGCAGGCGACGCCGACGCTGAGCGAAATCCCGATCGATCGATTATCGATCGCAAGCTTGGTCTCGTCGACGGCGCGGCAGATCCGCTCCGCGATCCGGGGGGCCTCGGCCTCAACCGTGTCCGGCAGCACGACCAGGAACTCGTCCCCGCCGTACCGCCCGACGAGGTCCTGCTCGCGGAGCTGATCGCCCAGCGTCGCGGCGACGAACTTTAGCACCGCGTCGCCGGCCGAGTGCCCGAGCGTATCGTTGATGAATTTAAACCGGTCGATGTCGATCACCATGACCGACATCGGCAGGTCCCCGCGCGTGGACCGCGCGATCTCGGTCTGAACGAGGTAGCGGATCGCGCGGCGGTTGTAGGTCTCGGTCAACGAGTCCAGCATGACGAGGTGCTCGATGTCCAGGACGTAGCGGTCGTGGCACATCAGCACGTAGCCGAACGCAAAGCCGGTCACGGTGATCTGGAACGAGAATAGAAACGCGCGCTCGAGCGAAGCTTGGACGACCGGCCCCGCGGCGTCGACCCGAAACGCGACGGCATACAGCGCAATTGCCGCAAGGACCGCGGCGCTCAGTGCGAATGCGCCGGCGGTGAACCAGTGGCTAAAGCCGCGCGGACTCGTGCCGTCGAACGCGGTCGCCTTGACGCACATCAAGAACAGGAACGCCGCCGCAGCCGACACCGCCGCGCTGCGGGCCGCCGGGTTCGGATCGGCCGCGGTAAAATAGGTGGAGGCGGCGAACGCCGCAGCCGGGAGCGCATACGGACCGACCACACGAAACGATTCGTCCTTGAACGCTTTGACCGCGTGGTAGTACAACGCCACGCCGAGCGTGATGAGCGTGTATCCGGCGACCACGGATAAAGGGCCGAACAGCGTTCCGCCCACTCCGAGGACCGCCCACCCCACCGCCTGCACCAGCGTCGCCGAAACGGCATGGGTGGTCCCCTTCATGTAGTTGGGAAACGAGCGCGACAGGGCGAACAGCCCGGCGGACATGACGAATGAGGTCAGGAGGACGTAGAGAGTGACAGTGTGAGAGTCGATGTCCATGTCGAGTCCGTTCCTCGAGCGGCGGAATGCGCTGCGCGGACCAAAATAAAAAAGCACCCACTGCAATCGCGCTCGAGCGCCAAGCGACGGGTGCCCCGACCAGGCTGCGGCGCCCATGCGCCACCCCAACACGTGCGGCCACACAGGCTGCCTATGCCAGTCGAGTCAAGTTTCGATGCTTATGTAACCAGCGATTTGCCGGCTTACATGACCATTATATTTCCGGTCGCTTCGTAAGTCAAAACTGGAGCGGCGAGAGAGTTTGGAGAAACAACGTGTCACACCTGCCCCGGCGGGACCGTGGCTGTGAAGTGCGCCACAGTCATGCCGGGGTTGCGAGCCCGCGCACTTCCCTGGCATGACTGTGGAGAACTGCGCCACAGCCACGTAACCGCCAGGGCAAGTGTGCGGACGTTGCCTCGCAAGCGAGGCGCGCAATCTCGCGCGGAGCAATGAGAGTTCACGTTTCAAACCAACGCAAGCACCTGAATCAACGCGCGAGACTGCTTCGGGCGCTCCGCACCCTCGCAGTGACACACGCTTCCGACTTTCTCCACACTCTCGCGCGGTGAAAGTCGACCGCGATAGGCGCTTGTCGCCGGGCGCCGGCATGCGCCTGCACCGGATGGTCACGCGGCTGGTAGACCTCAACCCGTTTTCTCGCAACAATACCTTCGCCAAATCTACCGCGCGAGCGTGGACCACAACCCGTTTTCTTGCAGAAAACGGGTTTTTGGTACGTTATTCGCACTTGGTCCAATAGACGCGTGAGGTCCCGATGTACTCCCAGTAGCTGTAACAGGATTTGTGGCTGATGTCGTGGATGGCGCTCGTCAGCTTGTATTGAAGCCCGGCCGGGCCTTTGTTGGTCACGAGCGCGAGCCAGTTGCCTTCCGACTGCCAGTGCCCGCCGGCCCAGGCCAGCCGGCCCGACTTGTCCACCGTCCCGCTTCCGATCGGCTGCTCCAATTGGTTTGGGGCGTAAACGTCCATCGCGACGCTTTCGATCGGCTTCACCTCCAGGAACACGTCCATGTGCACTCCGCCGCTACCGATCATGTACCACACTTTGCTTCCGCCGCCCAGCGTTCGCCACGCGTCCGCCGGAATCATCGGGTCCTGTGGGCTTGCGCCGTCCTGTACGGGGTCTGGCGCCGGAGCCGAGACAGGCGCACGGGGCGCGGCGCTCGTCGCGCGCGGTTTGGCGGCCGCCAGCACGCGCGTCGGCGCGCGAGTAGCGCTCGGCTGCACGGTGGGGGTGCGCGTTCGGGTCGGCCGGAACGCGACCGGCGTGAGGCGCGCGAGATAAGGTGCGAGCAGGGGCGCGAGGGACGGTCCAAAAAAGTAGAGGCCGAGCGCCGCGTACACGATGAGGTTGAGGAGAACGAGCCTGGTCAGAAAGCTCGACTGTTTCGGCGTCATGCTTGCGTCTTTGCCGGCATGCGGCGGTGGGCGTTACCTGGATAGATTTTAACACACTTTGATTTTCCTGGAAAGACGCAGGCGCAGCGAACCCCGGCACTGGGCCACCCGAGACTGCGGAGAAGCGTCGTGTCACGCCAGGGCAAGTGTGCGGATCTCGCGCGGAGCTAACAAAGCGCGCGGTTCCCAACAACGCACGCTCGGGAATCAACGCGCGAGACTGCTTCGGGCGCTGCGCGCCTTCGCAGTGACACGGCCGTAGGACTTTCTCTCCGGCCGCCTCGTCCTTCGCAGTGACACGGCTATGGGACTTGCCACACTCTCGGGCCCACGGCTTCTCAAAAGTCGCTTGACAGAGTGAAACCAAAAGGACCTTCCATTCGTACTTTTTATGTAACCCCACATAAATGGTACGAAGGAAGGTCAA
>JAMCRS010000478.1:0-888 GCA_023380675.1 Chloroflexota bacterium
AGGGGCTCGACGAAGAAATCGAGCCCGTCGATTTGTTGTACAAGGCACTGCTGCCGGCGCTGCAAGAGGTCGGCCGGCGTTTTGAGCTAGGCGACTTTTTTGTCCCGGAGATGTTGATGTCGGCCAAAGCGATGCAGGGGGCGCTGACGTTGCTGCGTCCGCTTCTGGCGGCCAAGGGTGAGAAGACGGTTGGCAAGGTCGTCATGGGTACGGTCAAAGGAGACGTGCACGACATCGGCAAGAACCTCTGCAACATCATGTTGGAAGGGGCCGGTTTCGAGGTATTCGACCTGGGAGTGAACACCTCGCCCGAAAAGTTCGTCGCGGCGGTCCAGCAGCACGAGCCGAACATCGTCGGGTTCTCGGCATTCTTGACGACGACGATGCCGATGTTCAAGGTCAATATCGAGGCGCTCAAGAAAGCGGGTCTGCGTGACAAGGTCAAGGTGATGGTCGGCGGCGCGCCGGTGACGGCCCAGTACGGCGAAATGGTCGGCGCGGATGCGTACTGCCCGGACGCCAGCTCGACTGCGCGCAAGGCAAAGGAGTTTGTCGGCGCGGCGGGAGACGCGCCCGGCGGCGCGCTCGCGGATGCGGTGGGAGCGGTGGAGCAAATGATGAGCGCGGCCGAACCGGAAGAGGGCGTACGGTAGAGACGCGACCTGAGACGGATACCGGACACGGACCCATGGAAACAACACTGTTCTCGAAGACGAAGAGCGTCGTCATCAGCCCCGAGCATCCGTTCGTCATGATTGGCGAACGGATCAATCCGAGCGGACGCAAAAAGCTCGGGGCAGAAATGGCCGCGGGCGATTTCACGCGCGTGCGGCGTGACGCGCAAGGCCAGACCGCCAGCGGCGCACAGATGTTGGACGTCAACGCCGG
>JAMCRS010000478.1:898-3022 GCA_023380675.1 Chloroflexota bacterium
ATCCCGACCGCGAACGAAGCGGAACTGTTGGTCGAAGCGATCCGCGTCGTGAGCCAGTGCACCGACGTTCCGCTTTCGATCGACTCCTCGGTCGTCGAAGCGCTCGAAGCGGCGCTGTCGAGCTACGAGGGCAAGCCGCTGGTCAATTCCGTGACCGGCGAGGACGAGCGCCTGGAAATGATCCTTCCGCTCGTAAAGAAATACAACGCCGCCGTGATCGGCATGGCCAACGACGAGACCGGCATCTCGATGGACCCCGAAGAACGCGTCGCGATCGCGCAAAAGATCGTGCAGCGCGCCCAGGACCACGGGATTCCCGCGGCGGACGTCATCATCGATCCGCTGGCGTTGACGGTGGCGGCAGACCCTCAAGCGGTCAAGGTCACGCTCGCGACCATGCGGATGATCCGCGAGGCGTTGGGGGTCAATATGGTGTGCGGCGCCGGTAATATCTCGTTCGGCTTGCCGGAGCGGCCGCCTCTGACCGCGGCGTATCTTTCTATGGCGATGACGTGCGGCCTCACCTGCGCCATCACCGACGCGACGAACGACACGATTCGTCAAGCGATCCGCGCGAGCGACGTGCTCCTGGGCCACGACGAATACGCCGTGAGCTGGATCGCCGAGTTCAGGGCAAAAAAGGCAGAGGGTGGGGCACGCTGAACGAGCGGTAAATCGAAATCTCAAGAGGGTGGGTCCGGATTGGCTGCTGGATGAAGTATCAGGTTACGTTTCTTCCACAAAAGATCGTCACGCACGCGCCCGAAGGCACCACGGTATTCAACGCGGCCAACTGGGCCGGCCTCGCGATCGACAGCACGTGCGGCGGGCGCGGCACGTGCGGCAAATGCAAAGTGAAAATGCTCGAGGGCGCAGACTCGAGCACGGACGCCGACCGCAAATACCTTTCGGCGGATGAGATTGCCGGCGGCTGGCGCCTCTCGTGCCGCGCCGCGATCCACGGAGAATGCACGGCAGAAGTGCCGCGGCTCATGACCTCGCCGAAAGCCGCACTTCTCGGATACGGCCGCCACGTCGCAATCGATCCGAACGTGTCGAAATTCTACCTCGAGCTCGCCGAGCCGACGCTCGACGACCAGCAGCCTGACCTCGCCCGCGTCCTCACCGCGCTGGACAAGGAGGGCTTGGCCGTGCGCGCCGATCCGGCCGTATGGCGCGCGCTCCCCAAGACGCTGCGCAGCAACGATTGGCGCGTGACCGCGGTGGTGTGCGGCGACGAGCTCATCGCGATCGAAGGAGGCGACACCTCCGCCCGTGCCTTTGGACTCGCTCTCGACATCGGGACGACGACTGTCGTGGGCGCCGTCGTGGACCTGAAAACGGGCGCGGTTGCGGCGGTCCAATCCACACTCAACGGCCAGGCGCCGTTCGGGGCCGACGTCATTTCGCGGGCGAGCTACACCATGTCCGAGCCGGACGGGCTGGCGACGCTGCAGACCCGAATCGTGGAGACGATCAACAACTTATTCGACGGCTTGCTTACCGCCTCTGGCGTCGCACGCGAAAACGTATACGAAGCGGTAGCGGTTGGTAATGCGACCATGCTCCACCTTCTCCTCGGCATCGACCCGGAGCCGATCTCGATAGCGCCGTTCATTCCGGCAATCGAAGAGTCCGTTTCGCTGCCGGCCGCCGAGATCGGACTCAAGCTGCACCCGCAGGCTCGTTTATCCACGCTGCCGCACCTCGGCGCATACGTGGGCGCAGACATCGTCGCGGGCGTCATCGCGACCGGGATCGCGCGCAACAAGGACGACAAGCTGCGACTCTATATCGACGTCGGCACGAACGGCGAGATCGTGCTTGGCTCGTCGAGCAAGACGCTGGCGACCGCCGCGCCGGCGGGCCCCGCGTTTGAAGGCGCACAGATAAAGTGCGGGATGCGCGCGAGCGACGGCGCCATCGAAGGCATGCGGATCGACGACGACGTGCACGTGCAAATCATCGGCGGCGGGACGCGCGCGATCGGCATCTGCGGCTCGGGGCTGGTGGACGCTGCCGCCGAAATGCTCCGCGTCGGATTGGTCGATCCTTCCGGCCGGCTGATGCGAAAGGAACAGGCCCGCGAGAGTTTCGGCGATGCGTTGGTGGATCGTTTGGTCG
>JAMCRS010000479.1 GCA_023380675.1 Chloroflexota bacterium
CCATCTCCGAAGAGGCTCTGGTCGACCTGGTCGCGCTGGGGACGGTCGCCGACCTCGTGCCCCTTACCGGCGAGAACCGGGTGCTCGTCAGGCGCGGGCTGGTTCAACTCAGCGATTCGGAAAGGCCCGGCCTCCAGGCGCTCATCCGTCAAGCCGGCATTCGCCCGGACGCGATCGAGACGGGCACGATCGGATACACGCTGGGCCCTCGCCTGAATGCCGCCGGCCGGCTCGAGAGCGCGCTTATGGCGTACAACCTGTTGGCGACGCACTATCCGGGAGAAGCGGAGAGTCTCGCGCTCAGGCTCGAGGAGACGAACCGCGAGCGGCAGCGCTTGACCGCCGAGATGACGCTCAAGGCGCGCGATGCCGTCGGCGCCGATGCCGAGCGGGACCATTTGATCTTCGTCTCCGCGCCCGAATTCCCGGAAGGCATCGTCGGCTTGATCGCGAGCCGGCTTTCCGAAGAGTTTTACCGCCCGGCGATTGCCGTCCATCGCGTCGAGGATGAGAGCCGCGGCTCGGCCCGCAGCATCAGCGAATTCAACGTCGTCGCCGCGCTCGACGAGTGCAAGGATTTGCTCGTGCGGCACGGCGGTCACGCCATGGCCGCCGGCTTTACGGTCCAGAACGACAAGCTGGAAGCCTTGGAGACGCGTTTGAGGTCCCTGGCCGAACGTTCGCTTTCCACGATCGAGCTCTCGCCCACTCTGTCGATCGATGCAGAGGCGCCGCTGAGCGAAATGAGCTGGTCGCTCCACAACGCGATCGAAGAGCTAGCACCGTTCGGTTATGGCAATCGCGAGCCGGTCTTTCTGAGTCGGAACAACATGGTCCGCGACGCACGGCCGGTGGGGGGCGAACACCTCAAGCTACTGTTGAGCGACGGTCAGGTGGTGTGGGACGCGATCGCGTTTCGACAGGCGAGTTGGGTAGGCAGTCTCCCCGACCGCGTCGACATTGCCTACCAGTTGCAAGCGCGCCGGTGGGGAGGAGAGTCACGGCTCCAATTGAACGTCAAAGACATTCGGCCGGCGGAGGACGCTTGATGCCGGGTCCGCATCGTCCTGGCGTCAAGCTCACGCCCCTGTCAGACCGTACGATAGGTTCGGATGACTAGCCGCCCGGGACCAGAAGGGTCGGACCGCCGCGACTATCCTGAGCGGCCTATTTGCGCCGTCGGCGTCGTCGTCCGTAAGGAGGGCGCGGCCTTGCTGATCCGGCGCGGCAATCCGCCGCGGCAGGGCGATTGGAGCCTGCCGGGGGGAGCGGTCGAATTGGGCGAGACATTGCGTGAAGCGGCGGACCGCGAGGTGCTTGAGGAGTGCGGCGTCGAGATCACCCTGGGCGATCTCGTAGACACGTTCGAATTCGTCGTTCGTGACGGCGAGGGTCGAGTGCAGTTCCACTACGTCATTCTGGACTATGTCGCGAATTATCATGACGGCATCTTGCGCCCGGCGAGCGACGTGGTCGACGCGCAGTGGGTTCCGCTCAGCGCGTTGGATGCGTTCGAGCTCGCTCCGAAAACGCGCGAGGTGATCGAGAAGGCATTTCGGCGTGAGTCGATCTGAGGGCGGCAGTTACGCCGCTTCGCCTTCGACGGCGACATGAAGAAATCGATCCTCGTACCTGCGGTGCTCGGACTCGTCTTCTGCGGAGGAATCTACGCCGGCGCCGTACTCGTTTCCTCTCGCATCCCGGTTCTCGTTCAGGGCGCATTTGGCGAGGTGGTCCTATTCCTGTTCCTCCTCTGCATTTCAGTCGCCGAAATGCCTCTCATGCTGTTCGGGCTCCGCTTGATGGCCCATAGTCCCTCGACGGCGCGTCCGCTCCTCGCTGGCATCTTCGCAGTCTACGTCACGTTTGCCGGCGTTTACGCATCCGTCTTCGTCCTCTTGACTGGCGAATTTCTGTGGGGTTTGGCTCTCGCCGCGCTGGGCGTGGCTCGCTCGGCGAGCGGAGCACTCGTTCGATGACGCTTCAGGCCGCGACGATATCGGTCAAGGTCGTCCCTCGGTCGGTCAGGGACGAGATCGCCGGGTGGGAAGGGGAGACCCTCAAGGTGCGCTTGAGGTCGGCGCCGACCGACGGCAAGGCGAATGAGGCGCTGATCCAATTTCTGGCCGACCAACTTGGCGTCAGCCGCGCTCAGGTCGAAATCGTATCAGGGCACACCTCGAGGCGCAAGATCGTTCGCGTGCGGAACGCGACCGGCGAAAAGATCAAAGCCTCGCTGCGAAAATGAGAGGGGCTGTCCACACCTCTCGTGGACAGCCCCTCTTTTCTATTGCCTTATCATCAGCCTGATCTTGCGCATGTTCAGCATCTGCATGCGCCGAGCACGTATGTAAGCAAAGACCGCGAGCGTCGCCGACAAGAGCGCCGCCAAGACCAGGATCGCCGATCCGACGTTGACGACCGCTGAAGCGAGACGTACTGCGGTCGATCCGTCGAATCCGGACGGCGCCGCCGGTGTCTCAGAAGGCTGGACGCTCGGCTCCGCCGTAGACGGCGCTGCCGGCGTAGCTGGCACTGTCGTCGCCGAGGGCGCCCCGGCGGCCGCTGCTGCCGGCGTTAGCGACGGCCCGGCGCCCGGGGCACTCGACCCAAGCGGCGGAATCGTCAGTACGGCGCCCACACGCAGGCGGGTCGAGTCCGTTAGGCTGTTCGCGCTCATGATGAGCCGATACTTGCTGCCGTCGCCGTAGACCTTTTGCGATATGGTCCACGGACTGTCGCCGCTCAGCACCGTGTAGCTGGTCGCCCCGCTAGGGCTTGCCGAGCCCGGCGCGGAGGTCGGCTGGGTCGCCGTGTCTCCCGGATACGTTGGGATATAGATCGGCGTCGGAAACACGTACGGCGGCTTGGGCGGCTCGTCGGTCGGGGTCGGCGGCGAAGGCGATGCCTGGGCCGCTGGCGCGGCCGACGTGACCGGAACGCTTGCGGAAAACCCGAAGAGGCAAAGCGCGACTAGAAACGTTGTGACCGTTAGCTTGATCATTGGCATCCCGACGTTACGATGTGTGCGTTGTTTAGCAGGGTATTCTTGCTCTCGTCGACGATATTCCCCGCGCAAGTTCCACCCTGCACTGGCTGCAGTAGGAGGTCGGCGCCGTCGAACGTATTCCCCACGTATCGGCTCGATTGTGAGTTGTCCGCCTGGACGCTCTTCACGTGTGCCCCGCGGACGATGTTGTTCTCGAACCGAAACTGGGTTGAATAACCGAACCAGCCTCCGTAATTGTCGTCGGTGAACGTGTTGTTGTGGATGTAATTGCGAAAACTGAACGTCGCTTCGATCCCGTTCGCGACGCTGTGGCCGATCTGATTTCCGAATATCTCGTTGTCGTTGCTCGCGCTCGCCGTCGTGTTGCCCTGATAGATCCCGTCGCCGTCGTAGTTCAGCGCGTTCCAGCCGATCCGGTTTCGGTTCGAGCCTTGCGTGAGAACGATTCCGGCCGAGCCGCAGCCGGCGTCTTGGCCCCACTCGGGGCAGCTTCGATTGTTGTATTCCACCGTGTTCGTATAGATGCTGCTCGACGTGGTGCCGTAGAGGTAGATTCCCCAGCCGCGATTTCGGCTCGTCGTATTCTGAAGCAGCTTGATGCGGCTCGAATTCAGAACTTGAATGCCCGTGATGTTCCCGTTCGAGGTGTTCGCCTGCACTCGAGAATTCTGAATTCCGTTCAGGATCATGCCGCCGTGCGGTATCGGCTTGAGTTCCTCGATCGCATAATTGTCGTCCACGTAGTTTCCGCTCGTGTCGTTGCGCTCGAAGACAAAGTCCCGTCCCCCCACCACGTACATGCCGACGTCGAATCCCTTGACCTTGCAGTTTCGGATCGTTACTCCCGTCCGATTCTGCGCCAGGATTCCCACGCCCACTCCCTCGCCGACGAATGACGAATTCGAACGTGTCTACGAGATCGCCCAGGGTGATCTCGACGCCGCACTCCTCAAGCACC